>MFEF01000023.1 GCA_001777515.1 Candidatus Doudnabacteria bacterium RIFCSPHIGHO2_01_48_18
ACATGGCACAAGCGTTATCGCCTGCGCCTGAAGCGGCAAAAGGCTGACAAAGCTGACCACGATTAGCGCCGCAACAATAAACTGCTTCATAAATTCCGCAGCAAAAGGTTAACTTTCTGAACACCGGCGCCGATCGCGTCGTCCGCGGAAATATGGCGCAGGACGACATCATTGATCATCTGCAAAAAAATATTTTCGACAGCGTCATTGTCTGGTTTGTAAAAACTCTTGGCTGTCAGCGCGTTTTCCGCGAACACGCCAATTTCAGGATCAGCGATCTGGTCTTCTATGATGTCGAGGCGCGGCGAGACTTGCTTTACACCCTCGTAATAGGCAGGAAGTATCTCGCGGCTGGTGATAAATTTGAGAAATTGCCAGGCGATCTGCGGATTTTTGCTCTGCTTTGAGACGCCCTCGGCCCAATAGTTGGCAAAATTGACCCGCAAATTCGCGCCGTTCAGCTGCGGCACCCGGGCCACGCCATAGTTTAAGAACGGCGCTTTCTCGCGCAGAGTTTCCGCGAGATACGAATAAGAAAAAATCATGGCCGCCTGACCGGAAGCAAACGCGTCAATCGAGTTGTTGTTCCGTGCATTCCAGGTATAGATTGTTTTTGAGGGCTGCGCGAACTGCGTATAAAATTCTAGCGCTCGGACTCCGGGAGAATAAACGTCACCATTCGCGTCACGAACATCCTTATCGAATTCTGCTCCCCTGCGGTCTTTGCCAAAAATCGGCGTACCATTCTGCAGCATCATGAGACTCAGGATATCAGCGGCCCTATTGATATTATCTGCTGTCCCCAGCGCCACCCCGCTTCTCTGGAAATTCCCCAGCGAATCAAGACGAGTTAGTCTCGGCACAATGTTAACGAGTTCCTGCCAGCTGCTGGGCGGCAAAGCTATCCCCGCAGAACGCAGCAGGTCTTTATTGTAGTACAAAGCCAGCACATCCACTGACAGAGGCAGAGCGTAAATCTGATCGCCGGAAACCAGGTCAGTTTCCAAAACCTCAATGAAATCCTGCCGCAGCTCCCGGAGACCCAGAATAGTTGCCGGTGCCGGCGTCATTTTATCCCGATGTTTCGGCAGCCAATCGTTGTGCACAGAAAAAATATCAGGACCTTGGCCGGCGGCAAGCGCGTCAATGAGTTCGTCCTCAAAAGTTTCAATATTTTTTTGAACAAATCTAACAGATACGTTTGGATTGGCTTTTTCAAACGCTTCGATAAGAGAGCGTACCTGCCTGTCATCGTCAAAAACTTTCCACCACACCAGCTCCACCTTGGGACCGGTATCTTTCGGTCCGAGCCCGCACGCTTGCGCTGTAAAAACTACGGCAAGAATAGTCAGGATGATTTTGATTTTTATTTTACGCATGCAGCTTTTGCTTTATCTAAATATTTTTTTGACTCTGCCTGCCCGACTGAAATTTGCAAAGCAAATTTGGGCGGGTTTCACTTGAATATATGCTTAACTTTGTTTTTAATATCTTTCCTAGCGAGAGCAAACGCTCTGACTGCTTCGAGATAATTTACAGGATCGCCGGTTGTGTACCACTGGCCGCGCTCAATTTTTTTGAAATAAGCTTTCTTGCCACTTTTGATCAATTCATGTATCGCGTCAATGAGCCAGAGTTCACCCCCCTTGCCCAGGCGCTTTCGTGCGAGCACTGGAAAAATTTCAGGAGGAAGAATAAACCGGCCAATATTTGCCAGATTGGAGGGAGATCTTCCCGCTTCGGGCTTCTCAACAATACCTCGCATCTCCCCGGTTTTACTGCCTATAGAAGGCTCGATGATTCCGTATTTGTGGAGCTGGTCTCTGGCAACCACTTGCGCTCCCAAATATATTCCCGGATTTCGTCTGTAAGCCTTAACCATCTGAGCAGTAAACGAACTTTTTGACAGGACGAGATCGTCGCCGAAAGCGTAAACAAAAGGTTCGTTTCCGATCACTTTGGCAGCGTTCAAACAAGGAGTGCCATTGCCGTACGGGCCTTTCTGCCGGATATAAATGAAATTGGCCATTTCTGAGATGCGTATTATCTCCCTGAGCGTATCTTTTTTTCCGCTCTTGCGTAAATGTTGCTCCAGCTCCGGGTTATGGCCAAAATGATTTTCAATCGCGCTATAGTCAGAAGCGGTCACGATCACAATATCTCTGATCCCGGCTGCCACAAACTCTTCTACTATATATTGGATAATGGGTTTATCCACCACTGGCAGCATCTCCTTGGGCATGGCTTTAGTGCTCGGTAGAAATCTCGTGCCTTTGCCGGCCGCGGCAATTATTCCTTTGGTAATTTGCATGATTTTATTTTACCATATTTTTCCTATTTCCCCAATTTCCGTTTACAGCTCCGCTTTTGGACGGAACATTAGTGCCTCTGCCACATGATGAGTGCGAATGATAGCGGAATCCGCAAGGTCGGCAATGGTCCTGGCCAGTTTCAAAACCCGGTGATAAGCCCGCGCAGACAGATGCTGGCTGCCGACTGCGCTTCGAAGCAGCATGAGACCCGCGTCGTCGGGCCGGCAAAATTCTTTGATCTCTTTGATGCCCATTTCCGAATTGGTTTTGCCAAAACGCTCCTGCTGCAGTTTTCTTGCGGCCATGACCCTTGCGCGCACTGCGGCCGAATCCTCAAGCTCTGTTTCGTCCTCGATCTTTTCAAATGACAACCGCGGCACTTCGACATGCAAATCAATACGGTCCAGAAGCGGGCCAGAGATTTTCTTTTGATACCGCAGAAACTGGGTGGGACTGCAAACGCAAGTTTTCTCCGGATCACCGGCAAAACCGCACGGACATGGGTTTTGCGCCGCAATCAGCATAAATTTTGCCGGAAAAGAAACGCTTCGTGTCGCCCTGGCCACATTGATAATGCCGTCCTCAAGCGGCTGCCGCAGGCTCTCGAGAACATCCCTATGAAACTCTGGGAATTCATCAAGGAACAACACTCCGCGGTGCGCCAATGTTATCTCCCCTGGTTTAGGGTCTGTTCCGCCACCAACCAGGGCAATTCCTGAAGCCGTATGGTGCGGACTCCGAAATGGCCGCTCGCGCACCAGTCCTTGTTTAGCAGGCAGCAGGCCGGAGATACTGTAAATTTTCGTGGCTTCGAGAGCTTCGCCCTCAGAAAGCCGGGGCAAAATCGAGGCAAGGGCGCGGGCCAGCAAAGTCTTTCCTGATCCGGGCGGTCCGGACATTAGAACATTATGCGATCCTGCCGCTGCGATCTCCAGCGCGCGTTTCGCCATTTCCTGGCCACGGATCAGCCGAAAATCCCATGGTGTGGTCGAACTTTCACCCTGCGCATCAAAATCATCCGGCCTGGTGAAATAAACCTCGGGCGAAAAACCCTGTAAAACACGCAAAACAGCTGCCAGGCTTGATACTGCCACAATATTTATACCAGTGATGAGCGACGCCTCATAAGCATTCTCCTCGGGCACGAACATCGTAGTAAACCCTTTATTCCTGGCAGCTTCGGCAATGACCAGGACGCCGGAAACCGGCCGCAACTGGCCATCGAGAGCCAACTCGCCGACAAACAGCTTCCCTGCCGGATCAAATTGCATCTGTCCTGAGGACAGTAATATGGAAACCGCTATTGGCAAATCATAGTGCGTGCCGATTTTTGGCAGATCCGCTGGCGCGAGGTTCACCGCGACCCGGCTTTTGGGGAACTGAGTGCTGGAATGCTTGAGTGAGGATTTGACGCGCTCTTTGGATTCTCTGATCGCCGCGTCTGGCAAACCGACGATGATGGTGGCGGGCAGGCCGTTCGAGATATCAGTTTCAATTTCTACGAGTTCAGCGCTAAGGCCCAGGACCGCGGCTGAATAAATTTTTTGCAGCATATCTTCAAGCAGCCTTTCTGAAATTTGTTACCAGAAGAAATATTATGCCGAGCCATACTGCGATATCCGCGATATTCATCATGGCAATGCCCGCATCAATAAAATCCCGAACATACCCGAGAATAAAACGATCCAGAAGATTAGAAACCGCCCCCGCAAGAATCAAAACAAAATCGAGGCTCGGTCTCCGAAAATAATAAATATAAAGTACGGCAAACAAAACCAGAAGCAATGCTATCAGCATGGCATCAAAAAAACCCGGCAGATTGATTCCGAGAATCATGCCGGGATTTTTTATAATCGGGAAATTTTCTGCGGCGTAAAGCTTAGTAATCTGATCGAGTCCCACCACGAGAACACCAACAAAAAAAAATTTAGCTGGCGTTGTCATGTTGCACGCAGTTCTCCGCTTCCGGAACTGCCTCGAGTCTCGCCCCTTGGATCTCTTCGCCGCCGACCGCGCAGATCCCATAATTGCCTTTATCGATCCGCGCGAGCGCGGCTGAGACGCGGTTCAACTTTAGTTCAAGATCATGCTCCTCAGCGATATTCATTTCGTAAGCAGCGACCTCGGCCGCGTTGTCCTCTTCAGTGGAACCGAAATCCGGATACTTGGCATGGAAATCGCCGTTGGTCTCGTCCTTGCTGGCTACCCGAGCAAGCAAGCTCTCCAGGCGATCCTTTTCCTCAAGCAGTTTCTTTTTGTTCTTCTCGATTAGCGTATTCATCATGATGGAATGATATATGAAAATGATTTTCTAGGCAATAAAAAAAGGCTTATGCGCGATAGAGCTAAATTAAAATAATATATCTCTGGGCATAAGCCCTGCCCTTTGACAGGGTGGGCTCACGCACTGGCTGAACCCATCCGCCAACCGGCGGATCGGTGCAAGCAGTGCGTGGACCTACACTACATCGTCAAAAAGCGAATCTTGTATTATCCAACCTGTTTACAAGGAACATCTCCTGTACCGTTCTTATGGTCCGAGCGAGTCGGGCCTAAAAACTCTTTTTGTTTATTTTGGTTTTTTTAGGGAAACCGCTAACTGTTATAACTAATTTTGGTTATAACACTTTCATTTTGTTTTTGTTTTATCGGAATAGGCGGGTTGGAACGCCTGCGACGAACAGTAAGTCAGGAGGGGGAAGCCGCTTCTAGGTCAGTTTCTTTCCTCTCATGGCTACTATTGGTCTCCGCCAGCTGGCGGGTTTTTATTTCAAGGTGCGAATCTCACTTCAATAAAACAATGATAGCAGAAAAACAGCCGTTTGTCAACGGCTGTTTTCCGCATAAATCTGCGAAATTTGCTCCGGGCTGATTGTGGATATTAAAAATTCCGGAAATTCTTCAAAATATTTCATGAACGACTGATCATAGTCGCTGATGATGCGCGGATCGAGGATGAAGATGTTTTTTCTCTCACCTGGCGACGCCAAAAACGATGATACTAAACGGTGAAGCTGCGCGATGGCCCGCGGGAGGATTGCCTCTATAAAACCGCCGCGCGGATCGAGACCCAAGAGAGAAGATTTGGAACCGCGCGCTTCAAACGGCAGCCGGAAAATCACGAGAGTGTCGAGCGGCGGCAGATTCTTCCACTGTTTCACAAGCGCGTGCAACGTAAGAATCAAAATCAATTTCTTTGCGCTTTGGCTACGCAGCTTTTTTTTGAGCGCGGCCACGCTGCCGGAAAATTTATAAGTCAGAATCTCAGTTTCAGCAAAGGCCGGGTCGCGCGAGACTAAACGATACGCTTCCGCCAGCTGGTTTTCGTTTGGCACCAAAAGCAAGGCGCGCCCTTGAAGGCTGGCAAACAGCCGCCCCTGGTCGGCAGCGCCAAGATTCTTGAAAAAAATCCGAACAGGAATTTCCTGAGACTGTTTCTCCTCGAGGCATTTTGTAACCCGATACTCGTTGAGCCCCAGCCGTTTTTCGAAATATGCGCGCGAGGCATTTGGCAGCACCGCGTCAACAATAGTCACGCCAGAAAAACTTTTCGAGAAATTTTTCCATTCGGCGGCCAGGTCTTTTTTTTGCAGATTGAGGTCCACCCAGGATGGACCAAATTCCAGCCAAGAAATATTTTCTTCGCTCGGAGAAAGAAAAAAATTATCAACAAAAATTGCTGCTTCATCAACCGCAGCTTTGAGAGCGGACATTTCATTTTGTATTTCCTCTTCCGCAAAAGACACCCCTTGTTTCAAAAACGCGGAAAAATTTTCCAATTTGTTTTTCAGTTTTGAAGCTGGGTGGAACAATTTTTGAAACCGATCGTGGACACGCTCTGCTTCATCCACGACCAAATTCTCGGAGAATTCGCCAATACGTTTCAAATACACAAGATGTAAGATCCCAAAAAACAAATCCAGCTCATTGAGCATGCTTTCCACTTCATCAGGGACATTGCCTGCGATGCTGTCTTGCCCGTCCTCGATACCGTACAGCGGCGAGAAAAAATTTCTGATTTTTTTCAGATTCCAGCGCGCGATCATGGAATCAGTAAATTTATCCTCAATAACGGAAAGGTCAAACAACACAAGGTGTTCTTTATTAAATTTTTTTGACCAATGCTTGGTAAGATTCAACACTGTTCCCAAATCCGCGAAAACCGGTGATTCAATTTTCGCGTCTAACTCCCGCGCGTAACCGCAATCGTGCCTCAGGCACAGTCGCGGGTTCACGAGCAACGAGTTCATAACAGCGGCCTCGTCTGGGGACCATTTCAGCCTGCCAAGATCAAGACTCTTGGCAGTCGCAAGCATAATCTCGATTTTAGCAAGCGCGCGACCCAAAGTTTCCGAATATTTTCCCTGCGCCGAGAGCAACTCCAAACGCTTGTCACAGAGAGCAGAGGCAGGATTGACCATAATCTTGCCGCGGACGCTTGCCAAAAACGGCCGGTGCGGCAGCGCGATTATGGCTGGCTGTTTGCGAGTGGCAAATTCAGCCAAAATCTCCTCCAGGCGGTTAAACGACAGCGGATGGCAATAAATAGTCTGATCTTTGAACTCAATGTCAGCCAAATGCGGTTTGATTTCCGGCGCTAAGATGGACGGAATCAGTTTGGCCGGCAGCTGCACCTCAGGTAAATCGGCGATAATGCTTCCCAGAATCCCGGATGATCTCGCTAAAATCTGCTTGACCTTGCTCTGCAGCCGGGCAGGCAAAGTCAAAAAATCATTTAAAATCGCGGCCGCGACCTCGGCGGTATTCTGGCAATCCACAAGCGCGCGATGCGGAGCGTCCTTTAGCACGCCAAACCCTTCTGCCAATGATTCCAGGGAATGCGACTCGAGCAGCGGAACTAGTGTGCGGGCAAGTTCCAGTGTGTCGAACGCTTCGTTTTTGAGACGCAAGCCCTGATTTTTTAGATATCCTAAATCAAACTGCACGTTGTGCCCGGCGATCACATGCTTGCCTGCAAATTCTTCCACCCGGCCGCGCACCGCGGGCCACGCTGGCGCAGCGGTTAGCTCTTCTTTTTTTATCCCAGTTATGGCGAGGGCGGTTTCCGACGGCTCGATCTCAGGGTTCACCAAAAGAGACAAAGTTTTCCCGAATTTGGCTTCTACCATTTTCTTTTTGGCGTTCCAGACCAGATCAAACTCTGCCGCTCCGATTTCCATGATTTTTCCTTCCTTGAAATCAAGATGCGTAGTTTCCAGATCGAGCGCTACAAATTGTTTCTGATAAACCATGGCTGAATTATAACAGCTTTAGTCTGAGCTTGCCTGCCCGCCATCGGCTGCGCCTCAGGCGCTGCAGGCGGGTCGAAGGGTAACCAAAACTCCCCTTTCGGGGAGTTTGAGTTTTGTTATTCCTGATCTTCTGGAATCTTTCCTTCTTTTACTGCCTTGCGAACCGCCGCGTCTATCTCTTTGGCGACTTTGGGCGTGTCGCGCAGAAACTGTTTGGCAACCTCTCTGCCCACGCCGAGGCGCTCCTGCCCAAACAAAAATGTGTTGCCGGTTTTGCCGATAACCTGAAGCGCCACGCCAGTATCAAGCAGGTCGCCGGCATAGGAAATTCCTTCGTTCCACATGATGTCAAACTCGGCGATTTTGAAAGGGGCGGCGACTTTATTTTTTACGATTTTAACTTTGACGCGGTTGCCAAGCACGCGGTCGCCTTGTTTGATCTGCGCTGATCTTCGCACTTCCATTCTCACGGACGAATAAAATTTGAGGGCCTGCCCGCCCGTGGTAGTTTCTGGATTGCCAAACATCACGCCGATTTTCATGCGGATTTGGTTGATAAACACTACGGTCGAACGGGATTTGGAAATGATCGCTGTGAGCTTTCGCAGGGCCTGGCTCATGAGCCTGGCATGGAGTCCCATGTGTGAGTCACCCATTTCGCCTTCTATTTCAGCACGGGGCGTGAGCGCAGCGACCGAATCCACCACGATAATGTCAACTGCGTTACTGCGCACCAATGTTTCAACAATATCGAGAGCCTGCTCGCCAGTATCGGGCTGGGAGATAAGCATCTCGTCAAGCTTCACCCCGATTTTTTCCGCGTATTCCGGATCCATGGCATGCTCTGCGTCTACGAACGCGGCTTGCCCCTTGCGTTTCTGAATCTCCGCGATCATGTGCATGGTCAGAGTGGTTTTGCCGGAAGACTCAGGGCCGTACACCTCGATGATGCGGCCCTTGGGGATGCCCCCTACCCCGAGCGCAAGGTCCAGAGAAATGGAACCGGTCGGCCAGGACTCTACATTGAGAGATCTCGCCTCGTTGAGCTTCATGATCGAACCATCGCCGAATTTCTCGCGAATCTGATCAATCGCACTATCCAGGGCATCCTGCTTTCCCCCTGTTTCGATTTTTGTGTCCACGTCAATCTTAGCCATGCCTAAATTATACCATCATTTCGTGAATTCAACATCCCTGAGCATTTCGCCTTCCTTGCCCATGAGACCGATGTCTTGGCCGCTCAAAATCACTTTTGTCGAACCAGCATTGCCGGTGCTGATTCGAACGGAACTGCTGGCTCTCACAGCGCGAGATGACCCGGCGAGCATTGTCCCGGTAAACTCTTCTTGACCATCAACCTGGATGCTGACCCAGGCGGCTTGCGGGCCAACCACCAGCTCCAATTGGACTTCACGAATTGTCTCAGGCGTCGTTGTCGGCATTTCTGGATCAAACGCGCCGGCGATCTGTTTTTCAGGAATCACAATTGATCTGGTGACCACGGTTTCTTTTTCAAATTTACTCACGGCTTTGATCACGAGAGTGTTGGTGCCTGGCGCAAGGCTGAGGTTCTCTCGAAACTCTCCGTTAACATCCACAACCACGAGCTGGTTGTTCAAATAAACTGTGGCGCCCGCCTCGGTTTTGCCGCGCACGACAATAAGGCTTGTGTCGGCAAAGCCATCCTGTTCCGGGGAATAAACCGCGAGCGCAGGCGGCCGCCTGACTGAACTGATTTGAAAATACAAATATGAGAGACTGAGAACACCAATCAGCGCAACTGCGAGCACGGCCACCGTCCGCGGGCTAAACACAAATTCAGGCACAACAACCTTGGACTGCTTAGGTTTGATTGCGATATTTTCTTCCATGTCTTTTTCAGCTTCATACAACGAAAACCAGGCGTTCTCGTCCGCCCGATAAATCTTCGCCAGGGTTTTGATAAACCCTTTAACATAAACCCCGGCCGGCAGGCGCGAATAGTCCCCCTGATCGAGCGCGTCCAAATATTTCGGAGGGATTTTGGAGAGTTTAGAAATCTCGACAACACTAATGCCGAGATGGTTCCTGGCTGCAATCAAATGTTCGCCCAAAGTCTGTGATTTGATTTGCTTTGTGACGAAAGCCATGTTTAGGTACCCTCGCCTTCTTCGTCGTGTCCGTAACCTTCTTCTCTTTGGACGCCGTCAGCTTCCGCGCCCGCCACATACACATCTCTAGGTTTAGCTCCGTCAGCAGGGCCAATCAGACCTTTTTCTTCCATGAGGTCGAGGAGCCTCGCGGCTCTCGCGTAGCCGATGCGCAGCCGCCGCTGCAGGAGTGAAGCAGAGGCTTTCCCGGCAGTCTTTACCACATCAACCGCTTCCTCAAGCATGTCATCGCCGTCCTCATCATCTGCCCAGCTGCCACCAAGCGCGGTTCCCGGCCGCTGTTTTTCAAGGATTTCCGGAGAGTACTCGACCTCGCCTGCCTGGCCGGCGACAAACTCGACAACATTTTTTACCTCTCGTTCGGAAATATACGAACCTTGCACGCGCTTGGGTTTTCCAAGCTCGGCCGTAATATAGAGCATGTCCCCGCTGCCGAGGAGTTTTTCCGCTCCCGAGGCATCGAGAATGGTTCTGGAATCCACCTGGCTAGCCACTGCAAAAGCCATGCGCGCGGTAATGTTAGCCTTGATGAGACCCGTGATAATATCCACTGACGGACGCTGGGTCGCAACCACAAGATGCACGCCCACAGCCCTCGCCATCTGCGCCAGTCTCACAATCGCGGCTTCCACGTCCTGCTGCGCCACCGCCATGAGGTCAGCCAGCTCATCCACCACGATCACTATATAAGGAAGCTTGTTTTCGGCTTTCGAGTTGTACTCGAGGATATTTCGCTTCTTGGCTTCGGCAAGCAAATTATATCTGCGATCCATTTCCGCCACCGCCCATTTCAAAGCGTTTACTGCTTTATCATGGTCAATAACCACGGGTGTCAACAAATGCGGGATGCCATTATAAAGGTTGAGCTCCACGCGTTTCGGGTCAATGACAATCATGCGCAGCTCCTCGGGAGAATTCCGATAGAGAAGCGAAATCATCAGCGCGTTGATGCCAACACTCTTGCCAGTACCGGTGGCGCCGGCAATCAGGAGGTGCGGCATCGCCGCTAGATCAGCGATAATCGGGTGGCCAGCCACGTCCCGGCCAAGCGCGAACGCGAGGTTAGATTTGTGGCCGGCGAATTTGTCTGTTGAGATAACGTCCTTGACGCGCACGATCGCGGTGGAGCGGTTCGGGATCTCAATGCCCACCAGGGCTTTCCCTGGAATCGGCAGCTCCATTCTGACGGAGCTGGCGGCGAGCGCGAGCGCCAGATCATTTTGCAGCGCGGCAATCTGGGATAATTTAATACCTTGCGCGGGCCGCAGAGTATATTGCGTGACTGTCGGCCCGACATTGACCTCCCCCATTTCAACCTCAATGCCAAAATCCGAAAGAGTTTTCTGAATGATTGTCACATTCGCTTCAATATTGCCGCTGTCAACCTCAGTATGTGAATCTTCAAGAAGATCAAGAGGCGGCAGCTGCCAATTGCCTTTTTTAAATTTCGTGAGGAGAGTCCCGCCAGCCAAAGCCGCAGCCACTGCCGAGTTGGCAGGAATGTCACCCGGCTTATTGACCTTGATCGCTGGCCGATCTTCTTCACCCATGTCCGCGGCTGGCGCAGTATTGACCTTGGAAGTGGTAAAACCAGCAGTCTGCATTTTGTTAATTTTGATCTCCTGCATAATCTCACGCTGCAGTTTTTTGCCAAGCGGCTCTTTTTCTTCTCTTTCCTTCCTCTTAAACAGGTTTGCGAGGTTAATATCAAAAATCAGAATCAAAGAAATGACAATGCCAGCTACATATATAGACAGGGTCGGCCAGAAATCCAGAAACCGGTAAAGCGGCAGTGCGGATAATACGCCAATATACCCCCCGCCCACGTATTGGCCTTCCGCCCCCATTTTCACGAGGTCGAAACCCGAGTTAGGATTGCCCCGCATGGCCAGAAGATGAAGCAGCCCGGTCAGGGCCACCGTAAGAACTCCGCCGCCAATATAGATCTGCAGATCAGATTCCTCATTCTCTTCTCCGTCGGTATTACGGCGGGCGGCAAAAAATATGGCCAAAGCCAGGCTAAAGAAAATCAGTGGCAGCACCAACGCCGCCTGACCAAAGAGCAAACCGAAAATTTTATTGAGAAGTTCGCCAAATTTGCCTGCCTGATCAAAAAACGCCAAAAAAGAGATCACAGCCAAAGCCAAAAACACCACGATCAGGATGCCCCGCTTCAAACCTTGGGATAAATGAAACTCTGGCAACTCTTCCCCGCCCCTTACTTTGATTTTGCGTTTCTTTGCCATTCGACTTCGTTCTTCGTTGCCGCTCGAACTACGCTCATGATCTTCGTTCGCTGCGCTCACTGCGACCATTCCGAGAATAGTCGAATGTCCCGAGCGAAGTCGAGGGGCAAGTACCTAAATTAGTAATTTATTGTACCACAAATGCTAAATTACTTCAGTTCCGACCTGTAGTGGATTCGCGAGAAAACAAAAACCGGCGTTGCCGCCGGATATTAACTTCAATTTTCTATTTTCTATTTACTATTTGCTGTATTCATTCCATCTGGCTTTTGACTTTGACTTTCTTGGTCTTGGACCGCGAAGCTTTGGGAAGGATCAGGGTTAGGATGCCGTCTTTGATGTCAGCCACGCTTTTGTCCACATCCACCTCGAACGGCAGGTCAAATGACCGGTAGAAACTGCCCCAGTAGCATTCTTGCATCAGATAGTCCTCGTCTGACACCTCTTGCTCCTGCTTGCGCTCGCCCCTGATCGTTACCCGGTCATCAGCAATCGTGATATCAAGATCGTCAGGCTTTACGCCCGCGATCGTGGATTTGATGACGAGATTGTCTTTGGTGTGATAAATATCGAGCGCGAGCTGTCCTTCCGCGGATTCTTCTGGAGCCTCAAGCGCTTCATCGCTGCTGCTCTCGTGGATTTCCACTATCTCGTCGTCACCAGAACCAAAAATTTTTCCTAAAATACCCATGTCTTAAATATAGAGGCGATCGAGCGCTGCTGTCAATGAAACAGCCTCTTTCGGTTTGATTATTTTCTCGTAAGCAGCAATTTTGTCGTGTTTAATCTCATTTTTCAGAATCTGTTCCACTAGCCGAACCGCTTCCATGGGATTGCGGCCATGCCAAGCAATACTGTGGTGTTCGAGGTAGTGCATGTTTCTCATTTCATGCCCCGGGTGCGCGTCAGTGATCACAATCGGCAGACCTTTGGACACCGCTTCCGCAATGGTTGGCCCGCCCGGCTTTGACACCAGCACGTCTGCCGCGGACATCAAAATCTCTTGATCAGTTACATACCCGAGGACAGTGAGCGGATGCTTTAGCGAAGGGTCGATCATCTCCAGCTCTATTTTGAGCGCTTCGTTTTTGCCAGTCACTACCGCGATCTGAAAAGGGATCTCGCTTTCTCTCAAACGGCGGACAATCTCCTTGGAAGCCATCAGTCCCCGGCGGCCGCCCGAAACCAAAACCACTGGCGCTTCTGTGCTGAGTCCAAACTCTTTCGCAGCCGCGGACCTCGCAACCTTTTGCAAATACTTTTCTGAGATAATCATGCCTGTCACCGCGAGCCTTTCTTCGGCAACCCCCATCGCTCTTAGCTCTTCTGCTTGCAGAGCTATATTACAGAGATAAAGGTCAACCTCCTCAAACAACCAAAAACGATGCAAATGATAATCAGAAAACGCGGCCACCAGCTTGCCGTTATATTTTCCCTTGGCCTTGAGGTAAGCCACAATCCCGGATGGCGCAGACTGCGTGCTGATCACAATGTCGGGCTGGTATGTTTCGAGGAGCTTTAAAACATGTTTGTGCTTGAAAGCGGCAATCGTTTTCCTAAAGGGCAAAATGAACGTCTGAAATTGATCAGAATAGATTATTCCCCAAACAAAAGACAGCTTCTCAATGATAAACAGATAAATTTTTTCCGTGACTGCAACAAATGTGCCGCGCTCGACGCGCTGGATATCATCAATGCGCACCTCATATTTACCGCTCTTGAGGAGCTGGGCATAAATATTCTGGGCCGTAACCTTTATGCCGTGGCCCACTGACGTATGCAAAATTAAGATTTTCTTTTTATTACCCATTTGATAGATACTGATTGAATAGATTGAGCCAGTTTAACATCAGCCGCGGCATCAGGAAATGTTCAATCACATGCCGCCTCCCGGCTTCGCCCATTTTGTCCCGAAGGGCTTTGTCTTCTAAAAGCTTCAAGATGTCATCAGCAAATCCTTCAATGTCAGCGGGCTCATGCAAAAAACCATTGATGCCATCTGCAATCTGTGTTTTTATACCACCCACGTTCGAGGCGACAACTGGTGTTTTTTTGAACATGCTTTCCGAGATAATCAGGCCAAAGCCTTCACGTACTGATTTTTGTATGGCGACAGTTGAAACGCGCTGCAAAGCATTGGTCAAAATCGAATCGTGAAACAAGATGATTTTTACATCATCCTTGTACTGGCTCTTTTGCAAAAATTTTTGCACCTGGTCGTAAATCTCCTGGCCTTCCGGGTCGTCGTCAGCCAAAGCACCTAGTAATATCAGCTGGCAATCAAACCTGGCTTTGACCTTTTCAAAAACCCGGATCACTCCGATCGGGTCCTTCCATTTATCGAACCGTGAAACCTGGATCAGGATCGGCTTATCAAGGGCGATGGAATGCTCGGCCAATTTTTGGTTTATCAAACCATCAGGCAAATCCCTGTTTTTTTCGCTGAGAGCATTGATAGCAGGAGCGATGACGCGCTGAGGTATCGGTAAATCAGGTTTCCTGAAATCCTCATGAGAGATAATCATTTCGTTGTATTTGCCGATGTATGATTTTACAAAATCCCAAGCTTTCACGACCGGATCAGTTACGTCTATGTGCAGTCTGAATATCCAGGGCTGCTTGACACTCGTCCTTGCGAATTCCACCAATGGCAACGGCTGTGGATCATGGATAACGACCAGATCATAGACGGAAAAATCATTGTCCGCCGCGAAAACCTTGTTGGTTTCCAGATACAGTTTTTTTTCGAGGTCACTAAACTCTGTCTGTTCTCCCTGCAGCGCGTTGTGCATTTTTTTGGTAACGCCAAAAAATGATTCATCCCCGGTAATAACCCTCCATTCTACATCTACCCCTACCTGGTTTAACAGGGGCACCAGGCTGTTCAGGATCTCTGCCACTCCCCCGCCGCGGTTGGTCGAGTTAACCATGACGATTTTTTTGCCAGACAGCTTTTGAGCGAGATTTTTGATCTCGCTTATTGTTTCCGCGCTTATAAATTCCCGATAATCATCAAGCTTGAACATTTTTTGGCCTAAAAATCAATAATACCACGCCGGCCATCAGAACAAAGGCCCCCAAGGCAATCAGTACACTATAGACCCCGATGCGGTCAGTCAAAAAGCCAATCAAAAACAACATAGCCGCGGCAGTCATCGAGCCGATCATGCTTTGCACCGAGATTACTGTCGCGCGGTTCGCGCTGTCAATGTAACGATTGGCGTAGTTTGAAACCAAAGGCCGTGCCACGCCTTCCATAAACATAAACACAAAGATCAGTGCTAGGGCGGTCTTCATAGGAAAAAATCCCAAAGCGCTCACGCTCAAAGCGATGCCGAGCATCGCAAACCAGAAAAGTTTGCGCTCTCCAAACCTGAGCAGCTTACCGAAAGACCAGCCGCCGACTGCCTGAACTACAAACATGACTGGCAAAATATAGCTGAACTGCGCAACTGGAAATCCGATACCGACGAGGTAAGGCTGATACGTATTGCTAAAGGTATATGAAATCGCAAACACCAGGGCGAGAATACCCGTGCTCCACAAAATAAATTTGTTACTGATACTGATTTTGACCCCGGCTTTAATTTGCTCAAAATGGTTTGTGAAAGTAAAGCCTTTGTGTTCCCGGTAATTCTCCTGGAAAAAACCCACTGCCACCGCGGCGAGAGTAAACGGGATGGCAGAACCAAAATATGCCCACCGAAAATTGATGGAAAATAAATATGGCCCGACAATGCCGGCCAACGCCGTGCCAAGAATCGCAAAGAACGCGGCCTTGCCGACGGTCTGAGAAAAAAGCTTATCATCAGCGATCCGGTCATACAGCAAGGCCTCGCTTGCTCCGGAAATCAGAGAAAAACCGCAAGCCCATAAAAAATAACTGGAAAAAAGTTGCCAGAAATTATTAGAAAGGCCGCTGGCGACCGCGCCTAGCGCGAGCACGACACAGCCGAGAATAATCGTCTTCTTGCGGCCAATGAGATCTGCCAAAGCGCCAGTCGGCACCTCAAACAAAATAAACATCAGCATATAAAACCCGGTTAGCGTGAAGATTTGTGAATACGCCAGCCCCAGAGCTTGGGCGAACAACACAGCAGTGCCATTGGCCACATAAAAACCGGTCAGAAAACAAAACGCGTAGTATAAACGAATGTCTTTTTTCAAAGCATCGATCATTGTGGAAATAATCTAAGTTTAAATTCCTCAAGCCGGCCATCGAGCTTCATTCTCAGTATTTCATTGGCAAACTCTCCCCACTCCTGAAGACTCACTTTGTCTGCAAACTCGTCAAAATCCATCTCATAAAACTCGATTTTCTCTCCTGATTCCTGCGAGTGCTCCCGCACCTTCACGGCGTTACGGGCCACAAAAACGTGAATGTTCCAATCCACCCGGTTAAAAGGCTCATATGTCTTCAGCAGCTCCCAATCATCTGACTGCATTCCTGCTTCTTCCATCAATTCTCTTTTCGCGGCGATAAGCGGCTCCTCTCCGTCGTCTACCTTGCCTCCAGCAAATCCAAAATCTCTCTTGAAATTGGGTTGTTCCTCTTTTGCTACCAAAATTTTTCCATTTGCCGTAAGGATCACGAGTACTGTATCTGGCCGCTTGGCCATCTCAAAAGTTTTGGTGGAACCGTCGAACATTTTCTGGTCCCACTGATAGATCTCGAATACCTCGCCCTTGAACACTCGTTTTGCGTTTTCTGGAATCTTCATATTTATCGTTCCTTAAAATCCAGCGCGCACGAATTGATGCAAAACCGTTTGCCGCCTTTGTCCCTGGGGCCGTCGTCAAACAGGTGCCCGAGATGCGAGCCGCAGTTTTTGCACCTGACCTCTGTGCGGCGCATGCCATGCGAGTCGTCTGGCACAAGCTCCACGTGTTCGGCGTTCACGGGATCAGTAAAACTCGGCCAACCTGTACCACTATCAAATTTGGCTTCCGACGAAAACAGCGACGCACCGCAGGCTTTGCAGTGGAACATTCCGTCCTCGTGCATGTCCACATACTCACCGGTAAACGGCGCTTCAGTCGCGCCCTCGCGCAGCACCGCGTATTCTTCGGGGGTGAATTTTTTGCGATATTCTTCTTCGTTCATGATATTAGAAATTCAGCGCTAGTTACCTTTTTGCAGTTGAATCTCACCACTTAATAGTATTTCAAAAACAAAAAAACCGCCAGAACGCGGCCCATGAACAGATCAAGCAGCGGTTTAGCCGTTCACCACGCCCTTGACCTCATCCAGGAAAAAATCCACGCCGTCAGAACGAAGCTTCAAATAACCTCCGTTGGCAAATCCGCCAGCAGTAATATATTCACTGTATCCCAAATGTAAAAGGAGTAGCCTGATCATGCCGCCGTGCGATACCACGAGCACATTCTTGCCAGCATAAGCTACGGCAATTTCTCTAACGAATCTGATGAAGCGCCCAATCATTTCTTCGCTCGTTTCCACGTCAGCTTCTTCAAACCGGGATTTTTCTTCAGGTGTTAAGTCTTTGATTTTCTTAAGAAGAACCCCTAACTCATTCATGCTGTCATAAGGCTGCCCTTCAAATTTCCCTAGGCGCCTTTCCCGTAGAAGCTCTGTAGTTTTTACAGCCATCTGCCTCTCGAGAGCCATAATCTCCGCGGTCTGTTTTGCCCTGAGCAGGTCAGAGGAAAAAATCGCGTCAAAATGAATATCTTTCAATTCGGCATCAATCTCTTGGGCTTGTATCTTGCCTTTCTCGTTTAGTTCGGTCCCCTTGTGACCCTGCATTATCTTTTTTACATTCCAATCTGTTTCGCCGTGACGGACAATATATAGGGTTGCTAACAGTGGGCCAGTCATTTATCTTCTGTTAATATGGTCATTGGCACGATCATAACCGTTATCTTTGCCGGCGCAATAAACGAGCGGCGTTTTCGGCGTAGCCTAGAAAAAATCACATCGGGCAGGCAGCCGCGGCGTCTTCTGAAAAATCCTGATGCAGCGGCACCGCCTCAAACGCCAAGCCCATCTCCTGGCCGATCTTTTTGGTAATGTCCCGCTGGCTCGTTTTTGCGTCATCAAAACGCACGTCCACCGACCGCTCGTCATAATGGATTTTTGCTTCCTCGACCCCGGGCATAGACATAACAATGCCCTTCACTGTCCCAGGGATCGACGGACAGCCGATACGCGATGGCCGAAAAGTAATAGTTTTTATCATTTTTCAGCTCCCGGAATAGTGATCGTCACTGTCGTGCCTTTTTGTTCCTCACTTTGCAGGCTCACGGTGCCGCCGTGCCCTTCTATAATATTTTTAACTACGTAGAGTCCCAAGCCATTGCCAGAGGTTTGAAAACGCAGGGCATTGTCAGCCCGGAAAAATTTGTAAAAAATGTGATGAATTTGTTCTTTGGGAATGCCAATCCCGGTGTCGCTGACAATCATCTGCAAACCGCCCGGAGCCGGAGACGCTTCAATGGCGATCTTTCCTCCGGGGGGCGTGTATTTTATGGCATTATCCACGATATTATCGAGCGCGATGCCCATTTTTTCCTCATCCAAATTGACAAGGGGCAGGGCAGGGGAGAGTTTTGCCGTAACCGTGACTCCCTTTTCCCCGGCATCGCGTTTCGCACGATCCAGAAGCGGCACTAAAAATTTTAAAAACGACTGCTTGCGCACCTTCAAGCCGAATTTACCCTCCTCAATCCGCGCGACATTCAGCAAATCATTTACCAAATCAATCATTCTGACCGAAGATTTAAGCCCGCTTTCCACGACTTTATACTGTTCGGGATTGATTTCTCCAAACTCCCTGTCCAAAAGCGCGTTGAATGTCCACCGGATCCCAGTCAGCGGGGTGCGCAGCTGATGCGCAGCAATGGACACAAATTCTGATTTGCTTTGATCCAGAGCAATGAGCCTGGTGTTCGCGTCCGTCAGCTCCATGTCGCGGCGCACCAGAATCTTGCCAACCTCATAGTTTTCCCCAAGCAGTTCGTGAAGCCGTTGGTTCAAATCTTTGAGGCGCGCATTGCTAGCCGTAACTGCCAGAACCGCAATCACTCCCAGAACAAAAGCCACTGCGGCAAAACCGATGACCGCCGCATCCTCTGTCCAGCCGGGGATCGACGACAACACCAGCCAGGCCAGCAAAGCGGAAACAGCCAACAGTCCTCCCAGGACACTGTAGACATTTTCTTTTTTCATGACGGTTATTCGCCTACGACAAACAACACCATGGTTTCATTGTAAAATCTGGATTGGATCAGATTTTTCCTCTTGGTTTCTCCGCCGAGAGGGGCCTGCTCGCCATAAGTATAAAAACCAAGCATCGGCACGTCCGCGCCGATAATCTTTTTTACGGCGTCAATTTCTTCCTTGGCTTTTTGCGCAAACAATTTTTCTCGCGCGATACAGTTGAACATCAGGACAAATTTGGGAGCGCTCTTGTCAGCCTGCAAATCCTTCATGACCTTGTGCGCTGCCTCTTCAGCAGCCTCAATCGCTTTTTCCTTACTGCCAATCATCAGCCGAATCTCGGAACCTTCTGGAATTTCCGCCGCACAGGTGATCGCGCCTTTTTCGTCAACGGTGATGGGGTCCCGAATCAAATATTCTTCCATATCCGGAATCTTAATGCCCAAAGGATAGGTAATAGCCATCCGCGCCAGCGGCTCTTTGCGCAATTCGTCAGCCTTGGTGCCAAAATAATCTTCATAGATACTCACGGCCGGACGATTATCGAGAGTATAAACCACGGCTCCCTCTGATTTTGTGACTTTCATCGGGTGGCCGATGGGGACCCAGCCGTGGCGCACGCCCATGGCGAAATGAAAATCGCCGGAAAGACCTGCGCCAGCGACCGCGCCGCTGACCACAACCCCATCGCAGTACTCATAGGTTTTTTCGAAAAGAAAATCATCACCGGCCGCCCCGCCCACCACTGGAAAATTCTGTCCCAGTTCCTCGAGGATCCCGCGGACAATGTCAGCGCCGTTGCCGGACAGCACATCGGGAAGCATTATAAAAGTCTTTAGGGGCTTTTTAGTCTTGGTCTTCACGTCTTCAGCCACAGCCCGGCCCGCAAATTTGGCATTTTTTTTCACATCCCGCCCAAGGCCTGTGGTAAATTCTATCTGATCCGATTTGATGGCCATGACCGCGACTGATTTGGTGCTGGGGCCGTCCGCGGTGATCGCCCCGGCATCGGAACAGCCAATACCTGGCGCACTGTTTGACGCCTCCCTGATGCCGGTTACCACCTGGTCCTGATTGAAGGCCACGGAGGAAAAAGCCACGGTAAAATCAGGCTTGCCCCCGCCCATCTGTTCGATGGCTTTGGTGGTGGCTTCAAAGCCCGCCTGCTTCGGGTCATCAATGTTTTTACTGATCCCTACTCCTGCGAATATCGCCATATTATTTTTGATTATTTTTTAATAAGTTTCATAACTTTCTCGAGAATCTCTGCCGGGGTGACATTGGCCTTAATAAGATATTCGACGGCCCCGGCCGCGAGGCCCTTCCGGACCTCTTCTGTTTGTCCTAGATTGGAGATAATCAGCACTGGAATGGATTTGAGCTTGTCGTTGGCTTTGAACTCCTTAAGCAAAGTAACGCCGTCGGTGCCGGGCAAGACCACGTCCAAAAGAACGACATCCACCTTTTCCCGGTTCAAAATTAGCCTAGCGTGTTCCGCATCCATGGCCACGAGAGGTTTGACGCGCGAACGGCTAAATTTTCTCTGTAGCAGATCGACAAGAAAATTGTCGTCCTCCACGATGAGTACCTGGGCCAGCGTCGGCTCCTCCGCCTTTTTTCGGTCATCTTCCCCAAGCACGGCTGTAACCTTTGTCACCACTTCGTTAATATCAAAATTGACCTTGATCAAATAATCGCGAATGCCCAATTTCCTGGCCCGGTCAATCTCGATGGGCTGGCCCGAGTTGGAAATGATTATGACCGGCAAAGCCGGCAGAATTTTTTTTTCGTTAAGCTCATCCAGAACGCCAAAACCATTAAGCCGCGGGAGCATCATGTCGAGCAGCACCAAATCCGGTTGCGCTTCGTAAATAAGCTCCAGGCCGGAAGCCCCATCAAGCGCGGATCGAACCACGTAACCAACCTGGGTCAGTTTGGCCACGAGGAGGTTAACCATCACCTCTTCGTCTTCAATAAGGACGATTGTTTTTTTATTTCGAGCCGCCATGATTTACTTTTACTTGATAATCCAATTATAACATAAAAATACGCTACGAACAAGACTTCGTAATGGAGTTTGGTGAATAATTAACCTCTGCGGTCGGTTTGGTTGACCACTCAAGGATTTCCATAATCGCCGTTAGGTAGCAATTGATACGGAAATTCTTCAGGTGCCGAGTCCGTTCTTCACCAAGATTCATGACCCGTTTCTTTCTGGAAAAGTACCTCTCAATCTCGGTGCGGCGGTTTAACAGTTTAGGATCTAAGGTGCGGTCTCTGTGTCTTGGCTCGAACCGGCTCGTGCATGGATTAAATCCTTGAATCAAGCGGATAAACTGCTGGAGAGTGGGGATAAATCGGAAATGACAACATTTCTAAAACAAATCGGCTCGAACCATATTTTGATTGATAAATCCTTTTCCTTT
>MFEF01000024.1 GCA_001777515.1 Candidatus Doudnabacteria bacterium RIFCSPHIGHO2_01_48_18
GTCTGAATTCCGAAAACCGAAAAAAACCGCCCCGCATTCCTCCCGCACCCTCCTGCGGGGCGGAAACCCGAACCCCGCCGAATTTCAAAAACATTTGCCGAAGTTTTGCGAAATCCTTCCTCCCGCAAAATAGTTTTCGCAAAACTTCGTCCATTTTGCTGAACGGCTCACTTACTGGCATTTGAGCCGTTCAGGTGTCTTGCGTTCTCCGCACTTCTGCTTTGCAGAAGCACCACGCTTCGCGTGGTGGCGCGTAGCGCGCGGGGAACTCTACTGATTACCGATTTTGAAAATAGGTTCTGATTTGGTACAATAAACGCACCATATCAAAGTCCAGTCAGGCGGGGAGCGTACGATTCACATTCGTGAGGTCAGAGGTTCGATCCCTCTCACGCCCACGCATGCCCCGTAGCGAAACGAAGTTTCTGCTATGGGGTTTAAAATCCTGTACCGTCCACCAAAAAACAGACGCTGTGGCAGCGTTTTTTTGTTAGAAAAAAATGAAAGTGTTTTTTCCGCATGAATAAGCGCTATTTGCCCCTTGAATTTATGCTTTTATGCTGATATAGTATAGGAACTAAATTTCGTAATGAAATAAATTTATGTCGGAAAACAAGAGCGATAACGACACCAATACAACCAATGCAGAAACGCAGCGTCCGGAAGAAGGATATGAACCGCTGCGTTATTTCTTTTTTGATTTTTTGAAAGTTTTTGTGATGGCGGTGGCCATCATCATTCCCGTACGCTGGTTTCTGTTCCAGCCGTTCGTGGTAACAGGCGATTCCATGCGGCCCACATTTCATGACGGCAATTATCTGATTATCGATGAGCTAACCTACCGGTTCCGCGAACCAGCCAGGGGCGAGGTCGTGGTCATGCGCTTCCCGAGGGACCCATCACAGTATTTCATCAAGCGCATTGTGGGTCTACCCGGCGAACATATTGTGATCAAAGAAGGTCGCGTCACCATCCATAACGGCGAGCATCCAGAAGGGTTAACGCTCGAGGAACCGTACCTGGCCAGCCAGAGCATAACTCACGGCAATATTGAACGCAAGCTCGCCAGCGATGAATTTTTCGTGCTGGGTGATAATCGGTTATCGTCTTCGGATTCCCGCGTTTGGGGTACGCTGCCAAAAAAAGATATTGTCGGCCGAGTTTATTTGCGGCTGTTTCCCGTGGATGATCTCGAGCTGTTTGTCCCTTCACCCAGCTACAATGATTAACATGCAGAAAAAGAAAAAAGCCTCGGAAACGCAGACATTGCCAATTACTGTCATCCCGCCCGAGCTGCAACAGCCCGATGTGTTTCTCGATAATTTACATCGTGTTGTCGGCAATTTCGGCTTTCACCAGGTGTTGCTGCCGGCGCTTGAAGAAAGAAAGATTTTTACAAAGCAGCGGGACTTGGAAAAAATTTACGGCGACAATCTGCTCGAGATCGCTGGCGCGCCCGGAGACTCGGTGCTTTCGCCTGTGCATACCTTTTCCGTGCTGAGGCGCTATTTGCAAAACGTAAAAACCCGCGGTCCGCATGTCAGCAAATGGTTTTCACTTTCGCCAATCATCAATATTGAAAACAACAAGCCTGTCACTGCGCATGAATTCGCGCTCTATATTCTTGGCGAAGATTCATCGCTCGCCGGCGCGCAGCTCGTCAACACAACGGCAGAAATACTCCGTGAGTTCGGCGTTTCCGAATTTATGATTGAACTCAATTCGCTCGGATGCGGGATTTGTCAGAAAAATTACCAGGAGCTTCTCGAGAGCCACGTAGTCAAGGTTGCCGGCCGGCTTTGCCGCGACTGCGAAGCTGATTTGCCATCAAATCCGACCGCGCTGTGGCGCTGCGATAACTCGAACTGCCAGGAGATCGTGGCAGGCGCGCCGCAGATTATTGATTCCCTCGATGTGCCATGCAAAACCAATCTCATGGGGGTGCTCGAGAATATTGATGACCTTGGCATTCCTTATACTCTCAATCCCACGCTTTCACTGCCTCTGCACCAAGAAAAAGTAGTGTTTCGCATTACTGCTCCTGACGCGCCAGAAAACGTGATCGGCCATGGCGGCAATTACAGCGCCTGGACCAAGGCTCTCGGATTTTCGGAACCGATTCCGGTTATGGGTTTTATCACCACTTTTGATAAACTCTGGGCGTCTGTGCCGGAAGAGCGTCGCCGGACCGGCCCCAAGATTGACGTGTTCATGGTTCCCTTAGGCCCTATCGCGGTCAGAAAAGCCATGGTTTTGCACCGCGACCTCCAGCACTCCGGCATCTCCAGCGCGGAAGGCATGCTCTCCAGTTCCTCAATCAAGAATCAGCTCAAAGAAGCCGTAGAAAAAAAATGCGAAATCGCCCTCATCATCGGACAAAAAGAAGCCATTGATGAAACCGTGATCCTCCGCGACATGCGTTCCGGCATGCAGGAACTCTTTGCCATGGATCGCATTATCGAAGAGGTCAAGAAGCGGCTGGGCAAATAATTATTGACAGACGATTTATTCATGATTAGGATAAAATTATGGCTGGTAAAATAGACAAATTATCGGACAATGATATTGACAAGATTGCTAACCTATTAGACGATCGGCTTGCTCTATTGGCAACTAAAGAGTTTGTTAGGGAGGAAATCGGTGGAGTCAGATCAGAAATGAAGACGCTCGAAAATAATTTAAAAACGTATATTGACGAAGGTATTGAAACGGTCATGGAAGGAATCGATAATCTTTCCAAACAACTTGCAGAAAAAGAAAGAGTAGATAAGATCGCAAAATGGGCTAAAGAAGTCGGCGAAAAGGTCGGAGTTAGAATAGACATCTAGACAAAACCGCCGAAATATGATACCCTGAATCGTCAATCCGGATTCGGGGTTTTTTGTGCCTAATCTTGAGGATTGCGTTAACAATCGAAATTAGGAGGTCTGTACATGAACGCTGCGAAAAATCGTGGTGTAGTAACGGATCGTGAACTCGTCGTGGCCAAAAAAGCCATTGATGTCGGATCACTGATTCTTTCTGGCAAGCGAAGCCCTGTCGATGAGTCAGCCTTGGAAGCACTCGATGTCGCATTACAGGCATTTTGGGATCGTCAGCCATTCACAGCGACGGGCGAGGTTTTGAAACCCGCAACTTTTGCGGAATTTCTGGCCGTGCCGAATCGCACGCCGGGAATGTTTAATCAGCTCGCCAGCGAAGTTTCCTGGTGGACGCTTCTGGATCAGATCGAACAGTCCTGTTTTCTCCAGCCGGAACGGCTCGAAATTGCCCGGTCTGTCCTCATCACGCTTTGGAAAGACGAGATCGCGCGAAAGCCGTATCAGCCGCCAAAGGATTGGCGATACCTGCCAGTAATGCAAGTGGCTGAGTGGTTCAAGAAAATTTTCGGTTCCTCTCTGGTTGCGGACGCTGTTGTCAAGCACGCTTCAAAAGGGAACTGGTCAGACGGCAGCGAGGGATTCCTGACTGCGCCAAAGCTGACCACTCTCGCGCGGCTGTTTGCCATCGAGGGTAATCCGCTAGAGGATACGACTGAGGGGCGCATTGCCTACGCCCGCATCGTGGAGTTGTTTGTGCCGAAGGTCGGTGAGGAATATGTAAAAGCTCATCGCGACAAGATCAGCTTTGCGAATTGGCGAGAAGGGGCATTAACTGCCGATCATATTGTGCTGACTCCAGCCGGGCGCAAGGCCTGGCAGGAGCTCGAAGCGCAGTATGCAGGTGATTTCGTGATCGCCCCGGCCATTAGCGGGAGAAGCTATGCGGGGTATTCTCAGCGACTCGCCCGTTTGTGGGTTGCGTTATCGGGCAATCAAATGCCTCAGGACTGCATTATGACTGGCAGTACATTGATGGTGCAGCCGCAGCGGCTTTGCGATGGTAGCCATCTGCGAATCGACAATCCAGGCAATGCTTACTCTCCGGATGCTGATGGCGAGTTCTGGGACTGCGTCAGCTGGGTCTTCCTTTCCGACGATCGCGGGCTCGTATTCGGCAGCGGCAATGCTGGCGATGCGAGTCGGGGCTTTGGCTCTGCCGTCGTCCTCCGCTCGTAGTGTTTGCAACTTGGGACTTGGAATTCTTTGAATCTTTTGATTTCTTGAATTCCTTGTCCCTTTTTCTTTTTTGTAAAAAATATTATACTTTTTTTGAAAGTAGGCTAATGTCCGAAAGCGTAATTCTTTCGGCGCCGAAATTCTCGTTTTTCTCAAACCAGAGTCTTTGGATCGCAAGATTCAGAGAGCGAGTTTTAAAAAGACAGACACTACTTGTTTTTCTTTAAGGCAGATTTAACTGCCGCAATTTTTGCTCTCATACGGCAGAGCACCATAAAAGACGAAGAAAGACAATCTTCCGGATGCTGATGGCAAGTTCTGGAACTGCGTCAACTGGAACTTCAATTCCGACGATCGCAAGCTCAAATTCGACAACGACAATGCTGACAATGCGAATCAGAACTTTGGCTCTGCCGTCGTCCTCCGCTCGTTGCGTCTGTCTTACCTCACGGCTTTTATCCAGCCGCCGATCTGGCGGCCGATATCTAGGATTATTTCCTGAGCCGTGAGGTATTTTTTGTCTTCGAGGATTTTGATATCATTGGCAAGTCGCAGGAGAATTTTTAGTAATCCCAATTTCCGGCTGGCCTTCTCTAGAATTGGCTGTTTCCAGTCACGCTTGGCAGTCTCTGCCTCGATTAAAAGTTCCAACATCTCGAGTAGCAGAACTTTTATTTTCTCTCCTAATGAATATTTGTCACTCTTCGGGAATTTTTTCGTATATTCATAGATTAGTTTGTAAAGATCGTAAGATTTTTGAATAACAGCGATTTGGCTATGGATGTAAGTCATGATTTATCCAGCACCTTCCAGAATACCCCGCAGCTTGCTGCGGGGATGAATGGCTCAATATAGCCTTCCTGCGGGGTGCAATACCCCGACAGGAAGGTCTGGATTTATTTTCATTCATAAAGACAAAGATTATTTAGCAGACATGATTTCGCAAATAGACAAATTTTTGAGAGCCGAGCTGAAGCTTGGGCTCCATCCGCAAAAAATTATTTTAAGAAAATTATCGCAAGGCATTGATTTCCTCGGTTATGTTATTTTACCTTATCATCGGGTGCTAAGGACAAAAACCAAACGCCGAATGTTTCGCAAGGTGAATGAGAAAGTGCGCGATTGGGAGAGTGGCCAGACCAGCCGGAAATCGCTGGAGCAGGCTTTGCAGTCGTATTTCGGAATGCTGAAGCCTTGCCGGGCATGGAGGTCAAAACAAGAATTAAAATTAAAACGAATGCTGGATACCGGCTCGTAGGCCGGAATGTCAGCCATGTATTAAGTTGCGAATTTCCTCGGGAAGTGTTATAATTTTCAAGTAAATTTTAACGCATCTGATCGGGGGTGTTTAACTAAAAGTGGTAGAAGTAAAGCGGAAAGATGGGGAGTCGTTTGAAAGCTTGCTCCGTCGTTTCAATCGCAAAATCCAGCAAAGTGGAGTTTTGGTCCGTGCCCGCAAGATCCAGTTCTATGAGCCGCCCAAATCCCGCAACCTGGCCCGTGTCAGTGCCCGCCGCAGAGCTGAACTCTCGGCTGAACGTGAAACTCTTAAAAAACTTGGTAAGCCTGTAAGCTATAAATGGAAAAGCCGCTAAAAGAAACGATCGCGGCAGACCTTAAAGCCGCTT
The DNA here is from genome assembly GCA_001777515.1 of Candidatus Doudnabacteria bacterium RIFCSPHIGHO2_01_48_18. GTDB lineage: Bacteria > Patescibacteriota > Doudnabacteria > UBA920 > 2-01-FULL-46-14 > 2-01-FULL-46-14. The sequence goes on from MFEF01000024.1 coordinate 5,687, forward strand.
TGAAACAAAAGGATACGCGCAAAGTTTCTGTTCTGCGTATGATTAACGCTGAGATCAAAAATCTGGAAATCGAGATGCGTAAGGACGCTGTCGACGCGGACGTGCTCAAGGTTTTGAACTCGAGCGCGAAAAAGCACCAGGATTCGATCACCCAGTTTCAATCAGGTGGCCGCCTGGATCTCGTGGAGCAGGAACAAGCAGAGCTCAAAATCATTCAGGAATATTTACCAGAGCAGCTAGGCGATGCGGAACTTGATGCGCTTATCGAGGGCGCGATAAAAGAAACGGGCGCCAGCAGCGCCGCGGATTTTGGCAAAGCCATGAAAACCTTGATGCCAAAAATCCAGGGCCGCGCTAACGGACAAATAGTTTCCCAAAAGTTAAAAGAAAAATTAGGCTAAATGTCTTCAGAACAAATATTAGTGGGGCTTGATATCGGAACCACAACCATCAGGGTCGTGGTCGGTAAAAAAGAGAACCCCGGAACGCCCCCGAGCATAATCGGAGTGGGCGAAGCCAAAGCTTCTGGAATCAGAAAGGGCGTTATCGTTGACATTGAAGAAGCCGTGTCTTCTATTTCTAAAGCCTTGGAAAAAGCCGAACGCATGACGGGCATCCCGACCCAGCACGCGGTCGTGTCAGTGGGCGGCGCGCACGTGGTGTCGCTCGAGAGTCACGGCGTGATCGCCGTCGCCAGAGCGGACGGCGAGATCACCGAGAACGACGTGGTGCGGGTGATAGACGCGGCGCAGGCCATCCAGGTGCCAACCAACCGCGAGATTTTACACGTCATACCCAAAGATTTTACGGTTGATGGTCAGACAGGCATCAAAGACCCGGTCGGCATGACTGGCATCAGGCTCGAGGTGGACGCGCAAATCATCGAGGCTTCCATCCCTTTTATAAAAAATCTCACGAAATGCGTGATCCAGGCAGGCATTGATATTGATGATTTGGTTTTGGCGCCGCTGGCCTCCGCGCAGGCCGTGCTCACCAAGCGCCAGAAAGAACTAGGCGTCGTGCTCATTGAGCTGGGGGGCGGCACTACAGGACTCGTGGCATTTGAAGAATCAGAACTCCTGCATACAAATATTCTCGCGGTCGGTTCGGATCACATTACGAATGACATCGCGATTGGCCTGCGGACCTCTGTGGATGTTGCTGATACCGTCAAGCTCGAATACGGCCGGGCCATGCCGACTGCGGTTAAAAAGGACGAGGTTATCAATCTATCCAAAATCGACAAAAACGAAGAGGGACAAGTCTCAAGGCTTCATTTAACAGAGATCATCCAGGCACGCCTCGAGGAAATTTTTTCCATGGTCAACAAAGAGCTGAAAGCCGCCGGCCGAGACGGGCAGCTCCCGGCGGGCGCGGTATTGACTGGGGGCGGAGCAAAGCTGCAGGGGATAGTAGAATTGGCAAAAAAAGAACTCCGTCTGCCGGTACAGATCGGCTACCCCTTAAATATTTCCACAATCATTGACCGTGTTGATGATCCAGCCTATGCTACAGCCGTGGGCCTGGTGCTTTGGGCGGACGAATACCTTGCATCCGATAAAGCCGGCATGGGCAGGTTTGCCTCCAAGATTTTACAAAACGCTAGCATCGATAAAATTCGTAAATTTTTCAAGCAGTTCTTGCCTTAGGTAAACTTGCGAAAAAAGCCCTAGACTTGCGTCTAGGGTATGGTGTATTATGCCTTTACTAATCGACCCAAATGCCGAGATCTACTGAAGTAAAACCAAAAATCGAGACCATTGCCCGGATCAAAGTGATCGGGGTTGGCGGCTCGGGGCACAACGCGATCCACCGCATGATCACAGCGGGCCTCACCAATGTGGAATTTGTGGCAATCAACACGGATGCCCAGGCCCTACACCACTCGAAAGCAGACAAAAAGGTACAGATTGGCAAACAGGTCACGAGAGGCTTGGGTGCTGGCATGAATCCAGAGGTAGGGCGGGCAGCAGCAGAAGAAAGCAAGGAAGAAATCCTCGAGGTTCTCTCCGGCAGTGACATGGTGTTTGTAACATGCGGCCTGGGTGGTGGCACTGGAACGGGAGCCGCGCCAGTGGTGGCTGAGCTTGCGAAAGAAGAAGGCATCCTCACGGTCGCGGTTGTGACCAAGCCGTTTGCGTTTGAGGGCGCCAAGCGCCGTGAGCTCGCGGAAAAAGGCCTTGAGGAACTCAAAGATAATGTCGACACTATCATTGTCATCCCCAATGATCGCATTTTGCAGATTATTGATAAAAAGACTTCGCTTCTGGATGCATTTCGTACGGTAGATGATGTGCTCAGGCAAGGCGTGCAAGGCATCGCTGACCTTGTTACTACCCCTGGGCTTATCAACGTTGATTTTGCTGACGTGAAAAGCGTGATGTCAGATTCTGGCTCTGCGCTCATGGGCATTGGCCGCGGCTCTGGCGAGAACCGGGCGATTGAAGCTGCCAAACAAGCGATTGATTCGCCGCTTCTTGAGGTTTCTATTGATGGCGCCAGAGGAGTTTTGTTTAATATCACGGGTGGCAAGGACCTGGGTATGTACGAGGTTGATGAAGCAGCCAAGATTATCACCAAGAGCGTGGATAGTGATGCCAAGATTATTTTCGGAGCAGTGATTGACGAGGCTATGTCGGACGAGGTGCGCATTACTGTGATTGCTACGGGTTTTGATGAAATCGCGCGGTCGCGAAAAGCCATTCCGCAACAGCGCATGGCGCCGATTTCCGCGCCTTTAGGTTTTGGCGTAACTCAGGAGATCTCGGAAACCCCTGCCAAATCAACGTATTCGCCGAAAGCCGTGGATGAAGATGGCGAGGACGAAGAAAATGAAGAACTCGACATCCCCGCGTTTATACGGAAGAAGATGAAATAAATCCAGCACCTTCCTGTCGGGGTATTGCACCCCGCAGGAAGGCTATATTGAGCCATTCATCCCCGCAGCAAGCTGCGGGGTATTCTGGAAGGTGCTGGATAAAAAATGAAAAAGTTATTCAGCGTAAAATTTTTTGTTCCCCTTTCAATTTTAATCGTCGGGGGGAGCGTTTTTGGGACATATTATTTGATTTCCGAAAAAAATAGAAATTCGTCCATAAAAAAATTTACTGAATCTTTTAGAGATTCCAATACGATTGAGACTAGTCAAACCACCCTTGAGATCGTGCCTGGAATGGTACGGCTTTTTCCTAATCGAGCCAAAGAAATTGCAAATTTTTTAAGAGATCTACCAGATTTCGCCAGGGTAAGGGCGGTTGCAACAGATGGGAAAAAATTTCTTGTTGCGGCTGAAAGCTATTATCAGGCCGGTACGCACCCGATAATAGCGGAATACGAGAATGGCCAATGGCGTGATGTTACTGATCGGGGAATGGTTATTGGCTGATGGGTGGGAATAGTTTTAATGAACAATATGACAATTATGTCTTGCTGAAATATAAAGATGGGCGGTTTGATAACCTAACTTCATTTTTACCGAAAGATAAAAGGAACCTCAGCATTAATTCACTGAATTATGGTCCAAAGAAAGGCTGGCTAATCGGTTCTTGGCATAACGATGGTTCAGTAATACTCCGATACGATGAGAAGAGCATTTATAGTATCTTGGATTCCCAAAGTCAAACGCCCGGGCCAAACAAAAGGTTTCAAGTTCGCGCCATCGATAATGACGGCACTGATTATGTAATTGGCGGCACCCAATCTAGTGTGTCTTTATACATAAACAGCGGCGGATTTGATAATGCAGTATTGGATTCCTATGAATCGACAAAATTTGCCCTAGGGACAGACACAGGCGCAATAAATGCTGTCCGATACGATCCTAATTCAAAAAATTACTCTAAATGGCTTCTAGCAACTGCCAATGGTCCAATGCTTGAGTTTGACTTGAGCAATATAAAGCGCGCTGACAAACTGCCATATAGTAACTTTTATTCTGACTTTTATAATGTTATGGAATTCCAAGGTTCTGATTTGCTGTTAGCGACTACTGGAGATGAGAAGACTGGTCGTTTTATTAAGTTCAAAACGGTTTTTGGCAACTCTTTAAATCTTTTTGAGATGCATGAGCTAGTGCCATTTAAAAAAACTGGCGAGGTTGTTTCAAACAGGATCTCGGAAAGCCTAAAATGGTATGAAGCTATCGGAAAGATCAAGCTGGAGTCTAAAAGAGACGAACCTAAAAACACAAAAATAAATTTCTATGCCTCTCGTGACGGCGGACGTAGCTGGCTGGCTTTCGATGGCAATTCCGATTTCGTCGATGTGAGGTTCGGTGGCAAGGATGTATTATGGAGAGCTGAGCTTTCCAGTAAGACCGGTGAGCATAGCCCAACCTTGAGGCAAGTCATAGTTGATTATCAAGTAATTATTTCAGATTATATTCTGATTGCTTGTATGGCTGCAGTTGCCCTTCTTGAGGCACTCTTGTTGCTCATTATTTACAAGTTTTTTAACAAACCGCTTCGACCCGAGTTGCCAGGAACAACTTTGTAAATTCGCCTACCAGGATGGACAGGTAGCTCGACCATGATGGATCGAGCTTTTTCTTTTGTCTTGACAATTATTACCCGGTAATATATAATTATTACAGAGTAATAATTATATATTATTTATGGTCCAAAATGATCGCAAAAATACCGAAGTTTTAAGTGTTTCTTTACCGAAAGAACTAAAGCGCGATATATTAGAATTTTCAGAGGAGCTAGATATTCCCGTGAGTAAAGTGGCAAAAGACGCTTTGGAAAGCTATATTCTTCGGCGTCGTTGGGATGAAATTCAACGCGTTTTTGGTCCAGCGGCGAGGAAATTGGGCATCAAGACTGACGAGGATGTGGAGCGCTTTTTTGGTTAAATTCGGCCTGCGTGAAAATAGTTTTTGATACCAATATTTATATTGCCGCGGCATTGAACCGCGGCTTTATTCACAGGCTTGTCCAAGAGATTGTGACTGACCGTGAGATGCAAGTCTTTATTTCTAAGGACATTATCGTAGAATTACAAAATAAAATGGGAATTTTTTTAAACAAGGGGTTGATTCAGCCGTACAATGTCGTTTATGTTTTTGAAACCATCAGGGCTTCTACTCAAACAGTCGAACCAAAGGAGCAAATATCAGTACAAGAGGTTGCGTCTGATGATTTCAAGATTTTGGAGTGCGCTGTTGCCGCAGAGGCAGATCTGATCGTAACCATGGATCAGGTTCTGCTGCGCCTCAAGCGCTTTCGCAATATCGGCATTGTTCACCCAAAAACCTTTTCTTTCATGTTCCCGCAAAAATGAAGTCTAGAAAGCAATCTTATCTTGAAATTTTAAGGAAGACTCGAGGCGCTTGGGGAAAAGCTGGTAAAATTGACAAGCGGATAGAAAAACAAAGAAATACTATTGAGCTGAAAGCGGCAAAATACCGAAGAACTATCTAAAACGAAGAACTCGACATCCCGCGTTCATTCAAAAGAAGATGAAGTAGTTTAAATAAGAACAAAGCTCTGTCAGGTTTGATCTTGGCAGGGCTTTTTAGATCGTTCAGTCTAAAGTTCAGACGAACAGATCAGAGAGGTTTGCAGGCGGTTTTTTGAGAAGTTCCACCCCAGCAAGCGTTTCAAGTGTGGGCGGCTCGGCCTTCACCATAGCTTCCAATAACTCCCGGCACTCGTCCTGAATCGAGAAGGATATCCAGAACGGTTGATGTATCAATCGCTCTTGCCTGATTCATTGTGATCCTCCGTATGTGGGGAAAAGTTTCGCCTTTTTGAAAGCCCGATCAACGGACTTAAAAGACGAGAGTCGTATCCTGATCAACAGAACCGACTCGCAGATAGTGTAAGGCAAGTGGGGGGATTGCACAATAACGGCTCACACGCGTCTGAGCCGTTGAAAAAGCTACCTCTCTCCCTCTCGCGATTACACTCAAGGCACTCTCCCCTCGCAAGGGGAGAGGAAGAGTTTGCTTCGCTCTACTGTGGAAAAGTCGGAAAAAACGCGAAAAATCGCGGATTTGACAAAAACTATATATAGGGATAGGCTGGGTACATAGACCACTATATATAGTGGTTTTGCAAAAACCCTGATACAAAAACCAACCGATTGTAGTTTTTACGCTGGAATATAAGAACCTGGAGGCCTATCTCTTTTTTGTCCCTAAAAATAAGCCATGAATTGTCCTTTCTGCTCAAAAGAAGATACCAAAGTCATAGACAGCCGGGTTGCCTCGGACGGCCTTTCGATTAGGCGCAGGCGCGAGTGCGAATCCTGCTCCGGCAGGTTCTCCACCTATGAAGAGGTGGAAATTCTGGACCTGGTAGTGGCCAAACGGGACGGTCGGACCGAGCCATATGCCCGGGAAAAGCTGGAGGTTGGCCTTCACAAGGCTCTAGAGAAACGGCCGATCAGCCATGATGAATTTCGTCAGCTTGTTTCCGAGATTGAACAGGATATTCAGAAGAAAACCGAGAATAGCAAGATTGAATCCAAGGAGATCGGCAATATAGTGGTAAAAAAACTCAAGAAATTCGACCAGGTCGCTTACATTCGTTTTGCTTCAGTCTACAGACAATTTGAAGATATAGAGGAGTTTAAGAAAGAATTGCAGAAGTTATGAGGGTCCTACTTGTCATCCTGAGGTACTCCGAAGGATCTCTGGAGATTCTTCGGCGATTACGCCTCAGAATGACAGAAAGAGGTATGAGTTATCAATTATTAGTTATTAATTAAACAAAAATGTCGCCACAAGCTGCCACAAAAAGAAAAGAGCTAATGGTCGAGATACAGAACTGCGACTTTTTGTCGCCGGAATTGGCAAAAAAGGTAAATGATTCTTTTTCCGAGAATGCGCTGCGCATGATGAAGAAGCGTTACCTGGTGAAACGCGAGGACGGCACCCAGGAAACACCGGCAGAAATGATTCACCGCATCGCGCACGCGGTCGCCACAGCTGACAGAGCTTACGGCTTGGCTGCGGACAATGTCCGCCACTGGGAAAAGGAATTTTTTGAGATTGTGGCCAGAAAAGAGTTCACGCCGGCCGGCCGAACCATCACCAATGCCGGAGCACCATCGCCCGTTGTGGCCAACTGCATTGTGCTTCCGATCGAAGACAGCATGGAAGGCATCTTCAAGACCCTGAAAGATGCCGCGTTGCTGCAGAAAGCGGGCAGCGGCCTTGGCTTTTCTTTTGGCCGCCTGCGCCCAGCCGGGACCTATGTCAAACAGTCCCAGGGCATGGCTTCAGGCCCCGTATCATTCCTCCAGGTTTATAACCAAGCCTTTGGAGTGATAAAACAGCAAGGCCGGCACGGCGCGAATATGGCTATCCTTCCGGTTGATCACCCGGACATTCTAGATTTTGTGCACTGCAAGCGGGTGGAGGGCGATATCAGAAATTTCAATATTTCTGTGGGCATGACAGATGAATTCATGAAAGCTGTCACCGAAAAGCCCAATGAGCCGTGGCTGTGCAATTTCCAGGGTGAAAAAATGAAGCCGCGCCGCATCACCCGCGACCGCTTTGGCGTCGTGGTCAGTATCGAAGATCTCGACATGACCGCGCGCGAGCTGTACGCCGAGATTGTGCGCAATGCCTGGCACAATGGCGAGCCAGGGGTGATTTTCCTGGATGCGTTCAACCGCGGCAACACCATGCCGAAGACTCCGATCGAGGCCACTAATCCCTGCGGCGAGCAAGGCCTGCCTCCTTATGATGTTTGCAACCTCGGCTCCATCAACCTCGCGGCTTTTGTGAAGGACGGCAAACTGGATGTCGAACGCCTGAAGCATGTGTCCATGGTTTCCTCGAGATTTCTCGATAATGTTATTGACCTTTTTGATTACCCGGTGCGCGAGGTGCAGGAAATGTCCAGAAACACCCGCCGCCTTGGCCTTGGCGTCATGGGCTACGCGGACATGCTTTACCAAATGAATATTCGCTATGACAGCGACAAGGGTTTTGAGACCGGCGAGCTGGTGATGCGCACGATCCAGGAATCTTCCCACAACACCTCTGTGGCTTTGGCTGCCGAAAAAGGCGAATTTCCATATTGGAAAGATTCCACCTGGGCCGAGAAGGCTATCCGCCGCCGCAACACCATGGTTACCACTGTGGCGCCGACCGGCTCCATCTCCATGTTCTTTGACACCTCGTCTGGCATCGAGCCCAATTTTGCCCTCGCGTTCACCAAGCAGGACAAAGACGGGCACACTTATAAATATTTGAACCGCTATCTGGAAGCAGCTTTGGTCAAACACGGCATCTCGGAAGAAATAAAAGAAAAAATTGTTCAGGAGGGGTCGGTCGCTAACATTGCTGGCATACCCCAAGACGTCAAAGACACTTTTCGCGTGGCCATGGATATTTCCGCGGTGGATCACATCCGTGCTCAGGGCGCGTTCCAGAAATACGTGGAGAACTCGATTTCCAAAACCATCAATTTCCCGAACGAAGCCACGATCCAGGATATCGAGGACGGCTATATCTTGGCCTGGCGCTTAGGCTGCAAAGGCTGCACTCTGTACCGCGACGGCTCCAGAGAGGTGCAGGTCCTAAACCTGAACAAGAACCTTGATAAAGCCAAGTCGCTCGCGCCTGGGATGGAACACATGACCATGGCAGCCAAGGAAAGTGGTGTCGCAGAAAAAGTCGAGCAGATTCTTTCGGCCAAAATAGTGAACGGCTCAAACAATTACAAAACTATTCCTCGCGAGCGCCCAGAGGTTATGCGCGGTCTGACGTACCGAACGCGCACCTCATATGGCAATCTGTTTGTCACCATCAACGAAGATGATCATGGCCCGTTTGAGGTTTTCTCTTCTCTAGGCAAAGCCGGCGGCTTTTTCCACGCGCAGACTGAAGCCATCTGCCGCCTCATCTCGCTGGCACTTCGCTCTGGCATCGCGATCACGGAAATAATCGACCAGCTCAAGGGAATCAGGGGGCCAGACATTATCTTTGCCAACGGCGGCACCATTCATTCTCTGCCTGACGCCATCGGCCAGGTTCTCGAGAACCACATCAAGCGCGGCCAGACCGAGCTGGGATTGAAGTTTACTGAGGAGCGAAACCCTCAGGTCGGCGCGTCAGAGATGGTGGGGAGCGCTGAGGTAAAAGAATCAATTAGCAAAGTCGGCAACGGCCACACTGAGGTGACCTCGATTGCCAATCTCGGTCACGCGCCAGCCTGTCCTGACTGCGGCAACATGCTGATGATGGCCGAGGGTTGCCTGAAATGCGACCTTTGCGGGTTTAGCAAGTGCGGATAGAATTATCCCTTTGATCCTTCTGATCCTAATATTTCTTTACTGTCATTCCCCGGCTTGACCGGGGAATCCAGTTTATGGAAGCAAAACAATATTACGTTTACATTCTTGCAAGCAAAAAGAATGGCACTTTATATATCGGTGTCACCGATAATATTATAAAGAGAATTTGGCAGCACAAGAACGATTTGGCTGATGGCTTTACCAAGAAGTATAAGGTACATATGCTGATATATTATGAAACTGGATTCCCGCTTCCGCGGGAATGACAAGTTTTCTCCCATCGAGGGAGGGGAATTAGTCTTTATGGAACTCCAAGTTGGTGTAAAAGTTTTGCTGAAGAATCCAGAAGGGAAATTTTTGCTGATCAAACGGTCAGACAAAAAATATCCTGAGGTTGGGCCGCGGTGGGATATTGTCGGCGGCAGGATTGAGCCGGGCACAACACTGCTTGATAACCTCAAGCGCGAGGTCAAAGAGGAAATCAATCTGGAACTAACCGAGACTCCTGAACTTGTCGCTGTGCAGGATATTTTACGCTTGACCGACAAACATGTTGTGCGTATGACTTACACTGGCAGCATCACCGGCGAGCCAAAGCTCGACGAAGATCATACCGAGTTCGGTTGGTTCACGCGCGATGAGATGTTGAAACTTGAAAATTTGGATATCTATTTTGCCGAGCTCCTGAAAGCAAACATGGTATGAAGAAAGGCCTCGTGATCGTTTATATTGGCGATGGCAAAGGCAAGACCACGGCCGCGGTGGGGCTGGCGGTGCGGGCAGCAGGGGCAGGCAAGCGCGTGCTGTTTTGCCAGTTCGTGAAAGCCGCGACCGCGACCGAGTCTGGTGAATGGCCACTCTCCAGCGAGATTGAAATTCTCAAGGGAATACAAGGCATAACCGTGAAAATCCTCGGCAGGGGCTTTGTAGGTATCCTAGGCGATACCAAGGACAAACAGATCCATAAAACCGCAGCCTGGGAGGGCACGGAGTGGCTACAGATGAGTTTAAAATCAGGGGACTATGACCTGGTTATTGCAGACGAGCTGATTTCGGCACTAGAGGTAGATCTGCTCACTGTGGCTGATGTTTTGGGCGTAATGACGCTTGCCAGGGAGCATATAGTCCCTCTTGCCCTGACCGGGCACAATAAATATAATGAATTACTAGATGAGGCTGATCTGGTTACGGAGATGAAGATGATCAAGCATCCGTACTACCAGGGAAGGCTCGCCCAAAGGGGCATAGATTACTAGAAATTTTCAATTTACAATTATCAATTTTCAATCATGCAAAAGACGTTAAAGAGAATTATCATTTTACTCGTAGTGGCCGCACTCATTGGCGGACTTGCGTACTATGTGAAATCAAGGCCGGCGATCCAGTACGAGCAGGGTCTCTATCCGGTGAACCCAGAGCTGGCCGGCGAGACGATCATCCAAACCGACTACGTTCGCTATGTTGGCAAGGATGGCCAGAACGCGTTTATACTCCTCAAGGACACCCTGAACAACAACATCGTAGTGAAGGAATATGATTTTGGTGTTTTCGTGGAAAGCATTGGCGGGAACAAGCCTGACGCTAATCATTTTTGGAAACTTTATTACAATGGCAAGGAAGCCCAGGTCGCTTCCGACAAGCTGGTCACCAAAAAAGGTGACGTGCTCGAATGGGTCGTAGAGAAAATTAACAAATAGGTAGTAGCTTGTAGCTGGTAGAAGTTAGTTAAGAAATCTACAAGCCACACCCTACAAGCCAACCACTATGTTTGCATATTTTTTAATATTTGCTGCCACAATCCTCCGGGTTTTGTCACACTATGATGTTTTGCACGTTCCGCCGAACGTAGAACCGATCGCGGCCATGGCGCTTTTTGGCGGCGCGTATTTGAACCGCAGATTCGCGCTAGTAGTGCCGATTCTAGCCATGGTTGTTTCCGATTATTTTATTGGTTTTGATTCCCTGGAAAGCAGGCTTGCGGTCTACGGCAGTTTTTCTCTTTCCGGTCTTTTGGGCCTGTGGGTCAGAAAAAACAAGAGTTTTGAAAGAGTGGTTGCCGGCACGCTTGCCGGGTCATTGGCTTTTTACCTCATCACCAATCTTGTCTGGCTCTACACGCCCGCTATGTATGCTCACAACTGGACAGGGCAGGCACAGTCATACCTGAACGCTCTGCCGTTTTTGCGCAATACTCTCGTCGGCGATCTTTTCTACGTCGCGGTCATGTTTGGCAGCTTTGAGCTTGTCAGAAAATATTTTGCCAAGGCCGAGCGGCTCGTGAAGGAAAGCTAAGAGGGAAGCATGGTAACAATGAGCCACAGATGCGGCTCATTTATGTTAAAATACGTATAGTTTTATAACGGAATCAAAAATCAAAGGAGAGAAGCGATGAAGATCGTACGCTGGACGTTGTTTTTTGCCATTTTTTTTGCTGCTTGACAATGCCCCAATTTTTCCGATAAAATCAGACAGAAAGGACCTCTCTCCCCCTCGTCCCCTCGACATAGCTCGGGGCACTCTCTCCTCCTCCTCCTCCTCGTCAGGAGAGAGTTATAAGGAATAATACTAATGAGACAAATTAACGCCCCAATCCGCGACCGTTATTTGAAAGGTTGAAAGCACCCAGAAATGGGTGTATTTTTTTATGATAAAACTCGTTTCTCCAAACTTTGCAGACCTTCTGGAGCCGAACATTGAAATCGGCAAATTTCCTGATGGCAACACCCATGTCCGTATTCCCAATATCCAGAGCTACGCAGGAAAAGAGGTCATGCTTTTTCACCGGCTTTATCCAGACCAAAACAATGCTTTCTTTGAGCTGCTTCTTGTGCTCGAGACTCTCAAAGAGCAAAAAGCGCGTGTTACCCTCGTCGCTCCATATTTGCCGTACGCCAGGCACGAAAAACAGATTCTGGATGGCGAAATCGCGAGCGCGCCTGTGACTTGCAACCTGATCGCGGCTGCGGGCTGTGAAAAGCTCATTACTTTTGACTGCCATTTTTTGAATGAAGAAGGCGAAACTAAATACGGCAATCTCCTCATCCAAAATCTTTCGCTTGGCGATTTGCTTATTGCCAAAGCCAGAGAGCAATTTGGAGCTGAAGAGTTTGAGATTATCGGCCTTGATGAAGGGGCGGCATACCTCGTAAAAAATCACGGCGGCAAATTCATGCAGAAGAACCGTAAAGAATACGAAGGGGATAAAATCGGCTACCGCGAGGTTGAAGGGCTCGTCTGCGAGTTTGATGTCAAAGACAAAAACGTTTTGCTTATCGATGACATGATTTCCACGGGCTCGACCATGATCAAAGGCACAGAAAAGATCAAAAGCTGCGGCGCCAAACGGGTCTGCGCAGCCGTGGTCCATGGCTTGTTTGTATTCGATAGCGCGGCGCAGATCAGCAAAACCACAGACTGTGTTTTTTCAACTGACACGATTGTTACGCCACAGTCTCAAGTTTCCATCAAAGATGAATTAACAACGCTAACATGAACGATGTCATAGAGATCCTAAAACGCGTTGGCGCAGTTATCACAGACAGTCATTTTGTCGGCACGTCAGGAAAACATTTCGCCACCTATATTAACAAAGACGCGCTTTACCCGCACGGCAAAGAAACTGCTGAGATCACAAGGCTGCTGGCTGACAAAGCCAAAGATTTGGGAGTAGAGGTTGTGGTTGGTCCAGCTTTGGGCGGAATAATTTTGGCGCAGTGGGCGGCGCTTTTTTTGTCAGAGCTAAACAACCATGATGTGTTGGGGATCTATACTGAGAAAACCGCTGATGGCGGGCAAAGCCTGACACGGGGTCATGATAAATTGGTGAACGGCAAAAAAGTTTTTGTAGTGGAAGACCTGACCACAACCGGCGGCTCGGTTAAAAAGGTCATTGATGCGGTGCGGGCAGCAGGCGGGACAGTGGTGGCTGTGGCAGTGATGGCGAATCGGAGTCCAGAAACAGTAACCTCTGAGACTTTCGGAGTACCGTTTTTTCCGCTGGCCGAGCTTGAAGTACCAAATTATGACGAATCAGAATGCCCGCTGTGCCAATCCGGCGTGCCCGTGAACACTACGATCGGCCATGGGAAAAAATTTATGGAGAGCAAAAATGCCAGCAACAGATAAATACAATACCAGAGCGGGCGCAATAAATTCTTTATTATGCGTGGGCCTGGACAGTGATTATGAAAAGCTCCCCGAACGGTTCCAGATTCTGGAGAACCCGCAGTTCGAGTTCAACAAATGGATCATTGATGAGACCGCCGAGTTTGCGGCCGGCTTCAAAATCAATATGGCTTTTTATGAAGCCAGAGGCGAGAAAGGTTTTAGCGAGATAAAGCTCACCATGGAGTACCTCATCGAGAAATATTCCGATATCTTCACGATTTGCGATGCCAAGCGGGCGGACATTGGTTCTACCAATAAAGGATATGTTGAGGCAATTTTTGATTTTATGGGTTTTGACGCGGTAACATTGCATCCGTATCTTGGCCGCGAAGCACTCGACCCGTTTTTGAAGCGGACAGACAAGATTTCCATAGTGCTCTGCCGCACCTCCAACCCCGGCGCAGCAGAGTTTCAGGATTTGGAGTCTGATGGAAAACCGCTATGGCAGATTGTGGCAGAAAAGGTTGACCGGCAATGGAATACAAGCGGCAACTGCATGCTCGTGGTGGGCGCGACCTATCCTGAGGAGCTCGCGACTGTCAGAAAAATCGCGCCAGGCATGACCCTGCTTGTGCCTGGGGTTGGCGCGCAAGGCGGCAGTGTCGAGGAGGCTATAAAAGCCGGACTTGATGATCAGAAGAAAGGGCTAATAATCAATTCTTCCCGCAGCATCATTTTTTCCAAAGATCCCAAAGAAGAAGCAAGGAAATTGAGAGACGAAATTAATGTGTACAGATAACCTGGATTATGTATAAATTGTTGCGACCGATTTTATTTCAGATCCCTCCGGAAACCATGCACGACGCAGCGGCTCGGGTCAGTTCTTTTTTTTCGCCTGTGGCCGGAATTTTTTCGGGACTGTTTTCCTATGAGCATCCAAGTCTGGAGACTCAAGTATTCGGCGTGAAATTTAAAAATCCGGTAGGTCTTGCTCCTGGGTATGATAAAAGTGGCTCGTTTGCAAGATTTATGGCTGCTCTGGGTTTCAGTTTTATAGAAATTGGCACTGTGACCCCGGAGCCGCAAGCAGGCAATCCAAAGCCGCGCCTGTTTCGTATTGACAAAGATGACGCTGTCATCAACCGCATGGGGTTTAACAGCATTGGCATGAAAGCTGTCGCAGAAAATCTTAAGAAATTACAGCACCGTAGCTTTGTGGTAGGCATAAATTTAGGAAAAAATAAAACCACCTCAAATGAGCAGGCAGCAGAGGATTACCTGACCGGCTACAATGGGTTGGCGCTATTTGCCGATTACGTAGTTGTTAATGTGAGTTCGCCGAATACGCCTGGCTTGCGCCAGCTTTTGGAAAAAGAGCCTCTCAAAAAAATATTGAATGCGTTACCACGGAGCAAACCCTTGCTTCTAAAAATCAGTCCTGATATGGATAATGCGCAGCTTGATGAGATCGCAGAGGTGGCTTTGGAAACCAAGATCGATGGGATTATTGCCACAAATACTATAGCAACCCCGGAAGGGGGCCTTTCTGGCGAGCCGCTCAGAAGGCGCAGTACTGAGGTCATCAATCACATGTACAAAAAGCTAAATGGCCAGCTTCCCATCATTGGCGTTGGGGGTATTTTCTCTGCGGAGGACGCCTACGAAAAAATCCGGGCAGGTGCGTCTTTGGTGCAGATTTACACAGGCATGATTTATGAGGGCCCGGGGCTAGTGAAAAGGATTAAAAAGGGCCTGGTAGAGCTTTTGAGGCGAGATGGATTTATGAATATCAGTGAAGCGGTTGGAGTAAGCGCAAAATGATACTCCAGGGCAAAATCGTCAATTTTGATTCGCAAACCGAAGGACAGGTTTTGATCAATGAGCAAACAGGCTTGATTGAACAGGTGGGACAAAACCTCGGGAGCGCAGACCTCAAAACCGAGGGATTTATTTTTCCGGGCTTCATAGATGTTCATGTGCATGTGCGAGAGGACGTAAGCGGCAAAGAGCTTTATAAAGAAGGTTTGAAAACCGCATCAGATGCAGCTATAAATGGCGGAGTTACTCATCTTGTTGATATGCCAAATAATCCCGTCCCCCCGATTGATGATGCTTCTTACGCAGAAAAGAAAAAAATATTTAAGAACAGCTTGGTTGACGTTACCTTGTATGCGGGCGTTGGCCAGAATACAGAGCCACTGAGCACCCCAGTGCCGTATAAAGTTTTCCTAGCCAAGCCGCCAGTCGGGGCGCTATTTTTTCAATCAGAAGCAGCGGTAGAAGAGGTATTGGCGCGCTACTGCGGCCAATACCTAAGTTTCCACGCGGAAGATGCCGAGATTTTGGACGCACACAAAGGTGCACCGGCGCATGAACAGCAGCGGCCACCGGAAGCAGAAACCAAAGCGATTGAAACTGTGATTGAGCTTGCGGAAAAATTTGATCTTCGAGCAAAGATTTGCCATCTATCTACTGCAGCCGGCCTAGAAAAAATAAAAGCTGCGAAAAAACGCGGGATTAACATGACTTGCGAGGTTACACCGCATCATCTTTATTTTGATGAATCGCATCTGACGCAAGAGAATCGCAAATGGCTGCAGATGAATCCGCCCTTGCGCTCCAAAGAGGACAGGGCTGCCATGCTTGAAGGATTAAAATCCGGTGACATTGACTTTTTGGCTACAGACCATGCCCCGCATACGCTGGAAGAAAAAATCAGAGGCACTTCTGGTTTGCCTCACCTTGATACCTATGGGCCGTTTATCACCTGGCTTATGAAAGAGCAAGGGTTTAGCGCATCGCAGATCGCGAGAGTATGCGGCGGTAATCCCGGCGAGTTTGTGAACCAGTTTACTGAAGAAAAATTTGGCGCGATCAAGCCCGGGTTTGTAGGATCTTTGACCATCGTCAATCCGGACGAGCCGCTGACAGTGAGTAAGGAGATACTCAAAACCAAATGCGCCTGGTCGCCGTTTGAAGGGGTGACTTTTCCCGGACGAGTAACTCATACTATAATTCGCGGGAAAGTCTATCAAATATGAATGGCAGATTAATCTTAAAAGATGGCACAGTTTTTGAAGGGACCGGATTTGGTAAAACGAGACCAGTGGCAGGCGAGGTAGTTTTTGCCACTGGCATGGTTGGTTACCCGGAGAGTCTCACTGATCCTTCTTATAAGGGTCAGATTTTGGTGATGACCTACCCGCTGGTCGGAAGCTACGGCGTGCCAGACCGCGGATCGTGGGAATCACGGTCCATCAAAGCCTTGGGTTTGATCGTTTCAAATTATATTGATACGCCTTCGCACCATTCCAGTAAAAGAACGTTGCGGCAGTGGCTGGAGGCGGAAAACATTCCCGCCCTTGAGGTCAAAGACACGAGAGCCCTGACCAAAAAGCTTCGCACCGAAGGCGTTAGTCTGGCCAAAATCGTGTTTGGCCGCGATATTAAATTTTCAGATCCAAACGAGCGCAATCTGGTGGCTGACGTTTCCACCAAAAAAGTGATTCAGGAGGGATCAGGAAGAAAAACGGTGGTACTGGTAGATTGCGGCGTCAAGCAAAACATTGTGGCCGAGCTGCTGAAGCGCAAAGTCCGGGTCATCACCGTGCCGTGGAACTATAATATTTTTGAAAAGAAGCTGTGCTTTGACGGGATTTTGTTTTCCAACGGCCCTGGCGATCCCAAGATGGCCACAGACACTATTGCGCTGGCAAGAACAGCCATGGAAAAACGTATTCCGATTTTGGGTATTTGTCTTGGCAACCAGATTTTGACTCTGGCCGCGGGCGGGGATACTTACAAGCTCAGATTTGGTCATCGCGGGCAAAATCACGGCGCGATTCTCGTGGGCACCAAGAAATGCTATCTGACCACGCAAAATCATGGCTTTTCCATCAAGCGGGTGCCAAAAGGCTTCCGGCCCTGGTTTATAAACGCCAATGATCAGACCAATGAAGGCATCATTCATGAAAAACTGCCGTTTATGTCAGTGCAATTCCACCCCGAATCACATCCGGGCCCCCTTGATACCGGCTGGATTTTTGATGAATTCCTAAAACAGATCAAATGATAGTAAATCCGAAAAAAATTTTGGTTCTGGGTTCAGGCGCGCTCAAGATCGGTGAAGCGGGCGAATTTGATTATTCCGGATCCCAGGCCATGAAAGCGCTCAAGGAAGAAAAAATCAAAATCATTTTGATCAATCCGAATATCGCGACCATTCAGACCTCGCCACTTTTGGCTGACGAAATATATTTCCTGCCGGTAACGCCCTATTTTGTAGAAAAGGTCATAGCCCGCGAGCGGCCGGACGGCATTCTGCTGTCGTTCGGCGGACAGACCGCGCTCAACTGCGGCCTGGCCTTGCACCGCAAAGGCATTCTCAAAAAATACAGGGTCCGCGTTTTGGGCACGCCGGTCGAGGCCATCGTTCTCACAGAAGATCGGCAGAAATTTGCCGATCACCTGACAAAGCTTGGTATTAGCGTGCCAAAAAGCAAAGCCGCGACCACTTTGCCGGCGGCAGTGAATATTGCCAAAAGCATTGGCTACCCGGTCATGGTCAGAGCCGCTTACGCTCTCGGCGGGCAAAAATCGGGAATGGCCAGAAACCGGCCAGAGCTGGAGGCTCTGGCACGCGGGGCTTTGGCGATCGCGCCGCAGATTCTCGTGGAAAAATATTTGCATCACTACAAAGAGCTCGAATACGAGGTGGTGCGGGACGCTTATGACAACTGCATCACAGTCTGCAATATGGAAAATATGGATCCGCTCGGGATCCATACCGGCGATTCCATTGTGGTCGCGCCAAGCCAGACTCTGACCAATGATGAATATCATCTGCTGCGCGAGGCGTCACAAAAAATCGTGCGCTCGCTTGGCATTGTTGGTGAATGCAATGTCCAGTATGCGGTAAATCCCCGCCCAACTTCGCCAAGGCGAAGTTCAGTCGGGCAAGCCAACCCACGTTTTGAATTCGAAGTTATCGAGGTGAATGCCAGGCTCTCGCGTTCTTCAGCTCTTGCTTCCAAAGCCACTGGTTATCCGCTCGCATATGTGGCGGCCAAACTCGCGCTTGGCAAATCTCTGCTCGATGTGCAAAACCAGGTCACCAAAGTTACCCGGAGTTTTTTTGAACCATCTCTCGACTATGTCGT
This sequence comes from Candidatus Doudnabacteria bacterium RIFCSPHIGHO2_01_48_18, assembly GCA_001777515.1. Lineage (GTDB taxonomy): Bacteria > Patescibacteriota > Doudnabacteria > UBA920 > 2-01-FULL-46-14 > 2-01-FULL-46-14. The sequence continues at coordinate 24,205 of MFEF01000024.1, forward strand.
GGTAAAAATCCCGCGCTGGGACCTAGAGAAATTCCGCGGCGCCGAGGAAAAAATCGGCAGTGCCATGAAAAGCGTTGGTGAAGTCATGGCCATTGGCCGCACCTTTGAGGAAGCTATCCAAAAGGGAGTGCGCATGCTCGGCGGCAGAGTGCAGGGCGTCGCTGACAACCGTTTCCCGGATGATAAAAAAACTATCCTGCGTTATCTCTCTATCCCGACCCCGAAGCGGTTGTTCGCACTTGCGGAAAGCATGCGCCGCGGCGTATCCATCAAAGAAATTTATAAGCTGACCGGCATTGATCCGTGGTTTTTGCACCGCATAAAAAACATTGTTGATCACGAGCAAGTACTCGCGAAGATCAAGAAAAAGGGTCTGAGTAAACTATTTTTTCTAAAGCTCAAGCAGCTGGGTTTTTCTGACCGCAGAATCGCCAGGATCCTGGATATTCCAGACGAGGATGTCACGGAGCTGCGCCGCAAAATGAAAATCAGGCCGTCAGTCTTTCAAATCGACACGCTGGCCGGCGAGATTCCGGCGAAAACTAATTATCTTTATTTGACCTACAATGGCAGCCACCATGACGTTAAGCCATTGGGTCCAAGAAGCGTAATCGTCTTGGGGTCTGGGCCTTACCATATCGGTTCCTCGGTTGAATTTGACTGGTCGGCCGTAGCAACGGCGCTGGCGCTGCCCGAATACGGCCGGCAGTCAATCATCATCAACTGCAACCCCGAGACAGTGTCCACTGACTATGACATGTCAGAGCGTTTGTATTTTGATGAGCTGTCGTTTGAGACAGTATCTGAGATTTATGATTTTGAAAATCCAGAAGGACTCGTGGTTTCTGTGGGGGGCCAGCGGCCAAACAACCTTGCCCCCCGGCTTGCGGCGATCGGCGCAAAGATTTTGGGAACGAGCGCGGAAAATATTGACCGCGCCGAAGACCGCAATAAATTTTCCGCGCTTCTCGACAGGCTGTCCATCCCGCAGCCGCGCTGGAACAGCTTTACTGATATGCAGGAAGCCAAGCAATTTGCTTCCACCGTGAGGTACCCGGTTTTGGTCAGGCCGTCCTATGTCCTCTCCGGATCAGCCATGAGCGTCTGCTATAACGAACGCGAACTGGAGCTGTTTATAGAGAAAGCCACGACCCTGAACAAAACCCACCCGGTTACTATTTCCAAATTTTTCACTGGCGCCCGCGAAATCGAGTTTGACGCGGTAGCGCAAAAAGGCCGGATCCAGATCTATGCCATCTCCGAGCATATCGAAAACGCTGGCGTGCATTCTGGCGACGCCACGATCGTGTATCCAACCCAGCGCGTGTACGCGTCGACGGAAAGGCGCATCCAAAAAATCGCCAAAGACCTCGCCCGCGAGCTTGAGATCACCGGCCCCATCAACATTCAGTTCCTGGTCAAAGACAACAAGGTCTATGTAATCGAAGCGAACCTGCGAGCCTCCCGGACTTTCCCGTTTCTTAGTAAAGCCACGAGGTTTAACTTTGCCGAGGTCATTGTGGCTTCGTTTTACGGCAAAGCCCGCCGCATCGAGATTCCATATCCTGATTACGCGGTCGTGAAATCGCCGCAGTTTTCGTTTGCCAGGCTCGCGGGCGCGGATCCGCTTTTGCATGTCGAGATGTCTTCGACCGGCGAGGTGGCGTGTTTTGGCGATACAGCCGAGGAGGCCTTGCTCAAGAGCATATATGCCAGCGTGCCATTGTCTGATAAAAAAGCCGTGCTGCTGTCTCTGGGCGGCGCAGTTAACAAGAAAAAGTTTTTAGAACACGCGCAAATGCTTTACCGCGCCGGTTACAAAATCTATGCCACGGATACGACCTGTGATTTTCTGAACGAAAATAATATTTCCAGCCGCAAGGTTTACAAAGTCCAGGAAAACCGCAAGCTTAATGTGCTCGAGTTTATCAACCAAAAGAAAGTCGCGTTTGTAGTGAACTTGACCGAAAGAGATCCGGAAGAACAGCAGGCGCTGTCCCCGAAGATTACTGACGGCCAGCTCATCAGGCGCGCGGCCGTGGACAACAACATTCCGCTTTTCACTGACCTGCAGCTGGCGCGGTCTTTCGTGAAAGCCTTGACCACCTACAAGCTTGATGATCTAAAAATTAAATCCTGGAACGAGTACCAGGGACAAAATCTATGAAACATATCTTGAAAGCCGAGCAGTTTACTGATGTAGCATTTGTGGACAAGCTCTGCGAAAGCGCGGAAAAGCTGCGGGCCGAAGACGGCAAAGGCAAAATTTTAAACAGTCTGGAAGGCAAAATCGTAGCCACGCTGTTTTTTGAGCCGTCGACGCGGACGAGGCTGTCGTTTGAGGCAGCGGCGCAAAAGCTTGGCGCCAAAATCGTGAGCACTGAAAACGCCATGCATTCCACCAAGGCTGCGGCCGGCGAAGCATTGCCTGATATCATTAGAATCGTAAACCAGTACGCGGACGCGATTGTGTTCAGGCATCCAGAGATTGGCTCTGCAGAGATCGCAGCGAGCGTGTCTGAAGCGCCCCTCATCAATGCCGGCGATGGAGCTGGGCAGCACCCGACCCAGGCGCTCGGGGATATTTACACGCTCAAAAAAGAGTTTGGAAAAATTGAGGGCCTGAAGATCGCCATGGCCGGGGATCTGAAATTTGGCCGCACTGTGCACTCGCTTCTGCCAATGATCAGCCTCTACAAAGACGTGAGTGTTTACCTGGTTTCGCCGCCACAGCTTCGGTTTCCAGAAGAATACAAAAAGCCTGGGATAAAATTTGAAGAATCTGAAAACCTCGATGCAGTTTTGGACACGGTTGATGTTTTGTATGTGACCCGCGTGCAGAAAGAGCGGTTTGCGTCCGAAGCAGAGTATTTGAAACTTAAAGGCTCCTATGTCGTGGATAAAGCTTCACTGTCGAAAATGAAAAAGGACGCCATCATCATGCACCCCTTGCCGCGCATTGATGAGATTGCGCCTGAGGTGGACAGTGATCCGCGGGCTGCATATTTCCGCCAGGCTAAAAACGGTCTCTACATGCGCATGGCGCTGTTGCAAGAATTGTTAGCAAAAAATTAAGCGAAAGGAACGATATGTTTGAAAATTTAAGCCAGTACGGGAGCGCAGCCTTTTGGATCATGCAGGCTGTAGTTGGCGTGATTTTTATCGCTCACGGCGCAGCCAAGCTCAAGAACAAGAGCGCTCTCATGGGCGGTACAGTGCACGGCGTTATCGAGATCGCAGCCGGCCTTGCTCTCGTCATCAATCAGTACGCGCAGTATGCCGCAGCCATCATCGCGGTCATTATGCTCGGCGCGCTCTATTTCAAGATTTTCAAATGGAAAGCGCCGTTCCTGGTCATGCAGGCTGCAGGGTGGGAGTTTGACCTTTTGCTCTTGGCCGTGAGCCTCGCTATTTTGACCCGCGTTTAAAAGTAGTCAGTTTGCCAGCACGAATTTCGATTTTGTCAGCACGTCGCAGGGATGCGACCTGCTTTTTATTGAGGATGCTCGTGTGCGGCACGCGGTTTAAATACTCGTCTATGTACCACAGGTCAGTGTCTGAAGTGATCCAGTTTTTAGTATCAAAGCGCGAGAGATCAACTGGCTCAGAGTAAGAGCGCAGAGTTTTTTTGCCGTCATTGAGGAAATATTCGTGGAAATACGACATGACCAGTTCGCGAAGAGAATTGTAGACGGGCTCACGATAACGCAGCACCGCGTGATTGGTTTTGGAAATTGCGCCCCATTCGCTGTTTATCCAGCACCTTCCAGAATACCCCGCAGCTTGCTGCGGGGATGAATGGCTCAATATAGCCTTCCTGCGGGGTGCAATACCCCGACAGGAAGGTGCTGGATTTATTTTAAATACCGCAATGGCGTGGTTGCGGTCGCGCTTATGCGCGCGCAGATCAACCACGAGGGGTTTGTGGCCGTGGAATTTTAATATTGCGGCTGCCAGCATCGCGCCTTCCATGCAGTGGGCCCGCCGGTACTTCAGAACTTGGCGGGGCGAATAGCAGGTTTGCCGGCCGCGCTCGAAATTTATCGGAATCTGCTCCAAGAAATCCTGAATCTTGGCAGGCGTGTTCAGGCGCTGGAAAAGTTTGATTTCTTCTTTATTTAAGCCATACATAATGGTATTATTAATGCATGTCCAAAAAGGATTTGCAAACTCTAAAAGGCTTTCGGGATTTTTTGCCTGGACAAGCGCTGGCGCGCGAAGAGGTTTTCAAAAAGATCCGGGCTGTATTTCAGAAATACGGTTTTTTGCCGCTGGAAACCCCGGTTCTAGAATACAAAGAAATTTTGTCGGGCAAATACGGGGAGGAAAGCGAGAAGCTCATGTATCAGTTCAAGGATCGCGGGGAGCGCGATGTGGCCATGCGCTATGACCTGACCGTGCCTTTAGCCCGAGTGGTAGCGCAGTATCAAAACGATTTAGCCATGCCATTCAAACGCTATCAGATCGCTCCCGTGTGGCGAGCAGATAACACGCAGAAGGGCCGGTACCGCGAGTTCTACCAGTGCGACGTTGATGTGATTGGCTCATCCTCGATTATTGCTGATGCCGAGGTGATCGCGGCTTTGGCGGCCGCATTGACTGAGCTGGATCTCCCGGAATTTATAATCCGGCTGAACAACCGCAAGCTGCTCGACGCCATTTTGAAAAATATGGGCCTCGCTAAAGGCAAAATCGTGGAAGCTATTCGGGCGATTGATAAGCTTGATAAAATCGGCGAGGAAAAGGTCAGGGAAGATCTTGCGCTTTTGGGCCTTGGAACTGAGAAGCGAAAAGAATTGTTTGAGATTTTGAACCTTGGCCTTGAGGGAGCGGATGATATTGAGAAAAAGCTTATGGATTACGAGGGCGCGGGTGAGCTGGCCCAGCTCGTAGAAATTCTTCTCGATTGGGGGGTAAAAAATTTCCGCATTGATCTTGGTCTGGCGCGCGGGCTTGATTATTATACTGGCACGATTTTTGAAATTATCCTGCCTGATGCGCCGCAGTATGGCTCGATTGCCGGTGGCGGGCGGTATGACAATCTGGTGGGGATGTTTTCTGGAAAGCCGATCCCTGCGGTGGGCGGTTCGATTGGCGTTGACCGGCTCCTTTCTGCATTGGAAGAACTCGAACTCATAAAATACGATCTGGTTTCTGACGTATTGGTGTGCAACCTCGAGGAAGATCTTGAGGAAGAATATTTGCGCGTGGTAAAAGATTTGCGCGATGCAAACATCAAAGTAGATTTTTACTATACTCCGGATAAGCTCGACAAGCAGCTCAAATACGCGAACAAAAAGAACATCAATTTTGTCGTGATCATAGGACCAGACGAAGCAAAAAACGCGGAAGCGACTGTGAAAAACCTCAATACTGGAAAACAAAAAAAACTCAAACAAAAAGGCCTTGGCTTGGAGATTCGGAAAATCTAAAATTTTTTTATCTTTCTGTTTGGCGTTTGTCACGGGCGTATTCGCCGGGCCATACATTAATTACTGGATCATGGCCATAGCGGCCATGGTTTTTTTGATGCTCATCAGCGTGTGGTGGAATGACAAACGGCTCGTGCTCGCAGGATTTTTGGGACTAGCCGCGCTTGTCGGTGCGGTCCGCCATCAGCAGAGTTTTCCTGACAACGAGGATACTCTCGTGAAATATTATGGCAAGGAAACGGAGTTTGAAGCGGTCGTGATCAGAGAACCGGACGTGCGGTCGGACAAAATAAATTTGACTGTTAAGCCCGTTGAGTTTAACGGCAACATTCTTTTGAATATCGGGCGTTACCCAGAGTATTCGTATGGCGACAAGCTCAAGGTTTCCGGCAAGGTCGAAGAGCCGTTTGAAAGCGAAGAATTTTCCTACAAAGACTATCTGGCCAGGTATGAGACTTACGCCCTGATGCGCTTTCCAAAGATCAAAAAAATCGGCCAGGGGGAAGCCGGCAAAACAAAAGCCGCGCTGTTGGCCGTAAAACACCAGTTTCAATCAGCGCTCGCGCAAGTCCTGCCGGAGCCGCACAACGCGCTCGCGCAAGGGCTGATCCTCGGAGCAAAGCGCGCCATCCCTGAAGATCTGAAGAACGCCATGATTGCGGTGGGTGTTTCGCACATCATTGTCATCTCTGGCTACAATATGTCGATTATCACGCAGAATATCCTGAAGATCAGGCCGTGGGCTGGTAGGCGCGCGGCCATGATTTTGTCATTCGCGCTGATTCTCGCGTTTGTGATAATGAGCGGGGCTGATGCTTCCGTGGTCAGGGCCGCGATCATGGCGATGCTGGCAGTGATCGCGATGAACATTGGCAGGATATATGTGTCGCTTAATGCTCTCGTATTCGTGGCGGCGTTGATGGTTTTTCAAAACCCGAAAATCCTCGCGTTTGATATCGGGTTTCAACTGTCTTTTACTGCCACTGCAGGTCTCATTTATCTGGGGCCAGCGTTTGAAAAATGGCTTTCGCGGCTGCCAAATATTTTAGAATTCAGAAAGAATCTCTCGGCAACGCTGGCGGCGCAGATTTTCACGCTGCCGCTTCTCATCTTTTATTTCGATCGCCTCTCTATTGTTTCTTTGCTTGTGAATATTTTGATTTTGTGGACTGTGCCGTATGCCATGTTTTTCGCGCTCGTCACTGGGCTCGCGGGATTGCTGTATTTGCCGCTTGCCAAGCTCCTTGCCGCCGCGCTGTGGGGGATTCTGGAATACCAAATCCGCGTGGTCGAGTTTTTTGCCAGGGCGCCGTTCGCGGAAATCGCGGTCAGCCTGCCAGCGGCAGTTATTTTTATTTACTATGCCGCGCTCCTGTGGAAGCTGCGGCGCAGGCCTGCGCAGAACCTGTTAATTTTCTCAAACGAAAATGCCAGAGAAGCAAAGATATAGCAAAATCTGGAACGCTGTTTTTGTTTTGTTGGCGGCGAATCTCGCTGTCTGGTCAGGAGTCATCGCCAGAAATCCGAGGGAGTTTGCGACGGTAAATTTTTTTGACGTTGGCCAGGGCGATTCGATTTACATCCGGACTGTGCAAGGTAACGACATTCTCATTGACGGCGGTCCGGGTGACGCGGTCCTTGGCAAGCTCGGGCGGGATCTGCCTTATGGCGATCGGCAGATCGAGATGGTTATTATCACGCACCCGCACGCAGACCATGTGTCTGGCGTAGTTGAGGTGCTGCGGCGCTTCACGGTCAAAAAAGTTTTACTCTCGGATGTCGCGTACTCTTCTGAAACTTATAAAACTCTGCTGGAGATCCTCGAGCAGAAGCAAATCCCAGTTGTCAGACCCAAGCTCGGCCAGCGGATTTATCTGGATCACCACACTGTCATGGATGTCTTGTATCCTGTGGCCGGGGACAAAATGCAAACGCCTGAGGATGTTAACGAAGCATCCACGATCGCGCGCCTAAGCGTGGGAAAAAGCCACGTTTTGTTTACTGGTGATGCCGGCAAATCCCAGGAAACGCTTCTCACACGGCTTGGGCTGCCTCTCCAGGCGCAGGTTTTGAAGGTGGGGCACCAAGGCTCCAAAACTTCGTCTGCGCCCGAGTTCCTGGCCGCGGTCAACCCAGATTATGGAGTGATAATGGTTGGCAAAAACAACTATGGGCACCCGCATGAGATTACGCTGGAGACGCTCGGCCTCCAGCAGATCAGTGTTTTGCGCACTGACGAGAAGGGTGATATCAGCTTTCGGATATACCCTGATCGAGTCTTGCTAAATGATTGAAAATCCGCTAATCTAAAGGACATGAAGTATTTTGTCACTGCGATCTCTATCCTTTTACTGGCCGCGATTGCCTGGCTGATCTTTTTTTCAGGGATTGTTTTAAACAGGGAACAAAAAGAAATGAACAATACGCAAAGCACAGGGGAAACAATTGTCGTTATGGAAACTACTCTTGGTCTCGTGGAAATAACCCTCAACCAGACGAGCGCTCCTCAGACCAGCGCCAATTTTGAAAAGCTGGTGAGGCAAGGGTTTTATAACGGCCTCACATTTCATCGCATCATCCCCGGGTTTGTGGTGCAGGGCGGCGACCCGAAAGGGGATGGTACCGGTGGTCCTGGCTACACAATTCCGGCGGAAATAAAACTTCAGCATAAGCGCGGCGCTGTGGCTGCCGCGAGACTCGGTGATCAGGTCAATCCCACCAGAGCTTCTTCCGGCAGCCAGTTTTACATCGCGTTTCAAGATCTGCCTATGCTTGACGGGCAGTACACGGTTTTTGGGCAAGTGGTGACAGGCATGGACGTGGTTGATCAAATGGCCGCAGTGAAGACTGATGCCGCGGACAAGCCGCTCGAGCCAGTCATAATTAACAAAGCGTATATCAAATGAGCAATCCCAGAGAAGAAATTACTTTTTTAATGGTAAAGCCTGATGGCGTAAAGCGCGGCCTGACCGGAGAGATCATCCGCCGCCTTGAGCAGGTCGGTTTGAAGATTGTCGCGCTCGAGTTGCAGAAACCCAGTCGCAAGCAGGTGGATGATCATTATCCAAAAGCTCCGAACTGGATACACCGGCTTGGCGAGAAGACCCTGGCGACGTATGAGAAATTTGGCTTTGACGCGGTAAAGGAGCTTGGCACAAAGGACGCTGGGAAAATCGGGATCATGGTCCGCAAGTGGCTCATTGATTTCATGACCTCGGCTCCAGTGGTAATCATGGCCATCAAGGGCGTGCACGCGGTAGCTATGGTCAGAAAACTGGCCGGCAACACTATGCCGTCAGACGCGCCTTTGGGAACGATCCGCGGTGATTTCTCGGTTGATAGCGCGGCTGCCGCGAACCGCGAAAAGCGGGCAGTGTTCAACCTGGTGCATGCCTCGGAAACAGAAGAAGAAGCAATACACGAGATCAAGCACTGGTTTGGAAAATCAGTGATCCACGATTACGATCGCACCGACGACGAAGTGTTTAAATAGTGTTTTGGCTCGAGGCCGGATGGCGCGAAAATAACTCCGATCATGATCGGAGTTATTTTTTTCGGATAAATTCCGGCAGGAAACTCCAGCCGCCGCCTTTTTCTTTGAGGTGAACTTTGATCTTGCTTCTCGCGTTGGAGGTTTTGGCAATCCGGAGCCAATCGCGGGAAACATTTACTTTGTTGCTTTTTACTATTTCCACCACATCCCCGTTCTGGAGCTCGTCCGCGAGCTTGCCCATTTTGCCGTTGACCTTGGCGCCCATGGCGTAGAGACCCAAATCAGTATGAACCGCGAACGCGAAATCGAGCGCGGTCGCGCCTTCGGGCAAATCTTTGACCTCGCCCTTGGGAGTAAAAATGAAAATGCGGTTTTTGAAAAAATCGATCTTGAGTGCCTCCATAAACTCGGCCGAGCTGCCGCCTGTGTCTTTTTGCCAATCTCGCAGCTGCGTCACCCATTCGAGCTGTTTGGGTATCTTGTAGCCCCATTTTGGCTTGCCGTGTTCGATGTAGGCCCAGTGGGCCGCGATTCCATATTCCGCCTCATAATGCATTTCCGCGGTCCGGATCTGGGCCTCGAGTACGCGTCCTTCCGGTCCAAACACAGTGGTATGAATGCTGCGGTAGCCGTTGGGCTTGGGGAAAGCGATATAATCTTTGATGCGTCCCGGCAGCGGCCGGAATTTGGAATGCAAAACGCCGAGCGTGGCGTAGCAGTCCTCCAGGTTCTTGGTAATGATGCGCAGCGCGACCAGGTCATAGATTTTGGTAATATCCCGGTCGTATTTTGGCCTGAGCAATTTTTCATACAGGCTATAGCGATGTTTGGCGCGGCCGTGGATGTCCTCGACCTTAATGCCGGCATCTTCCAGATATTTCTTGATAACCTTTTTGGCTCCCTCCACATACTCTCGCGCTTCTTCGTAGTGGCCTTTGCCTTGCTCAGCCAGCCATTTTGATTCTTCCGGATAGGCGATCGCAAAGCTCAAATCTTCAAGCTCTCCCCTGAGCTCTCCCATCCCGAGGCGGTTAGCGATAGGCGCGTACACTTCGAGAGTTTCTCTGGCGATTCTTTTGCGTTTCTCTTCAGGCAGGAAACGAATAGTCAGCATGTTGTGACGGCGATCCGCAAGCTTGATCAGCACCACTCTGATATCGGCCGCCATCGACAAGAACATTTTGCGCAGAGTCTCAATATAGTTTTCATCCTGCTGGTTGCGGAGCTTGATTTTTCCAAGCTTGGTTACGCCCTCAACCATAAACGCCACTTGGGGTCCAAAATTTTTACGAATGTCCAAGATAGAGGTTTTGGTATCTTCTGGCACGTCATGCAGTAGCCCGGCGATCACCGTGTCAGTATCCATGCGCAGGTGGCTGCCGAGGTAATCTGCCACTGCCAGAGAATGGGTGATGTAATCATCGCCAGATTTTCGTTTCTGGCCGGCGTGCGCTCGGGCAGCAAATTCATAAGCCATCTCAAACAGTTTGATCTGGTCGGGTTTATAGTTTTTCTTGAAATTTTCGAAGACTTCTCTGTAAGTCATGAAATCAGCTGCTAGCTTCCTGGCTTTTTAGCTTATCTAGGGCTATGATACTATGATTATAATCTTTTTATTATCTAAAAAGCTAGGAAGCTAAAAAAGCTAGAAAGCTAAAAAAAATGCCGGAACTGCCAGAAGTAGAGACCATCAAACGGGGTCTGGAGAAAACCATTGTCGGAAAAAAGATCGGCAGCGTTGAGGTTCGGCTGCCCAAAATCGTGAGTATCGGGCCGGCAGTCGTCAGCAACATCCGAAAAAACTCAAGCGCCAAGGTCAAGAAATTCCGGCAGCTTGCAGCTAACCACAAGATCATGGCGGTGAAGCGCCGCGCGAAAATGCTCATGCTCGACCTCTCCGGTCCTTTCACCATCCTTGTGCATTTGAAAATGACTGGCCAGCTTATTTTCGCCAAAAAACGCGAAAAAAAAATCGTGAAGATTTTGAACGCGGCCAATTCGCGCAAAGAGCTGCTGCCCCACAAATACACGCACGTGATTTTTACATTCAGCGACGGCTCGCGTCTCTATTTCAATGACCTCAGACAGTTTGGCTACATGCGGCTCGTTCCGGATGATGATCTCGCGCGGGTTCGCGAGCTGGCAGAATACGGCCCTGAACCCGACGCTTTAGAATTCACCGCGCAGTATTTGATTGACAAAGCAAAAACCCGCCCAAAGCTGGCGGTCAAGCAGTTTCTCATGGATCCAAAGGTCGTGGCCGGCATCGGCAATATTTATCCAGCACCTTCCAGAATACCCCGCAGCTTGCTGCGGGGATGAATGGCTCAATATAGCCTTCCTGCGGGGTGCAATACCCCGACAGGAAGGTGCTGGATTTATTCAGATGAGATTTTGTACTGGGCCAAGGTGAGGCCAATGCGCGCGTTGCGGTCGCTCTCCAGAGAAGATTGGAAAAATATTTACAAGAATATTCCCAGGGTTCTGAATGGCGCGATCAAGGCGGGCGGATCATCGGTTGGTGATTTTTTTCAGGTGGATGGCAGCGAAGGCAAGTACGGCCGTTTGCATATGGTGTATGGAAGGGGAGGCGAGCAGTGCAGGAAGTGTGGAAATATAATAAAAAGTGTTAAGCTGGGAGGTCGAACAGGAAGTTATTGTCCAGGATGCCAACAATGAATTTTCAAATTGTAAATTGGTTCTTGATTGAAAATTACAAAATTGATAATTAAAAATTATTTATGACAGAAGATAAATGGCAACAAATCAAGGAAAATATCACTAAGCGGTTTACTATTGAAGAAGAGGGGATGGAAGACCTGCTCGCGGAAACCGGCGAGGGACAGGTCAAACTGGGAGAGGCAGAATTTATTATTTTTGAAAGTCCGCTGGGGCGGCTGAAGCTGCAGTTTGGCAAGAAGCCCAGGGTCGAGGACAAGGTTTATCATTATAGCCACCGCGCCGGCACAGGAGCGCGGGTGGAGTACAAATTTTCCGATGAAGAATTGGTGAATACTTTCAAGGCGTTCAAATGGAACGAGACAGATGATGACTGGAAAGAAATCGATGCTGAAGGATTCAATTTTTAAAGTCGTTGCTTTTTTTGACGCCCAGGATATTGCGCTCACACTGGCTGAGATTCAAAATTATCTGGATAGCAAAGCCTCGCTTCGCGAAATCGAAACCTGCCTGGACGAGGATTTAGCAGGCAAAATCGAGTCGAATGGCAGTTTGTATTTTCTCCGGGGACGGACGAATATCGCTGAGGCCAGACAAGAGCGCTACCGAACGTCTCTGCTGCGGTTTCGCAAAGCGAAAAAATATTTATGGGCTTTGCGCTTCTTCCCGTATTTGCGGGCGGTTGCCTTGTCCGGATCGCAAGCGCTCCTCAATGTCACGCCCGAATCCGACGTTGATCTTTTGATAATCACCAAGAAAAATCGCATCTGGCTGACGAGAGCCCTAATTTCCGGTTATTTTCAGATTCTGGGTCAGCGCCGTCATGGCCGGCACGTGGCCGGGCGGTTTTGCTTGAACCACTATCTGGCAGAAGACAAAGAAATCACCGATGATCGCAATCTATATACTGCGGTGGAGTACGCAAATCTCTTGCCAGTCCTGGGCGCGGAAAATATCGCCAGGTTTTGGGACAATAATAAATGGATAAAAGAATATTTGCCGGCAGCAGTCCTGGAAACAACCCAGCCGTTTTTTGATTTTCGATTCAGCGGCATGAGTCTGATCTTGGAAACAGTTCTCGAGTATACAATTGGTCCAGCCTTGAACCATGTTTTGGGAATCTACCAAAAACGACGGATACGACGCCAGGAAAACATTCTCGTTTCCGATGATGAGCTGTCATTCCACCCCGGGTCCCATGGCCAAAAAGTTTTGGAAAAATACAAGAAGGCTGTCTCGACCAGTTGATCGAAACAGCCTTCCGGCCAGGTTTTTAGGCTGTCATAGAAATGGTGTGGTGCTGAAGTGCGAGGAACATTCCCAGCTCCCAGTTTTGAGCGTCGCTAAACTCTGCTCTCGCAGCATACGGTTCAGCTGCTCGTTCTCGGATTTGTTCTTCGAAGCCCTGAATATTAGGCATAGTCAATTGGTATTCTGCCAAGGCCCAGTCAAAGCGCGCTCGCGCCTGCGAGATGCAAAGAGCAATGTGCTGCGTGGTTTCGTGGAAATCCGTAGGGGAAACTGTCAATTTTTTGTTGACGAACCGGAACACTCCTTAAGATAGGATGGTACCTCGTACTCGCGGGATACCAAGAGCCAGGCGAAGTGGTGATCTGCTCTACGGTAGTCTTCTTCATACCGCACATCAATGCGTCCGGTACGATCTCGCCAGCGCCAAATGGAATACGCCACGCACAGAACAAATTTGTCGAAAAACTCTGGTCCAACAGGCTGTTTGATACCCTTCTTCTTGCTCAAATCCACGTAACACCTCCTTAAATTTGTAATAAGTTAAATTAACATTTTCAATTTTAAGGGTCAACCCGGGTTGACCCTATGTGTAAAGCTTGGTAAAATTTTGAATACGTTCCGGGGTAGCTCAGTTGGTAGAGCAGTTGACTGTGAGTTGTTCCTTTCAAGTGTGGTATACTTAGGTAAGTATGCCAGACAAAAGAACATATGCAGACCGCGCTGAATACATGCGCATAGCCGTTAGGAAGCGCAGAAACAAGCTTCGGCAAATGGCGCGCGAGTATAAGGGCGGCAAATGCATGCTTTGTGGTTATAAGCGTTATGCTGGAGCATTAGATTTTCATCATCTTGATGCCAAGACAAAAGAGTTTGGAATTTCAGTCAAAGGACTGACACGCTCTTGGGAAAAGATCAAAGCTGAAATTGAAAAATGTGTTCTAGTATGTGCTAATTGCCACAGAGAAATACATGCAGGCATATCGCAGCCTCCTAGCGTAAGCTAGGTTGCAAACGAGGTGAACTCGGGGAAGTCCACAAACGGATAATCCCGAGCCAAGCCCCGATCAATATCGGGGAAGGTGTAGAGACTATCTCGCAAGAGAGTAGTTCCGATAACTAAATCGGCACGAAGCTCCTCGCATCCCAATTGGGATGATGATATAGTCCATCCCTAGAGGTAACTTTAGGATAAATGTAATCAATTGGTCGTGGGTTCGAGTCCCACCCCCGGAGCCAGATAGGATGAACATCAGCGAAAGCTGGTGTTTTTCCTTTATTGACGGGCTCTTTTGGCGGTTCGAAAGTGTTTTTTTCGTCTACTTTTTCTCCCAACATCTGCATTACTCGGTTAGAAACCATTTTGAAGGCTTTCTGGTATGAAATCTCGACTTTTTTGCCATTTAACGTGGTGTTCGAAAAAATCAGGGACAAAAGCAGTTTCTTGTCGTCCACCATTTCCTGTTTGTCCCGGTTGATGTAAATTTTCCATGCCTTTTTGGCCACTTGCAGGACTGTCTCTCCCATTTCGTAGTACTTCAGGTTTGCATCCTTGTGCTTATTGAGGCTGTCCAGTATTTGTTCTTGCTCGACTTTGTACTGCTCGTACTTCTTTTTGTAAAATTCCTCGCTGATTTTTTCATCAATCTTGTCATCGTATATCTTGTCCAGCCGTTGCGTGGCCACTTCGTATCGGCGGTTGAGTTCGGCCGTGGACTTGTCTCGGAATTCTATCTCCTCGCTATGGCTTTCCTTGAGAGCTTCCTGGACCCAGGAAAGCATGCTTTCTACGGCCTGTTCGCCTTTGGGATTTAAAGTATTGATCGTTTCTATCAACTGCGCATCCAAGACTTCCTGCCGGACAAACTCCCGTTGTTGGCAATTTTTGTAATGGTTGCAGTGGCCATACCAGTGGCCCCGTTGTATCTCCCATGTTATCCGGCCCTTGCATTCCTCGCAGTAAAACCGCATGAGGGCATCATAAAAGCCCACAAGGTTGAATGCGATGTCGTGCAGGTCTTGGTCGTTCACCTCCTGACCGAACTCATTCTTGAGAATCACGCGGAGTTTCTCCAGCGTTTCCGGTTTTATCCAGCACCTTCCAGAATACCCCGCAGCTTGCTGCGGGGATGAATGGCTCAATATAGCCTTCCTGCGGGGTGCAATACCCCG
>MFEF01000025.1 GCA_001777515.1 Candidatus Doudnabacteria bacterium RIFCSPHIGHO2_01_48_18
CGCGATCACTGCCGGGTTTCTCGGGTCATCTTCCGGGATGCCAGCTTCAACTTTTCCTACCAGGTCCGCGCCAACATCAGCGCCCTTAGTGAAAATGCCACCACCAAGCCGGGCAAAAACGGAAATAAGCGAACCGCCAAAACCAAGTCCGATCAGCGGCTTGAGATCTCCTGTAGCTGCGTAAAAACCGGCAACGGAAAGCAACGCCAGTCCCACCACCAAAAGACCAGTCACGCTGCCACCTTTGAACGCCAGTGACAAAGCCGGAGCTAAACCAGATTTCGCCGCCTCTGCGGTCCGCACGTTGGCCCTGACTGCGACGCTCATGCCGATAAATCCCGCTAAGGCCGACGCAACTGCTCCAATCAAAAACGCAATCGCGGTCGTTGCGCCCAAGAGTACCCAAATAACTATAAAAACAGGGATTGCAACCGCGCTGATAGCGATATACTGGCGCCTCAGGTACGCACCGGCACCCTCCTGGATCGCCTTGGCAATCGAGCGCATTTTATCGTCACCCTGAGGTTTTTTGTTAATTACCCACGCCAATACGAGACCGTAAACAATAGCCGCAACAGAAGCCAAAATCGCGAACATTTCTACACTCATTAAATAAAGAATGAATTATTAATTATGCAGGTATTCTAGCGAAAAACAACAGTTTTGGGCAAGGGTCTAAAACCCTTATCCACAGCCGGCTTTGTGCTTTTAAACAACAGCTTTTATAATTCACTATAGAAACATTTTGCCTCTCTTTGAGAGGGGGTGAACAAAAATGGCGAAAACTTTTGCAATGTTAGTAGGGTGGGTTCTTGTTATCGTAGGAATTTTGAACTTTTTTGAATTTAATATTGGATTTAGCACAAAGCTGATGCCAGCTCACGCCGTTGTTCATATCGCAGCTGGGCTGCTCGGCATCTGGGCCGCGAAGCAACACGCGGCCGGTTACGCGATGTGGGTAGGAATCATAGGGTTGCTGCTCGCGATAATAGGTTTCTTTGTTACTGATGATGTCTTGGGCTTGGTAGACCTGCCAATCTGGATCAGCGTCGTGCACGCAGTGCTCGGTGTGTGGGGTCTATGGACGTACATGGCCGCAAAAAAAACAATGCCGACTGGCGCTGCTCCGATGTCACCCATGTAATAAATCCAGCACCTTCCTGTCGGGGTATTGCACCCCGCAGGAAGGCTATATTGAGCCATTCATCCCCGCAGCAAGCTGCGGGGTATTCTGGAAGGTGCTGGATAAAAATTTTTCCGAAATCAAAAACCTCGGCCTCAGGGTAAAAAATTCACCCCCGACATAATCGGGGGTGAATTTTTTACCTCATCGGGCGGGGGGTTGCTGGTCGTGCTTCGTTGACGATCAGCTTGCGCCCTTCCATCTCGTTGCCATTAAACATGCTAATGGCTTTCGAGGCTTCGTCTTCCGATGACATTTCGACAAAACCAAAGCCTTTTGAACGGCCTGAGAATTTGTCGGAAATCACGGTGGCAGAGGTTACGCTGCCGGCCTGCGCGAACAACTCTTGGAGCTGGTCGCTAGTGGTTTTGTAGGGCAGATTCCCTACGTAGAGTTTCTTGTTCACCACATTTCCTTATAGCAGAGCAAGTCGGACCCATGCCATTTTGACGGCAGGCGAACTAGTACCTTCCTAAACTCGTGCTAGCTTAAACAATTAATGTGCAAAACGTTCGCGATTGCAGGATCAATATATACGATTATCAACAAATAGTCAATAGCCGAAAAGCCACGACGCCAAATGCGACCGCGACGTTCAGGGATTCTTTCCGGCCCTTCATGGGGATTTCTAGAATATGATCGGCGAGCTTCAAAATCGCCGGCGGCAAGCCCCTGATTTCACTGCCAACTATCAGGACAGTTTTGTTGCTCGCGGATTCAAACCGAAAATAGGGGATGGATGTTTTTGACTGCTCTATCGCTAGGATTTTATATCCCTCACTCTTCAATTTTTTGATCACGGCCGCAGTTGATCGGAAACGCTTCCATGGAACATATTTTTCAGCCCCAAGCGCGACTTTGGCAATCTCATTGTTCGGACGACTAAATCTATCGAGGGGAGCAGGTGTTATACCGCACAAGAAGACCTTTTCAAACCCGGCAGCATCCACGGTCCGGAAAATGGACCCGACATTGTGGCCGCTGCGGATATTGTGGAGTATCGCTATCATCAAAAATATTGCGCAGCACTAGAGCGAGTTTATATCGCTATCTATGGCTTGAAATTCGCGGTCAATGTCGCCGAGATCCACATTTTCGATTTCAGAATTAATCACATCTGTATCATCGTCGGCCTGCGTGGCAGTCTGCCCGGTTTGAGTGTTTGGCGTCTTGGTTTCGTACTGCACATCTGGCCTGTTATTCGCGTAATATATCACGCCGACAAGCAGCACCACTGTAAGAACTAGGATAGTGAGAAGCTTATGGTTAATCATATTTATTCGTTAGTTTCGCTAGTAGTAGCCCCTGTGCTGGTCGCAGCAGGTTCATCGTTGACCCTGGGAATCTTTGCAAGCGTTGTAGCCGCGTTTCGGACTGCATCATGCGCGGCCTTGATCGTCCGGTGCGTTGCCTTGAGATCAGCGCCAAGGGCCTGCCTGGCAGCGCCGACGTCAGCGCGAATCTTTGCTTCCTCGGAAACCTCGACCTCGTAGGTTTTGCCCGCCTGAGTCTCGATGCTTGCTCTCGCCGCGGCAATCGCGTTTTGCGCCTCTATTACCGCCGCTCTCGCAGCAGCTACATCGCGGCCATTTTCTTCGGCCTTGTTAATTCTCGAAATAACGCGCTCTAAAACATTGTCCAGCTTATCGAGAACATTGGTGAAATGGTTAACCATCCGTTCATTTAAAGCGGTAAAATTATTTTGAACGCGCTCCGTGATCCGCTTCTTTCTTTCATCTTTGAACTCTGCGAGGCGTTCTTTCAATTCTTCACGATGCGCTTCAATGCGGTCCTTGACCTCTTCACGTTTTGCATCAATTCGGTCTTTGAATTCTTCGCGCCTGGCTGCCATTTGCTGTTTTACTTCTTCGCGTTTTTTTTCCAGCTCTTGCGCCAGCACTCCTTTGCGATCCAAGGCCTTAGCTTGAATTTCTGTTCGCATCTCTTCCTGTTTTTGTTTAGCTTCCGCCCGACGTTCTTCTTCTTTCTTGCGAAGCTCGGCCTGCTTTTCCAGCAATTTTTCGCGTTCTAGCTTTTGTTTATCACGGAGTACCTGACTGGAGGTTGCCGTGTTTTCCTCGCCCAGAGCCAGACCTGGCAGAGCCAGAACAACAGCTAGGAGCAATATAGTAAAAATATTTTTCATATTTTGCTTTAATTATTTATTAAACCCAAAGTCCCAGGATAGCGCCCATCACTAAAAGCGGCACCGGGTGATAAGCGTTGTTTAAAATCCCCTTGCTCATTCATGTAACTTTTGGCAAAAACGAGCACATGACTTAGCGCATAGGACATCACCAGAGCGCCGACAAACGCCAGGGCATAGTTTTTGCCCATACCTTTATATCTGGCTGCGTCTATATTCTGTGGATTGATCCCAGAAAGCGCCATCCACTGTTTACCAAACAGGGTGCCATACCACAGAAAGCCGATCACCATGTTGGAAACCGCTCCGGCGATAACCGCCAGATAATTAATGTTTATTTCAGGCATTTTTGTTTCCTTTCATCGCAATTAAAGCGAATGAATAATGTTTATTTTATTATACAACAGTACCCACAGGAATCTCAACTTCTATATCTTCATCCAAATCTCTGAACGTTTTGTTACCTCACTGCGTCTTCATCGTTACATAAGCCACAATGAGAAATAAAATCCTAATCATTTTAATTACCGCGGCGAGGAAGTAAAATTGTTTGTGGAAAAAATTGGAACGAACCGCCGCTTTGTTTGCTGGCAGGGGCAGGGCAGGGCGACCTGTCCGCCGTAGCTTTA
Organism: Candidatus Doudnabacteria bacterium RIFCSPHIGHO2_01_48_18; assembly: GCA_001777515.1. Taxonomy (GTDB): domain Bacteria; phylum Patescibacteriota; class Doudnabacteria; order UBA920; family 2-01-FULL-46-14; genus 2-01-FULL-46-14. Next base: position 3,959 of record MFEF01000025.1, read on the forward strand.
GCGAAGGAGGAGCGGAGCGAGCAGGGGGCTTCATCAAAAAATTTGCAAAATACAAATTGGCTGGGGTGGTAGGATTCGAACCTACGAATGACGGCTCCAAAGGCCGTTGCCTTACCACTTGGCGACACCCCAAAACACGAGAATTATAACAGAAAACGAGTGCCTTATCCACCCTGAATGGCTCAAGCTGCGGTTCGGCCGCTTATTTTTGGCTGGCGGAAATACTTTATGATGCGCCAGAGGATGAGGGCAGCGATGAGGCCAACGAGCATCCAGTTAACCAAAAGCAGTCCCTCGACGATGGCCGCGATAAAAACTGTCGAATAGCCATGGGTCGCGTAGTATTTCTCAGCAAATTCAATGAGTGCCGCGTCATCCGGCAGGTTTAGGTAGCTGTAGAGAAAAGAAAAAGTCAAAAAGACCGCCAGAAAAATGATAAGGACAGCGATCATTTGCTTGAGAGTGTATTGTTCGAGGTGTGGATCCATATAGTGATTCTACATTTTTGTAGAAAATACTAAAATCTGGGGATAAATAGTTTGACTTGTGTCCAGGTTACGATCAACATCCTCGACGTTTACCGCCGGATTTTTGGTATAATCAACCCATGAGCCTGTCTCAGCCATGGTGCATTGTTAACTATTTATTTCTAACGAGTTGCAGGCAAAACTGACAAACCGCGAGGAAACGCCCGGGCTACTCGTTTGCGAATTTGAAAGCGAGCCGGGTTTTTCGTTTCAACCGGGGGAATATATTCAGATTGTGCTCGAAGGTGGAGACAAGAGATACTTTTCGGTCATGAGTTCGCCTAAGGAGCTCCCGCGATTCAAAATCGGCACCAGGCCGTCGGAAAGCGTATTCAAAAAAACTTTGCGCAGCATGAAGTTCGAAACCGAAGTCCAAATCAACGGTCCGTGGGGCGATCTGGTTCTACCTTACGATAGCAAAGAACGCTCTTATTATTTTGTCGCGGGCGGGATCGGAGTGACACCGTTCTTGAGCATGATCAAATATAAAACTGAATTGTTTCTGCCCTATGAATTGTCGCTGCTGTATTTCTGCGGTGGTGTCCCGCTTTTCAAATTTGACCTAGAGAACTGGGCAAACCAAAGCAATAAAACGAGAATCCTGTTCATTCATGAGCCGATTAGCGCGGACACTATAAAAAGGAGGCTCGTGGGTGATTACGCAAAGTCCATATTTATGGTCGCGGGTCCGCCTGGATTTGTTAATAAAGTCTTAAATATTTTACAAGAAATTGGCATCCAGCCGCAAAATATCGTTCATGAAAGTTATACCGGATATAACTAGGGTTGACAACGGATTTAATGCATGGTAATATTCTCATGCCCAAAGTAAATCGGGTAGCTGCCCCGACTCAAAAGGTCGGGGAGGAAAGTCCGAACACTCAGGATTTGATGACCGCATATGAGTTATCAAGACCAAGGGTAGCGGGTAACCCCCGTCCGCAGTAATGCGCGAGATGCGAACAGAGACGTCTCGAGACGAAAGAATCGAGATATCCTAGCAATAGGATAAGTTCTGATGGCAACATCAGAAATGAAACGGCTAAACTCTTACTTGAGTGCAAACCCAAATTTGGTAGGGTGCATGAGCTGACTGGCGACAGGCAGCCAAGATAGATAGCTACACAAATACAGAATTCGGCTTACAGATTTGCTTTGGGCATAAAAAATCTCCCTGATCAGTATCGGGGAGATTTTTTTGGTTTTTGGGATTTTGAACGGCAAGGACAGCTTACCTTCGGGCTTAAAATCGGGTTTCATGCAATTCCTCCGTTCTTTAAATATTAGCAGTTTTATGGCATAATAAACAGTATGAACCAAGTAATACAGCTTTGAGTTATTATTGATGTATGCAGGGTTTTTAAGTAACTTCATGACGGATTATGTTAATTAATTTTGTGAGCAACTTTTGTCCAAACAAGAAATGTTTGGACTCTCAAAGTTGATATACTTGGTGAAAAAGTCGGAATTGGCCTTTAACGTCATCTCGGTTCCGGTTGATTTTTTAATGATTTTTTTGTCTGCCTCGCTGGCCTATTTCCTGCGCTACCGCGTGGAAACCCTGCCAGTGCTTTTTGATTTGTCATATTTCCAATATCTGCAGCTTATCCTGGTTGCGATTCCTTTTCTCCTCCTGCTGTTTGCTCTAAACGGGCTCTACGCGCAAAAAAGCACTCACGGCATCTGGCGGGAGGCGCTCAAGATAGCAGGCTCGGTTTCCGCGGGCTTGATGATCGTCGTGATTCTGTTTTTCTTTAACCGAAATCTTTTCCCCTCAAGGCTTATCATTCTCATGAGCTGGGCCTTCATCATTCTGTTTGTCAGTTTTGGCCGCGCTGTTTTGTTGCTCATCCAGCGCGAGCTTCTGGCGCGCGGCACAGGTTTGCACCGGATGATCGTGGTTGCGGGAAATGAGGGCGATCCGATCAGCAAAGAAATCGAGCAGAATACAGTCCTTGGCTACGAGGTTGTCACGAATCTGATTTACACGGAAGATATTTGGAACAGGGTTGAGAGCATGCACCGCGTACAGAGGATTGATGAGTTATTGCAGGCAGACACCAAGCTGACCAATGAGCAGGTCCTAAACCTCGTAAATATGTGCGAGAATCTCGGGATAAAATTTAACTATTTGCCAAGCATCCTCGAAAGCTACCGGGCAAACGTGGAAATTGACGTTATCGGCAGCATGCCAGTCATCAGACTACGCAGCACGCCGCTGGATGGCTGGGGCAAGGTGGTCAAGCGGATTATTGATATTCTCGTTTCGGTTTCGGGCATGATTCTATTTGCGCCATTATTCGCGCTGATCGCTATAGCGATCAAATTAGATTCTCGCGGGCCGGTGTTTTTCCACCAGCGGCGAGGATCGTCTTTTCACCATTTCGAGTTCTACAAATTCCGCACCATGCAAGCAAGGCTTTCCGAGGGTACGACTGAGGGTGACCGGATCCGCCGCCAGCTCGAGGAGCAAAACGCCAGGCCAGGCCCGTATGTGAAAATTAAAAACGACCCGCGAGTTACCAGGGTCGGTAAATTTCTACGGCGAACCAAGCTTGATGAACTGCCGCAGTTTTGGCACATTTTGCGCGGACAAATGTCCCTCGTGGGACCGAGGATTCACATGCTCAAAGAGGTGGCGAAATTTGAAAGCATGGATAAATACAAAAAGATTTTCGTGATCAAGCCGGGCGCGACCGGCCTTGCGCAGCTCAATCAATTCACAAACCCGGAACTGTCGTTTGAAGAGGAGATAAAGCTAGATTTGTTTTACATAGAAAACTGGTCAATGAAGGTCGACCTTTATATCATTACCAAAACCTTCTTTTATCTGCTGATTAAACGGCCGCGGGCAGATTACTAGCCCCATGCGCGTTGCACTCGTTCACGAATTTTTGATTCAAATGGGAGGAGCGGAAAAAGCGCTGCGGAACTTTCATGAGATTTTTCCTAAAGCTCCTGTGTTTACATTGTTTTATGACAAAGAACGTACAGATGGAATATTTGAAGGCTGGGACATCCGAACGAGCAGGCTGCAGCGTCTCAAGAACCGCTACAAATGGTTTCTGCCATTGATGCCAAGAGCTATCGAAAGCTTTGATTTATCAGGATATGATGTCGTGCTCTCCGATGCTTCCGCTTTCGCAAAAGGAGTAATCACCAAGAAACCGACTGTGCATGTTTGTTACTGTCACACGCCAACCAGATATATCTGGGAGGACGCGGCCGGCTACGTTAACTCTTTGCCCTATCCGAGAATAGTCAAATTACTTGCCAAGCATTACCTCAATTTTAACCTCAAAAAATGGGACTATCGAGCGGCGCAAAGACCGGATTATATGATTGCCAATTCCAAAACCGTGCAAGCAAGAATAAAAAAATATTATGACCGCGCCTCGACCGTGATCTATCCGCCGGTTGATACTGATTTTTATAAGCCAACTGGTGCCAGGCAGGATTATTTTTTGACTGGCTCGCGCCTCGAGCCATACAAGAAAATCGATTTGGTAGTGCAGGCGTTTAACGAGTTAAAATTGTCCCTGAAAGTGGTCGGGACAGGCACAGAGCTGGAGAGATTGAAAAACATGGCCAAATCTAATATTGATTTTGTCGGCAGGGTTTCTGACCAAGAGCTTCGTAAATTATACGGCGGAGCGCAAGCGTTTGTGTTCCCGGCAGTAGAAGACGCCGGCCTCATGGTACTCGAGGCTTTGTCCTGCGGCACGCCGGTTATCGGTTTGAACATGGGCGGCACGGCAGAGTTTGTTGGAGACGGCGAGAACGGGATTTTATTCCAGAATCAGACAGTTGATGACATTGTCGCGGCTGTGAGAAGGTTTCGTTCGGAAAATTTTAAAGCGGATGTCCTTCGCCGCAGCACCCTGCCATATGACAGAGCGGTATTCAAAAAGAAAATCACGGATTTCGTTAATCATGCCGCTGCGAAATAGGTTTATGAAAATCGCCATTGACATCAGAGCGCTAATGGAAGGCAAAACCACGGGAGTGGAGGTTTATCTCGTGAATTTACTGCATGAGCTGTTCAAGATTGATTCTAAAAATCAATATGTGTTGTTTGCGAATTCGTTTCGCGCGGTTAGTTTACCGTCATTTAACTATTCAAACGTGAAGCTTATTGTTACCAAATATCCAAATAAAATATTTAACCTGTCCCAAAAGCTGGGTTTTCTGCAAATGGAAAAATTGCTTGGTCCAGTCGATTTATTTTTTTCCCCGCACTGGCGCGTGGTTACCCTCAAATCTTCTACGCCACTCGTGGTGACCTTTCACGATTTGTTTTTTGAAATAATCCCGGAGTTTTTTACCGCCAGGCGCAGGCTTTGGCATGCTTTTATGGATTACCCCAAGGCTGCTCGCCGCGCGAAAAAAATCATCGCTGTTTCAGACAACACTAAAAAAGATTTGGAGGATTTATACGGAATTGAGAACAGTAAAATCAAGGTGGTTTATCCAGGCATGAACCCACCTCGACCTTCGGCACCATCTCTCAATCAGTATTTTCTCTATTTTGGCACGCTTGAACCAAGAAAAAATATCCAAACTGTGATTGCTGCTTATGAGAGATATGCGCGTGAAAGTAGTGTGAAGAGAAAGCTTGTAATCGCCGGCTCAAGCGGCTGGAAAACAAAGCTTTCAATCCCGCAAAGCCTCGCCGATGCAATCATTGTGAAAATCAATCCAGACGAACAGGAAAAATCCGCGCTGTACCAAAACGCGTTTGCTTTTTTGTTTCCCAGTTTCTATGAGGGGTTTGGCTTTCCAATCTTGGAAGCCGCCCGGAGCGGCAAGGTTGTGGTCGCTAGCCGTAACTCGAGCCTTGAGGAAATCGGCAAGGACTTCGCGCTGCTGGCAAACGCGTTTCGTCCGGCGCAGTTCGCCAGACTGATGCTGGAGCTTGAGCATGATGAAAATCTGCGAATTGATTTGGAGAAAAGAGGATGGCGGATTGCTGAAAAGTTTAACTGGAGAACTGCAGCCGAGCAGACGTTGCGCGTTTTTGAGGAGGCTGCGGTATGAGGATTGGCATTGATATGAGAATGGCGGGTACCGGAGAAGGCATCGGAAGGTACTGTGAGGAATTGGTCAGGCATTTGGCTGAGATTGATCATGAAAATGAATACTTTTTGATTTCCAGTTCTCAGTTTCCAATTTTCAATGAATTTTCAAGACCTAATTTTCATTTAGTACGGGTGAAATCCAGGTATTATTCTTTCATGGAGCAGACGTATTTCATTTGGGAATTGTTTAACCTGCGGCTTGATCTGATGCATTTTAGCAGCTTCAATGTGCCGATATTTTACCCGCGCAGATTTATCGTGACTATTCACGACGTTATTCATCACCGGTTTCCTGGGAGAAAAAAAACCAGGCTTCTTCACAGGCTGGCATACCGGGCTACGATCTGGCTCGCGGCAAAGCGGGCATCCAAGGTAATTGCGGTTTCGGAAACAACGGCCGAAGATATCAGGAGCGTGTTTGGCATCAACAAAGAAAAGATCGCGGTGATTTACGAGGGAGCAATGGCTAAAACAGCGGAAGCCGGACAAAACCATCATTATGAAAAACCATTTTTGTTATTTGTGGGTGTCTGGCGCCAGTACAAGAACCTGCCGAAGCTGGCGCTTGCTTTTGATATACTAAGAGAGAAATACAAAATCGACGCCAACCTGGTTTTGGCCGGTAAAATCGATCCCTTTTATCCTGAAATAAAAAAAACAGTTTTTAGCATAAAAAACTCCATGCACATCAAAGCTCCCGGCTTTGTCTCAGATCAAGAACTTGCAAATCTATACCAAAAAGCCACGATATTTGTGCTGCCGTCACTGGTTGAAGGTTTCGGACTCATTGGTATTGAGGCGCAGACTGCCGGTAAACCGGTGGCAGCGTCGGATATTCCAGTGCTGCGCGAGATACTCGGGCAAGGAGCAGTGTATTTCAACCCTGACGACGAGCAGGATATGGCAGAAAAGATCGCTGATCTGTGGCTCGATGAAAATAAGGCGCAGATGCTGGCGAATAAAGGCCTCGAGAACGCCAAGCGTTTTGACTGGAAAAATACGGCTTTGCAAACCAGAGCGCTGTATGAAGGAGCAATAGCATGAGAGTATTTCTAGTGGGCGGCGGAACCGGGGGAGCGACAGCGCCAGTACTCGCGGTTGGCGAGGCCTTGCTCCAGCTTCATCCAGCAACCAAGCTGTTTTTGGTTGGCAACCAGGGTATAGAACAAAAAATGGTTGATAAATCAAAGTTGCCCTTGGTTTATTTATCTATCCCCGCGGGCAAGTGGAGGCGTTATTTTTCACTCATGAATTTTTTTGACGTTTTCAAAACGATCTTTGGTTTTTTTAAATCCTTGCGGCTTATCAGCGAATACCAGCCTGACATGATTTTTGGCGCTGGCAGTTTTGTCCAGGTTCCGCTGGCTTATGCCGCTTACGTAAAAAGAGTGCCTGTTATCATCCATCAGCCGGATTTTGATCTGCTGCTTTCTACCAGATTGGTAGCGCCAGTCGCGAAGGCTGTCACAGTCAGCTTCGCGGCCAGCGAAAGGAGCCTCCCGGAGTTTTCCGGCCTCTTGCGGCGGATCGAAAAATCCAAGGTCACGGTAACCGGCAACCCGGTTCGCAAAGAAATTTTTGGCGGTTCAAAAGATAAGGCCAGAAAAACCTTTGGCCTCAACAAAGATTATCCGGTGCTGCTTGTAATCGGCGGCAGCCAGGGCGCGGCGCGCCTAAATGAAGTGATTCTGGCGGCAGCAAGCGAGCTGGTAAAATATGTGCAAATCATTCATATTACCGGCAGCAAGCGAGCTGGTAAACAGTTTTACAACCACCCGCACTATCACGGTTACGAATACATTGGCACAGATCTCAGAGACGCTTACGCGGCGGCGGACCTGGTCATAAGCCGCGGTGGCATCTCAACCATTACAGAGCTGTCGGCACTGGCGAAACCAGCGATTGTTGTTCCTCTACCAAAAAGCCCGCAGGAAACAAACGCGGAAATCCTGGCGTTCACGCGATCTGCCGTGGTAGTGTTTGAGGAGTTTCTAACTGAGAAGCTGATCGTAAATTTGGTGCGCAAAGTAATGTGGAACCAGAACGCGGTGCAAACCATCAAGGATAATATAAAAAAACTGCTGCCTCGCAATGCTGACCGAAAAATCGCTAAGCTCATACTCGATTTCCATGACAATACCCCCTAACAATCATCCGCAGCGACCAAAGATTGGCCTCGCTCTCTCCGGAGCGTCTGGTCGTGCCATCGCGCATATCGGGATTTTGGAAGTCTTTCGGGAAAATAATATTCCGATAGATTACATTTCCGCCTGCTCGTCTGGCTGCGTTGTCGCTGCCAGTTTTGCCTGTGGAACAATGGATAAATTAAAAGAAGACTGGTTGAAGCTGGAACGTAAAACTTTATTGGATTTTTTCATGCTTGATAAAACCAGCAATGGAATTTTTGATTTGGAAAAATTTGGCCAATGGGTGGCCGCTTATACCAACGGAAAAAGACTGGAAGAGGTTGCGCCCCGTCTCGGCTTTGTGAGCGCTGATATAGTCTCAGGCGTGCCGGTTCTACTCTCCCTGGGAGACATAGCAAAGGCCGCGCAAGCCAGCTGCGCTGTGCCGGGACTCTTCCGGCCAGTGGACTGGGGCGGCATGCGTTTAGTCGACGGAGGCCTTTATAACATTGTGCCAACAACGCAGGCCAAGGAAATGGGCGCTGACATTGTCATCGGCGTGGATATCGCCGCCACGCGCTACATGTTTTCCAATAAATGGTATCCGATAAAAAAGACTTATGACGCTTTGCGCAATAGTTTGCCAGCCAGAGCTTATATGAAAGTTCACCGGGCGATTGATAAAATTTTGGTGAGCGCCACGCGTGCTCAGGCTGATACTGATCCGGGCGTATTTGCGCTGCTGGACAGAGCGCTCGAGATAACTATTGCTAACGCGGAAAAATATAAAGGCGTTATAAGCGGCTATGATCTGCTGCTCGAGCCGAACGTCAAGCACCTTGGTAAAATCAGCTTTAAAAATTCCTTGATGATGCTCGAGGAGGGCAGGCGAATCGCCATGGGAGCATTGCCAAAAATCAGAAAGCTTATTGACAGTAAAACTTTATGAAGATACTGGCGCACCGCGGCGGGATGGGCCGCGCTCCGGAAAATTCTATGATAGGCTTTAAGCGCGCGCTTGAGGACGGCGCCGATGGTTTTGAATGCGACGCGATGTTCACGCGGGACAAAGAGCCGGTGATAATGCATGTTCCATTTCACAGCTCAAGCATTCATCGCCAAACCGGAAAACGCATATATCTGGATCAAATAAACTGGAAGGATTTAAGTGGCATTAAAGCTCTCGGCGAGCCTATCGTCCATCTAAATGAATTGCTCGAGTTTGTCAGCAACAACAAAGCCATCTGCGTGATAGAACCCAAGCGCGTCGACAATGTCCTTATAGAAAAAGTAATAAACGCCATCAAAGAGTTTAAGGTGGAAGACCGAGTGGAAATGATCAGTTGGAACTCCAGAAAAGAAAATCTTTTGTACGCAAAAAAAATGATGCCGCGCTTGAAAACCACGGTGATTACCTTGTGGCCAATAGGGGACTGGGTGAGGATCGCCAAGAATGCTAATGCTGATGCTATTGTTCCCGGCTGGGATCTCGGACCACATTGGTTAATGTTTGATAAACTGTTAAGACACTTTGAGCGCAAAGTCGCGGATGCCCACGCAAAGGGAATCGAGGTCCATCTTGGACTCGCGAACACAACACGCGACATAGTTTGGGCGGCGAAGCAGAGGCCCGACCGGATTTATTCCGATGATGTCGCGTTCCTTAGAAAAATTTTAAACAATCATGATTAGCGCAAAAAAAATCCATATTGTCGGCATCAGCGGCGCTGGAGTGTCCGCGCTCGCGGTGCTTTTGCGTCAACAAGGAGCGGTAGTGTCCGGGTCAGACCTTGAGACCGGCGGCCACAGCGCAGAAAATGTTCCCGCGGATGCCGAGCTTCTCATTTATTCCAACGCAGTCCCTGAGGACAATGCAGAGCGCGCGAAAGCCCGCGAGATGGGCATCAGGCAGCTATCATACCCGGAGGCTTTGGGAGAATACTCGAGCGGGAAAAAAATCATTGCCGTGTCTGGCACTAATGGCAAAACTACGACCACGGCCATGATTGCAGCGATCCTGACAGAGGCTGGTTTGGATCCGACTGTGCTTGTTGGAAGCAAGGTGCTCGCTTGGGGTTCAAACGCTCGTTTGGGAAAAAGCGAATACCTCGTACTAGAGGCGGACGAATACCGCCGAGCGTTTTTGAACTATAACCCGGACATTGTTGTGGTCACAAACATAGCGCCCGATCACCTCGACTATTATAAAGACCTTGAGGACATCAAAACCGCGTTTTTTCAATTCACTCAAAAAATAAAGCCCGGCGGGGTGCTTGTTTACAATGTCGAAGATGAGTCAGTTTCCTGGGTCGCCCAGAAATATGGAGGGCAAGCGATCGGATTTGCTGCCAGTACTACAAACTACAAATTGCGCGTGCCAGGAAAATATAACAAGGCAAACGCTCAGGCCGCCGCCGCTGTGGCCGCAGTCCTCGGAATAGGCGATGAGACAATCAAATACGCGCTCGAATCGTTCGCCGGAACATGGCGGCGGTTCGAAAGAGTTGGCAAATTCGGCGAGACAGAAATCATTTCCGATTACGCCCATCATCCGGACAGTGTCCGCGGCACGCTCGAAGCCGCCGCCAAAATATACGACAATAAAAAAGTCTTGATGGTGTTTCAGCCGCATCAGCATAATCGCACAAAAAATCTATTCCACGAATTCGTGCAGGCGTTTTGCGACAGCCCGGTGGATGATATCCTTCTGGCGGAAATATTTGAGGTTGCTGGGCGTGAGGAAACCGCGGATCGGGACGTCAGCTCCAAGGATCTCCAAGTCGCGATCGCCAAATGCGGAAAAAACGCGCGTTACGCAAAAAGTCTCGCTGATTGCGAGGAGCAGCTAAGAAAAATCGCGAAACAATATGACGCAGTTATCATTATGGGGGCAGGCGACATATACAAAGTCGCTGACAAACTGGTCACAAGTAACAAATAACAAGTGCTTATCAAAAACGATTTTCCACTCAGAGATTTCACGACGATCGGGATTGGCGGTCCGGCTCGCCTTTTCGTCACTGTTACAAACGAAAAAGAATTGGTTTCCGCGCTCAAGCTTGCAAAAAAATCCGGCAAAGCATGGTATGTACTCGGTGAAGGATCAAACATGGTCGCTTCTGACCGCGGGTTTTCCGGAATGATCATCGCCAATCAAATTGAGAAATATGTTCGCAAAGGGGACCGTGTCACAGTTGGCGCTGGCAACAACCTTTTCAAATTCATTATGCAGCTCAATGTTTTTGGGCTCGCAGGCATGGAGCGCATGGCCGGTATTCCGGGTACAGTGGGCGGTGCGATCTATGGCTGCGCCGGCGCTTATGGCCAGGAGATCAGAGATCACCTTGTGTCAGTACGATTTTGGGACGGCAAGAAATTTAGAAAATTTTCAAACGAAGAATGCGGATTCGGCTATCGCGGCAGCGCGTTTAAAAAGCATAAAAACTGGGTCATAACTGAGGCAGTCTTCAAACTCGAAACAGGGCGCGCGGCTGAGCTCATGAAAATTTCCAGGGACACAATATCGCTTCGTGAGAAAAAATATTATCCTGGCCTGAAATGCCCAGGGAGCTTTTTTAAGAATCTAAAACTCGATGACCTGCCGGCCAAAGGCGCGAAAGCGCTTCTTAAAAAAATCGACCCTGAGGCGGTGAAATACGGCAAACTCCCCTCAGGTTATCTTTTGGAGCGGATCGGTGCCAAAGGCATGAAGCAGGGGAGGGTGGCTGTCGCGCACCATCACGCAAACCTGATCTTCAACACGGGTGGCGGCAAGGCCGCTGACGTGAAGAAATTATCAACAAGGCTAAAAAGGCTTGTAAAAAAGAAATTTGGCATTATAATTGATGAAGAAGTTCAATATCTTTAACTCATCTCCCCATGCGAAGGGGGAGAATAAGAGGGGTAGGCACATGAATATTCAAATCAAAGGCACGAACCTGGAGCTCACAGAGCCCCTAAAAAATTATGTTAACGAAAAGATCGGCAATCTCGAGCACTATTCAAACGAGATCCAAAACGGGCGAGTGGAGCTCGAAACCTCTACTCGCCACCAAAAAGGTTTTTTCCGCTGCGAGGTCAACCTGGATATGCCGCACATGGCTGTGATCAGGGCCGAGAGCACAGAACCTGATCTTTACGCTGCCATCGACCTTGTTGTTCCGAAGCTCAGAGAACAGATCGAGCGCCACAAAGGCCGAGCACACGGCGAGGATCGCCGCCTCCAGCGCTATATGAAAACAATTTTTGCCTGGCGTCCCTGGAAAAAGAGCTGATTTGGAGTTGACAATCAGAGCCAGCGTGTTATATTTCTTTCTGTCTGTTTTTTAATAGGGAGAAAAAATTGGCAGTAAAAAAGAACTGGAAAAAATTTTGGAAACTGGGGGTCGAGGAATACAACACTCAATATTTTGACATAACAAAAGACGGCGAACTGACTGTCCGTGAAGGCAACTATATCTACAATCTCAACGACTTGGTGAAAAAATATGGCTCACCACTTGAGGTTGTTTTTCCTTTTATCCTCGAGGAACGTCTCGAAGACCTGCAGGATTATTTCCGCGCGTACATGAAGATCCAGGGCTACAAAGGGAAATTTTTCTATCACTATCCGATGAAAGTCAACCAGAACAAGGAATTTGTCATGCCTCTTATCTCAGAAGGCGCGCATATGGAGGTCGGCTCAGTCAACGAGCTGTGGCTGGTCAAAAAACTCTGGGAAGGGGAAAAATTCCATTCCAAGCTTCGTGTATTGTGCAACGGACCAAAGACTGACGCTTACCTCAAGCTCATCGACGAGTTGCGTGGCAAAGATCTGCAGATCATGCCAGTCATCGAGGACGAGCATGAACTCGAGAAACTTGCTAAATACAAAGGTGACGTCGGAATCCGTGTAAACCTTGATACCAAAGCGGACACGCACTGGGACAAAAAAATTGATCGGTTCGGACTTACCGCCAAACAAATCCTTGCGCTACCGCGCATGAAAAATCTCAAGCTCCTGCACTATCATATCGGTTCGCAGATCACGACTCTTTCCAGCGTCATCAACCCGGTCAGGGATGCCATGGAGCTTTATATCAAGCTCTCGAAGCTCCAGCCGAGCCTTGATACGCTTGATATCGGCGGCGGTTTCGGGGTGCCGTATGAAAAAAAACCGTTTTATACAGCAAAGGAAATCTCTGAAAAAATCATCAAGCTTCTCAAAAAAATGAGTGATGAGGCGGGCGTTCGCCACCCGAACCTTGTGGTAGAGTGGGGGAGATACATTGTCGCCCCAGCGCAAGTCACGATCTATAACGTGATCGCGGAAAAACCTATCCCGAAAGCGAACGCCAAATCCTGGTATGTCATTGACGGCAGCTTTATGAACGATTTACTCGATACCTGGGCCATCCACCAGAAATGGCATGTGGCGCCGGTAAACAACGCCAACACCCGCGACCTCAAGAGCGTTTGGCTAGCTGGGTCATCCTGCGACAGCGATGATAAATATACGGCTGGCGGCAACTATATCCTTTTGCCAAAACTCAAGGAAGAACCGCAGTATTTCGCGGTATTTGACTCTGGCGCTTATCAGGACGCTCTCGCATCCCATCATTGCCTGCTCTCAAGCCCAGCCAAGCTCATTGCGCAGGACGGCACGATAAAAATCGCCCGCAAGCGAGAATCCTCGGAAATGGTAGGCAAGCTGTTCGGCTGGGGCACGAACGGAGATCATTAATAGAAAAAATATGAAAATCACCCCCAACAATTTCCTAGGTATTGCAGAAATCGCCCCTACTGAGGCTGAAGCGCTCATCTTACCTGTGCCGCTCGAGGCTACGGTGAGTTATGGCAAAGGCACGCGCAAAGGGCCGGAAGCCATAATCAAAGCCTCCCAGCAAGTCGAGCTTTACGACCATGAGCTCGGCTACGAAGTCCAGGATCAAGTCAAAATTGGTACTCTGCCTGCGGTCGACCTCGGGGATGAAGGCGCAGAAGGAGCACAGAACATAATTGCGGAAACTGTAAAACCGTGGACAGATAAATTCGTGCTATCTGTTGGTGGTGAGCATTCTATAACGCCGGCGCTGGTAGGGGAATACAAAAAGAAATATTCGGATCTTTCCATTTTGTATTTTGATGCGCACACTGATATGCGCGAGGAATGGGAAGGGACCAAATGGTCTCATGCTTGCGCGGCGCGTCGCTGCCAGGACAACCACGGCATAAAAAACATTGTTTGGGTGGGAATTCGTAATACCTCGCTCGGCGAACAGCAATACATTGACAAAAATCAGGTCAATTACGGCAACAAATACGATTTGAAAAAAATCATTTCGCAACTGTCAAAAAATGTGTATATCTCGTTTGACATCGATGTGTTCGACGTCTCCACTATGCCGGCGACAGGCACGCCCGAGCCCGGGGGAATTAATTGGTATCAGGCTATGGAAATTTTTGAAGCCGTGACACGCGAAAAAAACGTGGTTGCCGCTGACATTACCGAATGTGCGCCGATTCCCGGATTCCACGGCTATGATTTTCTGACGGCCAAGCTCGCTTTTAAATTGATCGGTTATAAATTCAGAAAATAACGTGGCACCCCTTCACACATTCGAATTCATCCTCAAGAACTATAAAAATTTCAATTCTCGCGCGCTCAAAGACGCGCTGATCGCGTATCACCGCCACATGGAAAAAGGCGGCAAAATGCTGTGGGCTGTGGCCGGAGCCATGTCGAGCGCACAGCTGGGCATTACCATGGCGCCTGCGATCAGGGCAGGGCTCATCCACGCGTTGTCTGTAACGGGCGCGAACCTGGAGGAATCACTTTTCCGGCTCGTGGCGCACAAATCCTACAAAGATTTTCCTGATTACCGCTATTTTACCAAGGACGACGACACCAAGATTTTGGAAAACCGCATGCGGCGCGTGACTGACACGAGCATTCCTGAGGACGAAGCGTTTCGCGTCGTGGAAAAATACATTGTGCCAATGTGGGTGGAGGCCACCAAAACTGGCACGCGCAAATTCTGGCACGAATATTTCTATGAGCTAGTGCAAAAAGACCAGAGTCTCTACGAAGGGCGTCCAGAAGAATCCTGGCTCCTGGCGGCTGCGGAAAAAAACCTGCCGATCGTGGTACCTGGCTACGAAGATTCTACGTTTGGAAATATTTTTGCCTCGCACGTGAAAACAGGAGAGGTGGACGCATCCATCGCCAAATCTGGTATCGAATATATGGCGAATTTCTACGATCAATACCAGGAACTGTCGAAAGGAGAGGGGATTGGGTTTTTCCAGATTGGCGGGGGTATTGCTGGCGATTTCCCCATCTGCGTTGTACCCTCCATCAAATACGATCTGCAGCAAGAGGTGAGACCGTGGGCGTATTTCTGCCAGATTTCTGATTCTACTACGTCTTATGGCTCGTATTCTGGGGCTACGCCAAATGAAAAAATCACCTGGGACAAACTGACTCGCGACACACCCATGTTTGTGGTGGAATCTGACGCGACTATTGTCGCCCCGCTCATGCTCACCGCGCTTCTCGAGGCCAAAGAAAATCCAGACGAAGCAAACAAGCTCATCGGAAAATATACGACATAATTCATGAGACTGAGATTTATCATCCCAGCCGTTATCGCCTTCGTAATTTCTCTGGCGATAATTTTTTTGAGACCAGAAACCGCTGTAGTAGATCTGCCGGAGAAGGGGACTAATATCATCGCTTTTGGCGACAGTTTGGTCACTGGGTATGGCCTGACCACGGTTGGCGACGATTTTGTGTCGCTTCTGTCCAAACGTACTGGCTCTCAGATCATCAACGCAGGGCTGAACGGTGATACGACAGGTTCCGCATTGTCGCGGTTAGAAAAAGACGTACTCTCGCAAGATCCGCGAATTGTGATCGTTCTACTCGGCGGCAATGATGCCTTGAGGCACGTTCCAGTAGAAGAAACCTTTCGCAACCTAGGTGCGATAATTGATGGCATCCATGCAAAAGGGTCTGCTGTAATTTTGGTTGGCGTGAAGGGGAGCTTCTTTGGCGACAAATATGACAATGAGTTTGATAGGCTTGCAGATGCCAAAAAGGTAAATTACATCCCAGATATTTTAAAGGGTTTATTTGGACACGCAGACCTCATGACGGACGCGATACATCCGAATGCTCGTGGTCACGCTATCATGGCTGACCGTATCGAGCCAGTATTGAAGAAACTTTTGGAGTAGCAAAGTAAAATCGCAATTTCCGTATGGACATAGCGAATTGTTCGGGTCTTTGGAACGAGGATCCAAAAAAGCTGTCTGGGATTATTTGCTAAAGGCGTACGATGGTAAACTTCTCGGCATAAATCCAGTTCACGTACTCCACGCGCTTGATGGCATTTTGAGTCCGGAAGATCGATTGGCACTCCGTTTCAAGGCACAAGACGCGTGTCGTATCAATAGACTCATTTGCGATTTTGAATTATACAGCATGTCGCACAATATACCTTTTACGACTGATAATATAATCACAATCAAAAAGACCGCATACGGATACGGTCTTTGTTTTAAATATAATGCTATTTCAAGAAATCCAGCGGGTTGTAAGTATAGCCGTAAGGAATCTGGTACGGGCCGTAGATGTGCTGGTACGCGCCGCCCTGGATACCAAAGCCGTCTTCGTCAAAGATCGTGAAATGAAGGTGGTATCCCCTTTCTGGTCCGTACAAAAGACGGGTGGTGTTGCCAGTGTTGCCTTCAAACCCGACAATATCGCCAGCCTTTACCGTTTGACCGGTTGTGACTCGCACTGATCGCATGTGAGCGTACAGCGTGTAAATGCGGAAAACCTTGCCATCTTTTGACAGCGCGTGTTTGATAACAGCCCAGTTGCCGTACGCGGCCTGGCCAGTGCCTGTAGCGTGCACTATGCCGTCGCCAGCCGCATAAATCGTGGTTCCTGCAGGCGCTGCAATATCAAGACCGTTGTGAAAACTGTAACCGAGGGCGGTAAAACCAGTGCGTCCATATCGCTGGGTTAAAACTCCTGACATTGGCCAGCGCAGCAAACCGCCGGTGATAAGAGGCGCTGATTTGTCTCCCAGGCGTTCCCTGATCGCGGTTTCAATATCAAAAATCTCGCGCTCGATCTGTTCCTGTTTTTGCGACGCGTCAGCGAGCAGAGATTGGTAGAGGCGCTCCTGGCCTCTCGTGGCAGCAAGCAAACCTGCCTTGAGGCCGCGCTGATCCTCAAGGGCGCCTTCCGCAAGCACGAGCTCATGCTTGGTTCGCTCTTCGTTGGCAAGCTCGGTTGCCAGCTCAGCTCTTTTGCTCTCGAGCTGGGCTTTGAGGATTTTTATTTCCTCGAGGAGTTCGTTGGTTTTTTCCTGCAAATTTCCCGCGTATGTTACCTGATCCAGGAACTCGGAAAACGTGTCGTTCGCCAAGGTTATCTCCAGCGCGCTCATATCATCATATTCATTTATGAGTCGCAGAGTTTCTGCAAGAAAAGTTTTCTGCCGCTCAATCTGTTCTTGTTTGTCCTGGATCTGCAGTTGAATCTCCGTGATCTTGGCCTGAAGCTGTTCGATTTCGATTCTCGAGGCCTCTATTTTAACCTCAGTTTGGCGAATCTGCAGATCATACAAGGCGATTTCGTTGCGCAGTGACGCGGCCTGTTTTTGCGCCCGCGAAATCTCTCCTTGCAGATTATTTATTTCGCTTTGAATCTGACTCAGTCGCTGCTGGCGCTCGTTGATGTCGCTTCTAAGATCGTCCACGGTTTGGGCGGAACCAATGCCAATCGCAACAAAAAACAGTATTCCTACGAAAACTGTTCTCGAGAATAAACGCATCAAATTGAGCTTTGGTTTCAGGCTGTACATTTTCTATATTATATCAAATTTATGACAATTTGTCAATAGCCGCGCTGATTCGTACTGTGATCGTGCCTGCTCCGTTTGGCAGCCGCAAAAAAACATTCAGAATCTCGAACGGACTGGGACTAGCGCGCAAGCCAGAGAGCGCAGCCCTGAGCGGCCAAAGGACAGAACCTTTATCATTTTTGCCAATGTGATCAAAAAAGATTTTTTGAATTTCATCAGTTGATGTGTCCGGCTTAAGATTGCGAGTTATCTCTAAAGACGAGGTTAGTGATTTGATTATTTCATCATCAGACATTTTTTTCCAGCGCAAAAGCTCTTTTTCGTATTCGGGTACAGCAAAGAAGAAAGAAAACTCGTTTTCTATGAGCTGGTCGAGCGCCCAAAAATCTTCAACGCGCGACAAAACCAGCGGCGCGATTGATTGGAGAATTTTTTCGTCCTCTATCCCCCATTTCATCTGTACTATCTTTTTAAGGCGGCCATAAAAGGTCGTATCGGTGAGTTTTTTCCTCTGTATCCACTGCTTATTCAGCCAGTTAAATTTTTTGATATCGAAAATCGCGTTAGCGCGGTTGACTTTAGCAAGATCAAATTGGTCGACGAGTTCGTCGAAAGAAAAAATCTCCTGCTCGGTTTTCGGGTTCCATCCCAGAAGCGCGATGTAGTTGATGATTGCTTCGACTTCGAAAAAATCGAGATAAAGCAAAGCATCTGAGGCCTGATCGCGCTTGGATAGTTTTTTGTGATCTGGCTTGGTGATGAGGGGCAGATGTGCAAACTGCGGAGCAGTCCAGCCGAGCATCTGATAGAGAAGCAAGTGCTTGGGCGTTGAGGGTACCCATTCTTCGCCTCTGATCACGTGGGTGATCCCTGTATCATGATCATCAACAACGTTTGCCGAATGGTAGGTCGGGTAGCCGTCAGATTTAAGAAGGACCTGATCATCGAGGAATTCGTTACGGGTAGAAATCTTGCCGTAGATCAGATCCTCGAGCACTGTCTCCCCTGCCGGGATCTTCATGCGAATCACGGGTTTGCTTTTTGCTCGCAGTTTTTCTTTTTCTTCGTCAGACAAATTCAAACAGTGCCGGTCGTATTTCGGAGGCTGTTTGTTTTCGGTCTGAAGCTTTCGCAGTTTATCAAGGCGCTCTGGCGAGCAAAAACATTCGTAGGCATGTCCCTCGGACATGAGCTTGCCGGCGATTTCCTGGTAGCGCGCAAGCCTCTGTGATTGAAAAATTATCGCATCAAAATTGTCTGGCACGAGGCCGTAGCGCTCGAGGGCCTGCTTGATCTGATCAACCGCCCCTTCCACGTATCTCGTCTGGTCAGTGTCTTCGATGCGCAGCAAAAATTCGCCCTTGTGCTTGCGGGCAAAAAGGAAATCAAACAGCGCAGTACGCACGCCGCCGACATGCAGGAATCCTGTCGGCGATGGCGCAAATCTTACCCGAACCTGAGTCATATATGAAATTATACCTTAGGTCTGAGGCAATAGAAAATCAACCCCAAAACGCCCTTGGAAATACGCCAGAGGCGCCAGGGTTGGGTCAGTAGCCGCCACAGCCACTCCAGGCCTGTTTTACGCCAAATTTGGGGTGCTGGCGGCCTTTTTGAGGCCAGATAATCGAAAGTACCACCTAGGCCGATAGCGAGCTTTATGGGCAGTTTTGGGAGGTTCTCCGCGATCCATGTTTCCTGCCGAACCGGTCCTAGCGCGACAAAGAGGAAATCTGCGTTAATGTCTGTGGTGATTTGATTGGAGGTTCCCGCAATTTTGAGGTTCGGAAATCTGGATCTGAGTTTTTGCGCTGCCAGCGCAGAGGTGTCGCCAAAACCACCGAGCAAAAAAACCGAGAGTCCCCTCTCCTCGGCGAGCCGGGCCAAGTCCCAAACAAAATCTGAACCAGAGATTTTTTCCGGGATCGGATCGCGAATTTTTTTGGGAGCAAAGATTACGGCAAACAAACTCGAAATTAATTTCAAAACCCTTTTCACTCCCACCCCCTCATAATCTCCCCCTCGGGCAGGGGGAGAAAACTTTAGAAAGTGCGCGGCCCACAACACACCGATGCCGTCGGGCAGGGCAAACGTTGCCGAGTTCAAAACATCCCTAAATCCCCTATCGCTTTGCGCTTTCACGAGCATTTCCGAGTACGGCGTCACAATAAAAATCTTCTGGTTTTCGGCCAGCAACTTTTTAATAAGAAACAAAAGCGTATTTTTAGTATCATTATTTATTTTTACGCCAAGGACGCTGATTTTCATAATGTAGAATGTAAAATGCAAAAATCAAAATGACAGTTTAAAACTATAAAATTTTGAATTGTCATTTTACATTTTGATCTTTAAATTTTCCATTATCCGAGTTTGTAACTCTCGATCAGCCGATGTGTTGCCGTACCAGGTGTTAGCTCACTCTCATATAAATCAATCTTGTCCACGGTGAACTCGCGCGGTTCAAAGTTGTCTATGACTGGACGCATGTTGCGGCCGGTTTTGGATTTGGCCAAAAGAATGTGCGGTAGAAAGCTTCTGCGTTCTCTTTTACCAAGCCTTGCGCTTTTCAATTTATCTTTGAGCTCATCTCGAAGCTCATTGAGGACGTCATTATCCTCTGGCACAAGCCAAAGCATATCCTGATGAGTTTCGATCGCGGCGAGTTTCAACGAGAATGGTTTGAAATACGGCGCCACCTCAGATAGCGCTTTTTGTGATTCCGTGATGCGAGCGTTATTTAGTTCACCGAGGAAGCTCAAAGTGATATGAAAATTTTTCGGATTCATCCAGCGGATCCAATAGATGTCAGGGCGCGCTAAACGGCCCAGATAATCTTTCATCTGCGGCGGCAAATCTATGCTTACAAAACATCGAGAAGTCATAACAGCGGCACTCTCTCCTGGCCAGGAGAGAGTGCCGCTGTACTTGGCGGGAGAGAGGTCGAACGCATATCTACCCCTCCTGCCCTTTGGGCATCCTCCCCTCTCAAGGAGATGTTAAGCGGATGGTGTCTTTCCATGGTAGAATTATAGCGAAATGTCGAATTTTAAACGAGTCATCAACATCATCCCGCTAACCTCTGTAAATTTGGGCAGCACCCAAATTTTTACGTATTCGGTACCTCTTGACCTGCAAGACAAGCTTCGCCCTGGGCAGCTCGTCAAGGTCCCGTTCGGCAGACGCGTGATCCTCGGGCTCGTATCCTCCATGGAGATGCACCGGCTCCCCAAAGAAACCAAAGGTCTCAAAGAAATCCAGGAGCTTATCGGCAGCATTCCGGTTATTTCTGACAAACACGTCGCTCTGGCCAATTGGCTGGCAAACTATTACGTTTCACCGCTCGGCCTTGTGGTCAAAGCCATGCTCCCCAGATTCGCCAAAAAAGTAAAAGACCCGGGCATCGTGGGTTATGAAAAATTCAACCCTGACTATATTCTCACTGATCATCAGCGGTACGCAGTGTCGCAGATCACGAACTGCTTGGGCCGCAGCGCGACAATCATGCTGCATGGCATCACTGGCTCGGGAAAAACCGAGGTTTACATGCAGGTCATCGAGCGTGTGCTTGAGAGTGGAAAACAAATCATCGTGCTTGTACCGGAGATTTCTCTGACCGCTCAGGCAATCGAACGTTTCGCGCGGCGCTTTGGCATTGACCGCATCGCGCTTTTGCACAGCAAACTCAAGGATAGCGAGCGGTTATGGATGTGGCAAAAAATCTGGGAAGGTGAAAAAAAGATCATCATCGGCCCAAGGTCGGCTGTTTTTGCCCCGGTGCAGGATCTCGGTCTCATAGTGATGGATGAGGAGCATGATCCATCGTTTAAACAATACGACCAACACCCGAAATATCACGCACGCGATGTTGCAGGAAAACTTTCAGAAATCTGGAACTGTCCATTGATATTGGGCGATGCCACCCCATCTATCGCAACCTATTACCGCGCCGCCACCAATGCTGATGGGAGAACCGTTCTGCTTGCTCTTCCCCATCGCATCATGGCTGATGTTGGACTGCCCAAAGTCCGCGTCGCTGACATGAGAAAAGAAATCGCGGCGAAAAATTTTTCTATCTTCAGTGAAGCACTCAAGGCAGAGATAGTGACGAAACTGAAGGGTGATAAGCAAATCATTTTGTTTTTGAACCGGCGCGGCGCGGCTACGTTCATCATGTGCCGCGACTGCGCTTATGTTTCCACTTGCGACCATTGCCAGGTGCCGCTCGTTTATCATTTGTCTACAAAAAATCTCATCTGCCATCATTGCGGGAAAAGTTACGATATTCCGGTAACATGCCCGGCGTGCGGTGGGGCGAGGATAAAATACTTTGGCAGCGGTACTGAGGCAGTTGAGGAAGAACTCGTCAAATTCCTGAAAGAAGAACTGGGCAGCAAGCCTCTTCCTGTGATTGTGCGTATGGACCGCGATTCGACCGCCAAAGCAGACGCGCACAAAACTATCTATGATGATTGGACTGCCGGCAAAACGCGGATTTTGATCGGCACGCAAATGATCAGCAAAGGTTGGGATGTGTCGCGTGTGGGGCTGGTCGGGATTGTCTCGGCGGATACGATTCTTCATCTGCCGGATTACCGCTCAAACGAGCGCACCTTCCAGATCCTGACCCAAGTCGCGGGCAGAGCCGGCCGCGGCAGCGAGCCTGGTACTGTGATCCTTCAGACTTACAATCCAGAAAATTTTGCGATTCAGGCAGCAAAGCTCCATGATTACCAGGGTTTTTTTGCCAAAGAAATCGCGGTACGCGAGAAATTTGGCTATCCACCATTTTCCCGCCTGGTGAAAATCGTGTTTTCAAGCCCTGATTCGCGGAAAGCTTTGGTTAAGGCTGAGACAGGGGCCAACAACCTGCAGGCTCAGAATATTTCCGGCCTCGAGGTCATCGGTCCAGTGCCATCGTTTATTTCCAAACTGCGCGGGCAGTATCGCTACCAGCTTGTTTTACGCGCGCCCGTGAATGTACAGGCAGATTTTTATCCATTGCTTGGCAAACTGTCCGGCGAAGCCGATATCGACATTGACCCGGAAAGCCTATTATAATTCCGCTATGCCAAAAGTCCTCAGGCTCCACACTCTTCCCGAAGACGAAAAGATCCTGCGCGCTCCAAACGCGGAGGTAAATTTTCCATTGACGGTGGAAATCAAAGAGCTGATCGAGGATATGAAGCTTACGGTTCGCAAAGCCCCGGGAATTGGATTGGCTGCTCCCCAGGTTGGTCATAATCTGATGCTGGCGATCATTCACCTTGAAGAATTTGGAATAGAGTCATTTGCGCTCATTAACCCCAAGGTCATCTCGCGATCAATAAAAAAGACAGCCCTGGAAGAAGGCTGCCTTTCCATCCCGAAAGTGTTCGGGGATGTGAAAAGACCGGCAAAGGTCGAGGTGGTTGGGTTTACCGAGGACGGCCGCAAGGTGCATCTCAAGGGCGAAAAGCTGTTCGCGAAAGTGTTGCAGCATGAGATTGATCACTTGAATGGTATTTTAATTCAAGACAAGTTTGAAAAATAAGATCGTTTTTTTCGGAACATCGAAATTCGCAGTCCCAGCTTTAGAAAAGCTGGCGCAGGATTCAAGTTATGAAATTGCTGCCGTGGTAACGCAGCCGGACAAACCAGCCGGCAGAAAACAAGAGCTGCTCCCCTCCCCTGTGAAAGTTGCGGCAGAAAAATCGGGATTGAAGATTTTGCAGTTTCCGAAATTGGAAATTGAAAATTGGAAATTGAAATTTCCGCCGGCGGAAATTTATATTGTCGCATCTTACGGAAAGATAATACCTAGAAGCATCATTGATCTTCCGCAATATGGAACCTTAAATATACATCCCTCTCTTCTGCCGCGGTACAGAGGTCCCTCCCCTATTCAGACAGCAATATTAAATGGCGATGAAGAAACCGGCGTTTCGATCATGCTCCTCGATGAAGAAATGGATCACGGGCCGATTCTAGAAAGTAGAAAGTGGGAAATAGAAAACAGAATAGCTTTCAAAAAACTTCATAACCAATTGGCCGATGTAGGAGCAGAATTGCTAGCCGAAATTTTGCCTAAATATTTGAGCGGTGAGTTAAAACCCCGGCCACAGGACCACGCGCATGCGACGTTTACGAAAATAATCACCAAGGGCGACGGCCGAATTGATTGGAAAAAGTCTGCTGATGAAATAGATCGCGTCGTGCGCGCCTTTGGGGTTTGGCCTGTCGCCTGGACAACGATTGATGGAAAGAGATTAAAAATTTACGAAACGGAAATTGTATCGGCGAGCAACTTAAAACCTGGCGAAATTGACGAAGGATTGCTTGTTGGAGCTGGCAAAAATGCACTTCAGCTTATCGAACTGCAACTCGAGGGCGGGAAAAAACAAAAAAATGCTGAGTTTTTGCGCGGCCACTCTGGACTCATCGGGAAAATTTTAGTATAATTTCTGCGAATTGCTGTTGCCCGGTAGCCAAGCGGTAAGGCAGTGGACTCTGAATCCACCATCCGTAGGTTCGAATCCTACCCGGGCAGCCAATTTGCAATTTTTTGTTTTTTTGATGTTTCCCCCTCGCCGCTTCGCGGCTCGCCCTCCGCCACATCATTTGTTTCCGCCAGTAATTCCCAGGGCTTTTTTGCCATCAAGACAATTTGCCGGTTCTGCAAGAGAGGGTTCGAGCCAATTCTTTTGAGGAAATTTTTCTTTTCAGAAAAATTTCCCTGCAAACCTGCAATTTGGGCTTGGCGGGCTGCAATTATGAAGTTTTGCAAAGGTTCGAGCCAGCGGTTGCCCTTTCGCTCAAAAACCGATAATTTTTCCTCGTTCTCAATTTTTTGGTTGAGGATTTTTTGTTTTTTGGAGGTGTATTCTTCGGTGGTTATGGTTTTGTTCAGCCGTTCGTCCAAAAGTAGGTCTAACTTTTGTTCGCATTCCGTTATTTGTTCACGAAGTTTTTGAGCGAAAGGGCCGGAGGCGACTTCTTGGTTTTGTTCGTCCTTAAGTAATTCCTCCAACATTCTATTTTTAGTCGCCTCGTTCAAAGAAACTTTTTGCAGTTCTATTGAAATACTTTCCGTCAAAAGTTCTTCTCTAATATACTTTTGCGTGCATTGGGCTTTTTTCTTAGTACATCGGTAATAATTATGTCCCTTTTGTGTTTCCGCCGTAATTGAACAACCGCACTCCCCACACTTAAAAAGCCCTCTAAACGCGTATTCTTTTTTGTGCTTGCTCTTGGGACGGCTTTTGTCGGAAAGTATTTCCTGACAAAGGTCAAAAAGTTTCTTTGAAACCGCTGGCTCGTGACTCCCTTGAAACAGCTCGCCATTGAACTTGAACGCTCCATAGTAGAAAGGGCTGGATAAAATGTGTTGAACATTGGAGTTTGAAATTTGTTTTCCGTTCTTACTCACCAAGCCCAAAGCAAATATTTCTTGTTGTAAACCTTTCAGAGAATAACTCCCCGTGGAGTAAAGTTTAAACATTTTAGCCACAAGGCGAATTTTATCTTTGTCTTTAACTATTTTGTGGGTTATTAGGTCGTTTAAGTATCCAATTGGCGCTGGTCCTGGAAATTCGCCTTTGCGTACCTTTTGGCGTAAGCCTCTTTTAACATTCTCTGAAAGGTTATCTATGTAGTATTTGCTCTGCCCAAAAGCAATGGAAAGCATAAATTTGCCCTGTGGAGTGTTTTCAAACCAAAAGGTTGGGAATTTTAGCTGGCAAAGCTTTCCTGTGTCCACAAGGTATATTATTCGTCCACCGTCCACGCTATTTCTCGCTAACCTGTCAGGATGCCAGCTTAAAATCCCCTCTGCAAAACCTTTTTCCACGAGCGAGAGCATTTCATTAAAAATTGGCCGTCCAGGTTCT
>MFEF01000026.1 GCA_001777515.1 Candidatus Doudnabacteria bacterium RIFCSPHIGHO2_01_48_18
CGATCCAACTTTCTTATACATTTCCGATCCCTTAATTGGCGGTGATGGATTTACCGGCGCGTTGAGCCGTGTTGCTGGCGATGATGTCGGGACGTATGCTTACGCACTTGGCACTCTGTCCGCAGGCGGTAATTATGCTTTGACTCTTGCTCCGGAAACATTTGCGATTACGCAAAAACTCCTCACTGTTACCGCGGCTGGTGTCAGTAGAGAATATGACCAAACGACAAATGCGACCGTTACGCTCTCAAGCGCTAACGAGGAGACAGGAGATGGTTTGGTATACGCTTACACAAGCGCTTCATTCTTGGACA
Source organism: Candidatus Doudnabacteria bacterium RIFCSPHIGHO2_01_48_18 (assembly GCA_001777515.1). Taxonomy (GTDB): domain Bacteria; phylum Patescibacteriota; class Doudnabacteria; order UBA920; family 2-01-FULL-46-14; genus 2-01-FULL-46-14. The sequence goes on from MFEF01000026.1 coordinate 315, forward strand.
AAACCGCCGCAAATGGAAAGACGGTAAATGTGAGCGGCATCAGCATCAGTGGAGCAAAAGCGGGCAATTACAATCTTCAAGATACAATAGCCGTAGCTACTGCTAATATCACTAAGAAACTGACTGCCGCGACATTAAATCTGAACAATAAAACATACGATGGCGACACGACCGCGGCCTACTCACCTGGAACTCATGTCGTGTTAAGCGATATTATTTCTGGCGATGTGGTAACTCCGAGCGACGGTACGAGTAAATCGTTTTCAGATAAACATGTCAGTGTTGGTAAAACTGTAACAGCAATAGGTATAACTCTTAGCGGCGCTGATGCAGAGAACTATGAATTTAATGGCACAGGAACAGGTACCGCGACAATTAGCGCCCGGCCGATTACGGTAACTGCGGTAACCGATACCAGAACATACAATGGAACTGATGTTTCAACTGTAATACCAGCAATTACTTTCGGCGCTTTGCAAGGCACTGATACGGCAGGCTTTACTCAAACATTTGACAACAAAAATGTCGGCACCGGAAAAATATTGACTCCGAGCGGTTCGGTAAATGACGGTAATAGCGGAGCCAACTATACGGTTACACTTACTACAGTCTCAACTGGTGAGATTACCAAAAAATCAATTAATGTTACAGCGCAAACTGACACTAAGGTTTACGATGGCACGTTTACATCAAGCATAGCTCCCGTAGTGGATGCGCTTGAAACAGGAGATTCTGTCAGTACGGCTCCGACTCAATCTTATGTTACCAAAGATGTCGCTATCGGAAAGACCTTAACTCCGAGCGGACTTGTAATCAACGACAGCAATAGCGGCCTCAACTACAATATCAATTATGTAAATAATACCGCCGGTGTAATTAACGCCAAAGGACTCACTGTTACCGGCGCGATTACAAACAGCAAAATATATAATGGCAACATGACCGCTACGGTCAATTTTGGTGGTGCGTCGCTTGTTGGTATTGTTGAAACGGAAGATGTAACACTCAATTCCGCTGGCTATTCCGCGACATACGTCGACAAAAATGTCGCCACGGGAAAGCAAGTCACTGTTTCTGGTCTTGTACTCGCTGGCGCGGATGCGGGGAACTATTCGCTTACCCAGCCGGTACTGAATGACGGCGTCATTACGGAGAGAACTCTTGTCGTTACGGCAAATGGCACAACTAAAGTATATGACAGCACACTTGACGCGACCGGCATTGTTACACTTTCGGATGACAGAGTTCCGGGAGATGTTCTGACACTTACTCACACGGCGGCTTTTGCTGACAAAAATGTCGGCACAGTCAAGCCGGTAAGCGTTACTGGTATTACTATCACCGGCGGCACGGACGCGGGCAACTATACTCTTAATGACGTAACGACAGCCGCAACGACAGCCAATATTACTCAAGCGCCGCTTACCGCTACTGTCATAGTTCAAGATAAAGTTTTTGACGGTAATAATTCTGCAACAATCACAGGTGTGACGCTTAACGGAGTATTTCTTACTGATATTGTAACGGTTGATAATCGAGGAACAGCGACCTTTGAGAATGCAAGTGAAGGAAACGGGAAAATAGTAACCTCCACCGGCGTTACTATCACCGGCGATGATGCTGGCAACTATAATTTTAGCGGCACGGCAACAGGAACAGGAAATATTCTCCCGATACCGACGGCAGTATTCGTGGATGACAACTTCTTCGAAGGGAACGCCGGAGTGCATACTTTCGGTTATGACGCTTTCGCCACAATTCAGGAAGGAATTGACGCGGTTGCAGAAGACGGAACCGTAACTATTGAAGCCGGCACGTATGCAGAAAATGTCACGATTGACACCAAATCGGGAATTACTATCCAAGGTGTTGGAGAGACCACGATTCTGGAGCCAGCCACGGGAATCGGATTTGCAGTAATGGATTCTGACACTATCACTATCCGGAATCTTAAAATCCACACGACTGGCGAAGGAGCGCATGGCATATGGATTGCGGGAACTCCGAATGGTGGCGGTGCGATGAGCGGTCTGACTGTGCAGGACACGACAATAATCGTTGACGGTTACTCAACGGGCATCTATGCAGAGCAAGTGAGTCCCGCTCACACCGGCTGGCTCATTGGAGGTTCGGGGCATGGCAACACGATAACGATAAACTCGGGCACTGGAGTTACCGGCGATGGATTAGATTTGCACGACGTCTCGGGTTCAGCGGTAAGCTACAACACCATTACGCTTAACACCCCAACCAATAGCACCAATGTATTGTGGACGAGCGAACTCTCTGATCTAACTAACCTGGTATTCAACAGCAACACAGTAAGTGGTTCCAGTGGAAGTGAAATAGCTTTCGTTCCAAACTTTATTCTGGGAGGCAGCACAACTATCACCACTGTGACGGTTTCTGGCAACACATTCAGCAATTGGGGTTCGCGAGCGCTACGAATTGGGGCTGGAGTTTCTTCAGTTACTGTTAGTTCCAATAAATTCACAGTTGGAACTGTGGTTCAAATCCTTAACAATCAAGGTACGGGATCAGTTAATGCGGAAGGTAACTGGTGGGGTTACTCCACCGGACCGGCAACAGATGCGGTTGTGGGCACCGTGGACTATAGGCCTTGGTACACGAACATGGAGCTGACTGGCTTGGATTCCACCAGCCCGACTCCGGTCATTACATCCAGCGCAGGTACGTTGACGAATGTTTCGCCAATTCCGGTATCTATTGACTTCGGCGAAGCGGTTACGGGATTTATTGAAGGCGATGTAAGTGTCGGTAATGGTTCAGTTAGCGGCTTCACTGGTTCTGGCGCGACTTATACCTTCAATGTAACACCGACTATCGATGGTGCAGTGACCGTAAACATCGCGGCGAATGCGGCGGAGGACGCTTCGGGCAACTTCAGCAACGCATCAACACAGTTTAGCATCACGTATGACAGCACCGCGCCGACGGCGACTATTACCGGTGAGCCGACATCTCTGACCAATGTGACGAGCACGGATATTACCGTCGGAGGAACGGATGTCGTAACCTATCAGTATAATCTCGATGGCGGAACATATTCGGCGGATACTCCGGTTGAGACCCACATCACATTGTCTGGGTTGGCCGAAGGAGCACATACTCTCTATGTCAGAGGTAGTGATGCAGCCGGAAATCTACAGGCAGAGCCAGACACGGCGAATGCGACTTGGACAGTTGATAGCACGACTCCTGTTGCTCCCGTAATCACTTCAATCGCTGGAGACGAATTCATTAATGATTCTGAAAAAACGGCAATCGTTGTTGTTGGTACGGCCGAAATTGGCTCCACAGTTGATGTTTTCTTGACCGGCGGCGCAACAGTTACAGGGAGCGGTGTGGCTGATGGATCAGGCGATTACTCAATCACGATTGACGGTACTACTCTTTCCGATGGCACGATTACCCCTTCAGTTACCGCTACCGATGCGGCTGGCAATGTAAGTGAAGCTGTCACTACTCCTACAGCAACGAAAGACATATCCGCTCCGTCAGTAACGGGGAAGACTCCTGATGCCAGTGCGGTAGGTGTTGATCCGACAACTAATATTACTGTTGTGTTCAATGAGGACGTAGTAATTACCAATACCCAGGTTACTTTACAGAAAGGTTCTGATACACCTGTTAGTACTGCTGTATCTGGGACTGAAACCGTCACAATTGATCCTGCCACTACTCTAAACAATAACTCTACATACACAGTAACTCTTACAGGCGTAACGGACACAGCAGGGAATGCTCTGCCGACAACGAGTTGGACATTCACGACCTCGGGCAGTTATTCAGTCGCGCTGACGAACGGCTGGAATTTGATCTCCCTGCCTGTCATTCCGGACAGCACCGCGATTGCCGACGTTCTAGGCGATGACGCGAGCAATATTGAGTCAGTATGGACTTATAACGGCGCCACCGGAGAGTGGCTCGTCTACCACCCAAGCGAACCGGAAGCTGGCAATCTGCAGACCATGACAGCCGGGTATGGCTACTGGATCAACTACACCGGCTCGGGCGCGGGAACTTTGAGCGGTCCGGGGAATCTCCTGCGGGCCGGCAACAACACGCCGCCCAGTCGAACCCTGTATGCCGGCTGGAACCTTATTGGTTACTATCAGAAAGAAAATACTGATTCGGTAGAGGCACAGTATGCCTTGGCCAACGCCTTGCAGGGCTATTGGTCAATACTGGCCAAATACAATGGCAGCTCTTTCGTCTATCTGGATTCCGGAGATGATCTCAATCCGGACGAAGGCTATTGGATTTTCCTCTCCGGAGTGGGCGGCACACAATACAACTACACCATTGGCGATAACGCGCCCTAGCGAGCCATAACTAATCCAATAAATCTATGAAAAAATATTCATTGATCGCTTTAGTATTGTTTGCTATCCCGGCTGTGGCTATGGCCGCGCCAGGGATTCCGCATCAGTTTTATGGTACTGTGAATTTTACGAACGGCGCGGCGCCTGACGGTTTGACCGTTGAGACGAAAATCGGACCAACTGTTGTTGGCGACAGCATAACGTCAGGAGGAAAATACGGATATAATCCCAACTTGCTGTTTGCTTTGGATCCAGATGACAACCGAGCGGGCCAGACAGTAAAGTTTTTCGTCAATGGCATAGACACGGGCGAATCAGCAACTTTTGCGAATGGCGAATTTACGAATTTGGCGTTGACTGTTCCGGTGGCAATGGGGAATATCACTGCTGACTCAAACAACACGATCACAAACCAGACCGTGTCCGTGACCGCGTCCCAGCCTGCGGTGATTCAAGCGTCCAATCTGTCAGTGTCCGTGACGTCTTCATCCAATACCAACGCTACGGTAGCTGATTTAAGTCCGCTTGGGTCAACTTTTTTCACGGGCGCGGCCGCGGTCATATCTGGCAATAATATACTGAACGGATATGAGATTAGGATTACCGGCACCGGACTAACGATTCAGGTTACCATGAATTACAGCGATAGCGGTATTGATGAAGGCACGATCGTGCCTTATCGGTTTAACGGTACCAATTGGGTGGCTATAGAACCGTATACCAGAAATACCGCAGCCAATACCATCACCTTTAGCGTGTCGGCCGCCGCTACGCCATACGCGGTTTTCGGTCAGACGCAAACCTCGGGTGGTGGAGGGGACGGAGGAGGTGGCGGCGGTTCAAGTATCGCTACTCCGCCGACCAATACCACGATCTCTATCGCCTCGGGCGCGGCGGTTACGAGCACAGAGAATGTTACTCTGACTTTAGCGGCGGCTGGGGCTGCCCACATGATGATCGCCAATACCGCTGATTTTGCCGGAATAACCAATTGGGAAAACTACGCAGCGACAAAGTCCTGGACCTTGACTTCCGGCGATGGAGTAAAGACGGTTTACGCGAAATTCCGGAGCAACACCGGGGATGTTTCCGCGGCCGTGTCGGACACGATTACTTTGCAGACGGGCGGACAGGTTTTGGGGGAAACGATCACCAATGTTCATCCGAATGGCACGCTCATCCTGGATAATGGGACAATCTTCCTTATCAAGGACGGCAAGCGGTCCGGCTTCCGCAATCCCGAAGAATATTTCTCGCACGGATATACTTTCAGCCAGACAGTTGCGGCCAACAGCGCGGACAAAGCCACGGCCGAGGGGTCGGTGATGAAAGCACTTGAAGGCGCATTGGTGTTGGATAAAGCTGACGGCCGCACCGTGTATATGATCGGTCTCAACGGCACGAAGCGCGGCTTCACCTCGGCCGATGTTTTCAAGGGGCTGGGCTATTCTTTTAACGGACTTCTAAAAATTGATCTGTCTGATTATACCACCGGCAATCCCATCGCATCTGGCGTGGAAGCTCACCCCGAAGGCGCGCTGATCCTTGATGGAAAAACCGTCTGGTGGGTCAAAGACGGAAAACGACAAGGATTTGAATCTGAAGCCGTGTTTACGACCTATGGCTTTACATTCGGCCGCGTGGTCGCGTCCAACGCCGCGGATATGACTCTGCCGACTGGCCCACTGGTTAAATTCCGTGATGGGACACTGGTCAATGATCAAGGCACGGTTTATGTTATTTCCGATGGGAAAAAGCTTGGTTTTCGTAATATGAATGCGCTGACATCGCGTGGGTATGCCGTCAAAAACTCAATCAAAGCCACATTAGATAGCTACGAGGTTGGTAACGTAATTGAGTGAATTGTAGCGGCAAAAGATGCAATTATCTTCCACTTCTAATTCCAAAGCGGCTAAGCTTGCCCTGCTGGGCCATGCCGTCACCTACCGCTCCTTGCTGCGAAAGCCAAACAGGAAACGGAAGCGAAAAAACGGAACAGAGTAGGAGGCGAAAGGAAGGGGCGGAAGCGATAGAGGGATTGGAGATTCATTATTCATTCGGAGCGGGTGTTGACGGTCTGCGAGGAATGCGGCGGATGCATGACCGGCAGTGAAAGCCGCGGGCGAAGCAAAAAATATCCGTTTTACCACCACCAAAAACAGAATTGCATTAAAGCCAGGTTTATCCCGAAAGAAATTTTTGAGCAGTTGTTCGTGGAATATTTGGAAAGCATTACGCCTAACGCGAGGTTTGAAAAAATATTCAAAGCCGTGGTGATTGACATTTGGAAAAATAATTACCGGAAGCTGGATGAGGAATTAAATATGGGAGAGGTCTTGGATTATTGTTTCAGGTTTGTGAGGAACACGGCCAAAGTCTGGATGGGTTTGGAACCGAAGTTTTTGGCTGGACTAAGCTTTCAAAAAAGAATTATCATTGGAACCGGTGATTTGTCGCCAATCTATCAGCTAAACCAGGAGTATAATAAACAGAAATCTAGTTTGGCAGCCCGTCTCGGATCGTACTTCGAACTTGGGACACTCTAATTCCGAAACTGTTCGGTTTATTTGCCGAGCACAGTCGATCCGAGAGAGCGCAAGGATAGAACACAATTCATAATGCGCACGCCAAATATTCTTCACTGTCGGGCAATCGGGTTGTGCTGGTATGGCCCTTAGGTGACCGGCCTTTTTTATTCCCAATTGTAGTCTTAAGAGCTTCGGCACTCGTGGGAAATGACCCGGGTTTGGAATGCGCCCCGCGAACTGGAGAGTTTCCCTCACAGGTTGAGTACAGGCCGATCAGCGGGTTTCATGTTTGAGACAGCGGCTTCAAACTCGGCCGGCGGAATATAGCCGATCGAGGAATGAAGGCGCTTCCGGTTATAGACCTCCTCAAGAAAAAACGGAAGCCTTTCGATGACATCCTCATAGGTTTCGTAATTCCAGAGATGTACCTCCTCGTATTTCAAAGTTTTGTAAAACGACTCCATGAAAGCGTTGTCGTAAGGATTGCCCTTGGCGGACATGCTGATCTGGAGCCCGTGCTGGCGAAGCAGCGCAACATACGCTGCCGAGGCATATTGAACGCCGCGGTCGGAGTGATGAATGCAACCGCGAGCGTGGCGGGTTTCCAAGGCCATTCGTAATGCCGTCAGACAGAGCTCCGTGTCGATGCGTTTCGAGATGGCCCAGCCGACGATTCTTCGCGAGTACAGGTCGAGAATCGCAGCCAGATAGACAAAACTTGAACGAATCCGAATATAGGTAATATCAGCGACCCAGACTTCGTTGGTTGCACGCACCTGACGGTTCTTGACGAGATCGATCCGGCGGAAATGGAACTGGCCCTGACAAAGCAATTCAAAGGGAAAGCTAAAGCCGTGGCGCTCAACAAGGCGGCGCTCGATCTGGGCCGGAAGTTTTCGAAGGAAAGTTTCGACCGGAGCAGGGTTCCGTACCGGTGCCAGAGAATGAACGCCACTCAGGGCAAAATCATCATCGACGGCAACTCGGCTGCGGCTCTGGGTTGCCTGTTCGCCGGCGTTACCGTCGTGCCCTGGTATCCGATCACTCCGTCAACGTCCGCGTAACGCTGGAAACTGCCGAGCTTTTTCAGATCTTCCGCCGTGAGCACTTTGCCGCGGTCGAGTTTCTTCGTGGGATACTTGAACGGGTCCGACATCCAGTTGTTCATTCCAAGATCCAGGTCGGTCATGACGAAAACCGGAGTCTGGAATCTTTCAGCCAGATCGAACGCTTCGTATCCCATCTGGAAACATTCTTCGACGCTCGCTGGGAGCAGGAGGATATGTTTCGTGTCGCCGTCGGATTGCGTTGACCACGTTCAATGCCACCGACGTAGCCAATATCCAAACCGCAGGCGTCGGCTAGCTCTTGCTGACTCATCTTTCTTTTCTGTCGCAGCTTGTTAACGGCTTGCCCGAACTCCTGGGCTACCCGCTTTGGCGGGTGCATGCCGTGAGAGTAGGTGGAATATGAAAAAAGGCTTAGTGACTATAGTCACTATTTAAATCTTGACTTACTGAGACGCTTCACGCAGATTGAGGCACATTTTAATCCGACGCGAGCAGGAACCGGGGAGGAACTCTTTTCCTGAGGTTTCTTGATGTCAATTCATTGCTCTTTCGCACACGGGAGCTTAGAATGCCGTGACCATCATAAGAACCAAGCACGCAATAAAACGCCCAGGAGGAGACAATGCCTGACTCAAAGACAATTCCCTACGTCATTGTGAGGACCCTGCTGCTCATCACACTAATGGCCTCGTTGGTGACCGCAGAACTCCCGCAACAACCGTCGGCTAACGCCCCGCGCATCAGCGTTGACGGAATAATCCAATTGCACAAATCTGGATTATCGGAAGGCATCTTGGTCACGCGGATCAAGCAGGCGAATCAACCGCTACAGCTTTCCGATGAAGATCTAGTCAAGCTAAGTCAGGCAAAGGTGCCGGAGCGCGTAATTCAGGTTTTGATGGATCCAACCCTGAATGTTGCGGCGTCAGCCGTTGCTGTCAGCCAACCTGCTGCTCCGACCGTCATTGTGACAGGGGATGGCGGCATACCGATTATCAGTGGTACGGCCTCAACACGCGCCTCGGGAGCCACCACTGACGATAGAACCGCAGCAGGCGATCCTAACGATCCCAATGCAACACACGATTCGGGTATTTATCTGCATTTTATCAATAAGCTGAAACAACCAGAAATGACGTTGTTAGAACCGGCGGCATACACCGGCCAAAAGCAGGGCGGTCGCTTCCTAAGCAGCATCACCTATGGAATCGCCAAAACTAAAGAGAAGGCAGTTCTGCAGGGAGCCAAAGCAAGCCTTCGGACCAAGGATCACAGACCGGTTTTTTATTTCTACTTTGAGGACAAAGCGGCAGCTTTGGGAAAAGGTAGTTTCCTCAGTGGGGGTGCTGCGATCACTAGTCCAAATCAATTCGTGTTGCTGAAACTTGAAACAAAGAAGTCCACACGCGAAACCATCGTGCTCGAACAAGGAGCTTTCGGGGGGTCTTCGGGCACGCACCAGGAGTCCATCGTAACCTTCAAGAGCGAGAGAATCCGACCAGGCCTTTATAAAGTTACGCCAGACAAAGATCTCAAACCTGGCGAGTATTGTTTCCTTGCTGGTATGGGTATTGGCGGAGCGCAAATGGCAGGCGCTGCAATGCCATTACAGATCTTCGATTTCGGCGTTCCTGTTGAGTACTAAGTGAACCACTAGAATACGTCGGGCGCTTAGCCGCATTGAAACGGTACTGGGTGTGAGCGGGCAGGCTTGTCCGTCCCCATCTATCGGCGGACCGCAGCAAGCGGGCGCGGCAGCACCGATCCAGATTTTCGATTTCGGCGTCTCTGTGGAGTAGTGGGTTTGCCGGTTTTTGGACCGCATCCTATACTGATGTTGTCCTTAAGTTCACCGACATTTCTCCAAAAACAACAAAAGTCCTAATGGCACTTGCAGGCGCAGGCATTATCGTCGGCGTGGCTTTCGTGATGTATCAAGATGCTCAGCGTCCTTCCGTATCAGACCGCAATCTATCAACCGATCTCGCTAATGCGGGAAAAGTGCCAACGGACGGTGGCGATTGGAAGCTTTATAGAAACGAGCGGTACCGAGTTGAAATGATGATTCCTGCCGACTGGATTGTGACGACCACACAATGGCCAGAATTAATTAACTTCGAAGATCCAAATAGGACGTATTACCTCGTGGGTCTAACCGAAGGACCGCCGGCTTATGTGCAGTTTTTTGAGAATACCCGAAGTTGGGATCCTGACGACTTTCTCACAAGTGATTTTCACCTTCCGTATTCGCTTGCAAATACTGCTCGGCGTGCAAGGACCATAGTGGGTGACAGAAAATTATTTGTGGTTGAAGGAGCTGAGTCGACAGTCTATGAGGTCGTTCTACAAGAAGTCATTGTCCGAGTCTCGGCTCTAAAAAGAAAACAATTAAATGGTGTCGCGGAACAAATCGCTTCCACTGTCCAAGAGGTTATCGATTAGAAGTCGAGCCACAAACCTGATCAGGGAGGGTAAAAACTACTTTGCGATCACGAAACCGAACGATGCCCCTACTCCTGGTTCTGGAATATATTCTCGTTTGCCATGGCGCTTGGGCGGAGCGGGAGCGCACTGCAGCTGATGGCTTTTACTACCCGACTGGCGCAAAAGTTCAACCATATAACTATCTCGCAAACTCTTGCGGCCCCCAAGGCAAGACTAGTCTCGGAAAAGATCCTTCGACTGGGCAAGACTATCCGACTTACAAACCTAATTGGTACCACGTTGGGCAGGACATATTATTCAAGGAAAACGGCCTGAGGATTGTCGTGGGCGATCCCGTTTACGCAATTGCTGCCGGCGTAGTACTTCGGCGGGCGGGTGGATATTGGGGGCCGGATACTACCAAGAACGGCATCGTCGTGAAGAGCATCGGTTTGGTCGTTGAGCATACGCTTAGCGGTCGAGGAGATCGATATTCGTAATGGGAAAGATTCGTCGAAAATTCGAAGCCGAATACAAACGTCAACTGATCGCGCAGATCGAAGCCGGCCACCTGAGTGTGTCGCAGGGCGCGCGCGATCATCAGTTACCCCCATCTTCAGGGGGAGGAGCTTGAGTCAGCCCAAAAAGAATTTGAGCAGTACTTGAAGTTGGCTATCCGCGTTTACGACAGAATTAAGAGTGAGCCTCGGCTTTATGCGCGATTCCAGGTTTTGACAGGGAAAGGCGGGCCACGTACTATTCAGAGTACAGAGCCACCGGAAGCTTCCTCACAGCGACCCTCCCATTAATTTATTCTTCCCAATCGCCATGAACAAATACTTCGCATACCTCCGCGTATCGACCGCTAAACAAGGTGAACATGGCGTTTCTCTGCAGGAGCAACGCGATAGCATTCTGCGCTTTGCCGAGCGCAGCGGCTTGGAGATTACCGGATGGTTTGAAGAGCGAGAGACCGCAGCCAAACGCGGCCGACCAATCTTTGCACAGATGCTCAAAGGCTTAAAGCAAGGTAAAGCCCAGGGCGTACTCATTCATAAGATCGACCGCAGCGCCCGAAATCTAAAGGACTGGGCGGATCTTGGGGAACTTATCGACCAAGGAATTCAGGTCCATTTCGCCAATGAAAATCTGGATATGCGTTCCCGAGGTGGCCGACTCTCTGCCGACATTCAAGCCGTCGTGGCTGCCGACTATATCCGCAACTTGCGCGAAGAGACTCGAAAAGGATTTTACGGTCGGCTCAAGCAAGGACTATATCCGCTCCCTGCTCCTTTGGGTTACCTGGATGTGGGGAAAGGCCAACTGAAAGACATCGATCCCTTGAAAGGACCACTCGTCAAGAACGTTTTTGAACTCTACGCCAGCGGAAGATACACCCTCGACCTCTTGGTTCAGAAGGCGGACGAAATCGGCCTGCGGAATCGAGCGAACGGCCGCATCAGCCGGAACGGTATCGCGCGTTTGCTCAAAAACGAATTCTACGTCGGGCTCATCCGCATTGACAGGACTGGTGAGATATTCCAGGGGCGTCACGAACCTCTAATCCATCGGTCCTTATTTGAGGACGTGAAGCTCGTCCTGTCAGGGAAAATTCATCCTCGTTGCCGCCGACACAAGTTTCTCTTTAGCCGTTTACTCACGTGCCAACCCTGTACTTATTCGCTCGCTGGCGAGACCCAAAAAGGGCATAACTATTATCGCTGCCACACTCCGTCGTGTCCGACGACCGGCATTCGAGAGGAAAAAGTGGATCAGACCTTGAAGTTGAAGCTTCATCCTTTGGAACTCACGCCCACGGAACTGAACGCAGCCGAAAAAGCTCTCACTCGTTTTGAGACGAACTGGACAGCAAATCAAGAACAACTAAAGACGAGCTTGAATCTTCGATTGGCACAAATCCAAGACCGCCTGTCCCGACTGACAGATGCGTTTGTCGATGGTTTACTGGACCAGGCAACATTTGGATTACGAAAAAGCACTCTGCTTGCGGAGAAGGCAGAGATGGAGTTGAAGCTTCAAGAGAATATGTCTGGCAGAAAAGCCGCCGGAGAGTTAGCGGAAATATTCGAACTGGCAAAAAGGGCTTATTCTATTTATGAATTGGGTGATCTGGACCAGAAACGCGAATTAATCCAAAACGTCACTTCGAACCGGAGTGTCGACCGAAAAAACGTGATTCTTACGCTGAAACCGCGCTTCGCTATGCTCGCGGATCGTCCAAAATATTCAGATGGCAGCCCCACGGGGAATCGAACCCCGATTTAATGGCTGAGAACCATTCGTCCTAACCATTAGACGATGGGGCCTCACAGCTTAAGAATTCTAACACAGCATAAAGACTTTATCTAGACGGCGGGATTTGGTAGTAATTTACGAGATATCTGGCCATTTCGCCAAAGGTTGGGGCGGCCGAGCTTTCCGCTGAACGAACAGCTTTCGGGTTTGTGATTTTTACGGCAATGACAAATTTTGGATTGTCCACCGGACCAAAACCAATAAAGCTGCCAATCGTCCGATCTTCGTCATATCCAGGGCCATCGGTTTTCGCAATCTGCGCGGTACCGGTTTTGCCGCCAACGTAATATCCAGGCACGCCTGCTCTTTTACCATGACCGTTTTCCACAACATTGACCAGCATAGCGCCAAGCGTATGCGCGGCTTTGGAGGAAATAACTTGTCTGATCTCTAACGGCTGTATTTCGTCTACGCGTCCGTCCTTATAATCTATTTTCTGCACTAAGTACGGTTTCATCATTTTTCCGCTGTTCGCAATAGTGGAATAAGCACTCGCGAGCTGTACCAGAGTAGTTGTAAGACCCTGGCCAAATGATGCGGTAGCATAGTGGATATCGCTGCTTTTCTCGAGGTTGCGCATATCGCCGGCTGCCTCGCCAGGAATCGTTAACCCCGTTTTTTGTCCAAAGCCAAAACGTTTTACAATCTCGAGAAATTTATCTTTGCCTGTCTTTTGCTGCACGAAAATCGCCCCAGTGTTGATAGATTGTTCCAAAACCTGGGTCATGTTCTGCGCGCCGTAGATTTTGTCGTTCGCGTTCTTGATCGTAAATTTATCGAATTTCATGAACCCTGTATCTTCAAAAATCATGTCCGGCTGAACAGATCCACTATCCAGACCCGCGGCCATCGTGATTGGTTTGAACACAGATCCGGGCTCGTACGCATCAGTAACTGCGCGGTTGCGGTAAACAGAAATATCTTCAACTTTATTGAAGAGATTAGGGTCAAAGGTAGGAAAATTGGCCATTGCCAAAATCTTACCGGTCGCAGGGTTCATGACAACCATGCTGCCATCATCAGCTTCATACTGCTCTACCGCGTTTTTCAGAATTGTTTCTGCTTGGTACTGAATGGCGCGATCAAGTGTCAGCTCAATATCCACGCCGTCAACCGCGGCCTCAAATTGCCGCTCTCCGCCCGTAATCCACGCGCCTCTGATATCTTTTTCTAAAGCCAGGGATCCGGGTCTTCCGGCCAACAGCTCGTCGTAATGCTCCTCGATGCCATATTGGCCGGCACGTTCCTCGCCTTCATAAGCGTAAAATCCCAAAAGCTGGGAGGCAAAAACTTTCTCCGGATAAAAACGGAAACTCTCCGATTCCAACCCGATGCCCTTAAGCTTCAGGGCAGCCACTGCCAAAGCCTCAGATTCAGGCAATTCTTTTTTTAGAATGACCCATTTACGGCTGTTGTCATCAATTTTCTCGAGAATTTCCCTGGCTGGCATCTGTAGGATCTGCGAGAGCTGGGTAGCGGCCGCGGGCTTGTTTTCAATCTCATGCGGCTGAGCAAAAACCAGATTTTTCTCCACATTAGTCACTGCCGGTACGATCCGGCCGTCTTTATTTTCCAAAACAAAAATCTGGCCACGCTGTGGTACTAGAGTTCTGTACAGCTGGTGCTGGCTCGTGGCCAAGGCCTTAAAACTGTCATGGCTTAAAACCTGAAGCGAAAAAAGCCGCGCGATGAGGGCGGCTGTGAACAAAAATATTGTTATCGCGAGCAAAAAAATGCGGCTATTCACGGATTATCTCTTACCTCTCAAAAGCGTAACCGTTGCCCGAAAAATAATTCACGCCCTGGCTCGGAACCAGATTGAGAGCTTGAGCTTGGGCCTGGATAGTTTCAATGGCTTTGAGTGATCTGGCCTCGAGCTCCAAACGCTCATTTTGCTCACGAACCTCCACCAGTTTTTGCTCAAGCTGCTTTATTTCGTAACCTTTGGTAGAAATGCTGTTCACCTGAATGAGATAGGCTACACCGAGCACAAACAACGCAGACAAAATCGCAGAGCGGAGATTCTTTGGACGCCAGCTAAATTTTGGCCGAGAAGACGCGGCTGGTTTAGTTTTGGCAGTAAGACTGCCCGTGTTTAAAGCGAGTGCAAAGTATCTGGTCATTTAGATTTTTTCCGCGGCGCGCAGCTTGGCGCTATGCGAACGCGTATTGATTTTGATTTCTTCCTCAGCAGGCAAAACCGGTTTTTTCGTCAGGATCTTCAGGGATGCTCTGGCATCGCAGCGGCATACCGGAAAACTCGGCGGGCAAACGCAGTCCTTTGCCTCTTTGACGAAAAAAGTCTTAACGATTCTGTCCTCGAGCGAATGAAAAGAAATTACTACTAGCCTTCCACCTTGTTTTAAAAGTAAAAGAGCTTGCTGCAATCCCCTTTCCAGGTTGCCGAGCTCGTCGTTGACCTCAATACGCAGGCCTTGGAAGATTCTCCTGGCGCTGTCCCCTGCGCGGAAGCGGAATTTGGCCGGCAAGGTTTTTTTGATTATCTCGAAGAGCCGCGCGGTCCTGTCGATCGAACCGCTCTTGCGCTCGATCATGATTGCTCTGGCGATCCTTCGCGCAAATCGCATCTCTTCGCCGTATTTCTGAAAAATGCGGATCAGGTCTTTCTCTGGATAGAAATTTACTATCCGATGCGCAGTCAGCTCGGTTTTGAAAAATCGCATATCAAGCGGCCCGTCTTTCTGGAAGGAGAAACCGCGCTCTGGATCATCCAGCTGGTGACTGCCAAGTCCCAGATCAAACAGCACGCCGTCTATGCCAGTAAAATTATGGTCTTCCGCGATTTTTTTTATGTCTCCGAAATTGCCGTTGGCGATTTTGAATCGTGGCGCGCGGATTTCTGATGCGGCCACAACAGCCGGATCAGCATCGATTCCCAGAACCTCGGCTCCTTTCGCGAGTAACTCGGCGGTGTGCCCGCCGCGGCCAAGCGTGGCATCGATAAACCTTTTGCCCTGCGCAGGGTCGAAAAAATTTAGAACTTCGTTTAAAAGAACTGGTATATGCGGCCGCATGCTAGATAATCTGCTCTAAGGTTTCTGCAATATCTTTTGATCCTTTCTCTGTTTGTTTTTTATAATTAACCCATTTTGTTTCGTCCCAAATCTCAAGACGGTTAAAAAGCCCGGCGATCACAACTTTTTTCTTGATGTCAGCAAAGTCTCGCAAATAGTCTGGCACAATGATGCGGCCTTGCTTGTCCATCTCGACATCCATGGCTCCGGCAAGCATCAGGCGGGAAAAAGCTCTGGTGTTAGCCTTGCTGATCGGAAGCGCGGCGAGTTTTTGCGCCAAAGCTTGCCATTCTTTGTCAGTGTATAGGAAAAGAGAGCTGTCCAACCCCCTTGTTACCACAGCTCCGCGGCTAAGTGAGCTGCGATATTTGACGGGGATGGACAGCCTTCCTTTCTCATCCACTGTTAGCGAATATTCACCAATAAACATATTTTTCGAGTTTATCCACTTTTCCCCACTTCTTTCCACAAAAACTCCATTTCTCCCCCATTGTATCCCCCCGCTCCCATTTCGTCAATCTGGATAACTACACAAAAAAGCGTCATTTCTGGCGCTAAAAGTCAAGGAAGAGTTTTGCGGCTGTTTTTTTATTGATTTAGGCTGCGAGTGCGGCCAAAGCCTACGGTATCTTTAGCCCAGGTGTCAGGCGCGTCATAAAATCTGGCTCTCGTTATGGTATAGTCTCCATACTTATTGTTGATTTTATCCATAATCGCAGCCAGCCGACGCGGCCGCTCATACTGCTCAAACAAAAAATCCTGCCCAGTTTCCCATCTCAAGCCGGAAACAGAAACGCCCATAATTTTCAATTTAAGCTCTCCCCCATGATAAGGGGGAGAATAAGTGGGGGCAGAAATTTCCGATGAGCTTACCCCCTCCATTCCTCCCCCTTCCGCAGGAAAGGGGGAGGAGCTGAGGAATATCTTCCACGCAACCCGGAAAATGTCTCGACCCTCGTTTATAAAATCGCGAATTTTGCGCTGCTTACCAAAGCTTGTGTATTGCCGGTCAGAATGAAAATAATGCACAATACTTCCGGAAGCACCATGCTTTCTCATCCGGCGGCCGACCTTGTCTGAAAGCTTGAACATCAGCTTTCTTATCTCTCTTTCTGAGGTCAATGGTTTTGGCACAGTGTAAGCGTGTCCAAAGGATTTGGGCGGTTCTTCTTCGGTAACAACCGCAGAGGTGTCGCGAAAATTGGCAAGCTCGCGCAGGACATAACCCCAAATACCGAACTGGTTTAATAAATTGCCGAGCGGATATACTGCTAGCTGTTTGAGCGTAAAAATCCCCAATCTGTGCAATGCTTTCTCTATCCTCCGGCCAATGCCAGGCACATCCGTGAGCGCAAGCTCGTCATAAAGCTTTGAAATATCCTGCGGCCTAACAATACCTAAACGGTCAATATGGTCTGTTCCCAGGTCAGCAGCAATTTTAGAGATGAGCTTATTAGGTCCGACGCCAACAGAAGCAGATACCCATTCACCGATCTCCAGCCGCAGACGCTGTTTTATCTCCATGCCCAAAAGCCGCGCATCGCGATAATCGCCATCAGTGTATCTCGTAATATCAATAAATGCTTCGTCGATGCTATACTGTTCGACATCGTCTGAATAGTCGTTCAGGATGTTTAAAAATTTTTTGGTTACGTGCCGATATTTGTCAGGATCTGTAGGGAGCAGTACGATCTGCGGAAATATTTTTATGGCTTCCCAAACTGTAGCGCCAGGCTTGATACCCATAAGCCTGGCTTCTGCTGACGGGGCGATGATAATCCCGCCGAGATGCTCGCAAACGCCAACCGGTCTGCCGCGCAGATGCGGATTGGCCTGCTGCTCCACGCTTGCGAAATAGCTGTTCATATCCATGTGAAGTATAATACGCATATGCCTGACCTGGTTTTATCAAATACAACGTCATTTTTCTCCGGCAACATTGAGCAAGTTTTCAAAAACGCCAAAAAATACGGATTTAAATATGTAGAGATAGTTCCCTACCGATGGATAACAGCGCAACAGATCCTGTCCTTGCAAAAAAAATATGGCGTTACAGTGGCTGGTATCCATCTGCCCGTTTGGTGGGATGCTTCTTTGCGGCAAATCCTGCGAGAAAAGCCAGGCGCTTTAGAAAAACTGTTCTCCTGTATTTTTCAGGTTTACCTTGGTGATGCCAAAACTAGCCCTGGTTTAAAAATCGCAAAAGCCCTAGCTTACCTGGATCCCTACGTTCTTATCCACAGCAATCTGGCTCTGGAAATGGGGCCGGAGTTTGAAAACATCACGAGTCAGTTCCGCGTAGTAGTAGAAAACATTGCCTCTGAATTTGGTCCCGAGAAAATTCTCTGGGACCCGATAACTATCAAAAAAGAACTCGGTAAACGAGGCATAAAAGGCCTGGTGTTTGATCCTGGACATTTCGGACAAAGCGCAAGAAACATTCCCGGCCTTGATGCCTTAGCAACTTATCAGCTAGTGACGCCTGAGGTGGTACATATTTCCTACAACAGCCGTTTCAATCATCTGCTGCCTGATGAAAAAGAACAAGAAGAACTGCGCGCCATGCTGCGTTTGCACAAACCGAAATACCTTGTGATTGAAACCAATCCGTTGGTTAGTATCAAGAAAGCCAAAAAGCTTCTCGATCAGTTCACTGTGTAGAAATCCTCAACCCACCATTTCAGGGTTTCGGTGTTAAACCCCAGTTTCCAGGCATTAGCTCCATCAGAAACAGAAAAAAAATAAACTCGTACTGCGCCATCCTTTATAGAATGAGCCAGATTAACCTGCAAGATGCGGTAGCGCCGCTGCCCCCATTTGATGACCCGTGGGAATATCCCGTCCTTAGTGAATGTAGCGATAACATCAACTGGTTCCATATCATATCAATTAAAAACAAGGTGCCGCAGTTTGTCGTTGACAATAACCGGTATCCCTCTCAGGCCGCTGATTTCCTGGATCAAATTTTGAATCCGGCAGGTGTGCTCGAGATTTTCTGAGCAGCGGGCGCATAGCCGTTTCAGGTTGTCGATCGCATTGTATTTAGTCTGTTCGAGTTCGCTCATACGGTTATTCCAGTTGTCTTATGACTCCTACGACCTTGCCTTGCACTGTCCATTCGTCTTCCGGATAAATATTTTGATATTTCGGGTTTTCTGGTTTCAAATACCGCCGACCATTGATTTGTACAAACCTTTTTACAGTCGCTTCATCGTGCAGCAAGGCAACCACTATATCTTCTGATCTGACCTCGCGCACGGGACGCACAATCACCAGATCTCCCTCAAGGATGCCGGCATTGATCATGCTGTCGCCTCTGACTTGCAGTAGAAATACGTCTTTGCGCGACCGAAGCAGTGAGTTGGGCAGATTAATCCACTCCTCAATATTTTCCTCAACCACAATCGGGCTGCCAGCAGTAATCGTTCCCAAGACTGGAACAGGAGTCGCTCCTGCTCTGATCTCGTTGCCGTACTCGTCCCGCACCTGAATCCCCCGCGCTGTTCCGTCGCGCTGGATCAATCCCTGATCCTCAAGGCTATAAAGCAGCTTGGCCACCGCGTTTTTTGATTTTACCTTGAGCGAAGCAGCCATTTCCGACATGGTTGGCGGAAACCCGCTACCCTGAATATTTTCCTTGATGAAATCCAGTAATTGTTTTTGCCTCTTGGTTAACATATTTATAAGGTAAACAATCGTTCACCTTATGTCAAGAAGGATTTATCCACAACAAAACCCGTCCACCTGGGCGGACGGGTTTTGTTTTATTTCCAGAAAATTAGACCTGCTCTTCGGACTCTTCAGCGCTCTCAGTGTCAGCATCGCCTGCTGCTTCGCTCTCGTCACCAGCTGGCGTTGTCGCATCCTCGTCTTGCAGGAGGTTTAATTCTAACATTGTTTGTCTCCCTTTCGATTAATGAAACTGCCGTAAATATAAAACTGATCCAAAATCCTGTCAAATTATTGCTTACTGACCAAAAATCGCAAGAGATCGAGAATCTGCTCCCAAACGTTTTGCAGAATCGGACCGGCCGCGGGTAAAAGAATGATGAGCAATATCAGATAAACGAGCTGCCTGCGGATCACTTTGTAAACCCCGATAACCAGTAGGATTGCCAGGAAAATGGAAATGAGTCCGTGCAGCTTTTCAGGAAAATAGCTCAGGAACTGCTCAAAGATGCTGTAAAAATTTTGCAAGGAAAACATTTTAGCGCCTTTTAGTTTTTAGATTGTTCATGACCTGCACGTGGGGATAATCGAGAATATCTCTGACAAATCGGTCATTCATCATCCGGCGGTATTCGTACTCGGCAACCGGCATCACGGTATAGACGATTTCCGTATCCGCCAATTTTTCTATGTCTTTGAGGATGCTTTGCAAGCGGACCCGGCCGATATTGTCCCCTACAATTAATAAATCCACGGGCGCGCCCGGCTGAAAAGAAAAAATTCCGCTGAGAATAACTAGCTTGGCGTTGGGAATCTTCTTGAGCGCCTTGCTGACGAGATCATCCTTGTGATTAGCTTCACCCTGAAGAAAATCCGACAGTTCGTGGTACATGCCAAAGCGCGGGTTGATGCGAAAAAACCGGTGGCGGTTTTTCGCGGCAACGCTGAGCACGTCAGCGCGTACCATCTCTCTGACGATTTCACTGGCGGCCCGCGTGGAGACGTCAGCGGTTTCGCGCAATTCCTGGATGGAGAAGCTTCTTTTGGGGAACGCAAAAAATGCGCTCAAAACTTTTTTCTTTGGCTTGGTATTCAGCAAATTTTCCAGCATAGTCACAGTTTAACACAATTGACCGGGGCCTGAAAACTTCGTATAGTTAAACTACTATTTTAGCGAAAAAATGAAACTCAAAACCACTGTCGGCCAAATTTTTTTGACTCATCCCAAGGATGGCAATTTTACTTCTGTCTATGAAGAGAGTTTCGGCAAGCTCGGACAAACGATTGATTTGTTCGCGGTCATCGAGGTCTCTGGCATCGGCCCGCAGATCCTCAAGGCCAACAAGCTGGACTATGACAAGCTGACGCGCACCATCGTCGGCGCCCTGAAACGTACCTATATTGCGGCCATGAAAGGGCAGGAGGATATTTTTGAAAAGGCTCTCGCCAACATAAACTCTTCTCTCTCGCGCCTTGCTGCCAAAGAAAAAATTAACTGGTTTGGACGGCTCAACGTAGCGATCGCCGCGGTTTGCGGCAGCGAGCTGTGGCTGTCCACGACCGGCAACTCTGTGGTCTATCTGTGGCGCGATGGCGAATTTTCGCTGTTGAGCGGTGAACTGGGCGAAGAAAAGATCAAACCCACGAAACTTTTTTCCAATTTCTCAAGCGGCGGACTCGCGCCCGGCGACCGCGTGCTACTATCGAACCGCGAGCTTTTGAATTTTCTCTCCATGGAGCGGCTGGAAGGCTTCCTCTCGGAAGAAACCCTGGAGGATGTATGCGCAGAAATCATTGCCGCGCTCTCTGACATAAAAGACGCAGGCTTTGCCACTTACGTATTTGAAACTTCAAATCCTGACAAATCAGCGGCGCAGCCTGCGGTCCAAACATTTAAAAGCCCGGCGGAAAAAAATAATCTGCGCAATTTTGCCGAAGTGGTAAAATATTTTGGGACAGAGGCGTTTCACGTTATTAGCGCCGGCGTGAGCGGAGCGGCGAGATTCATCGCCCATTTTTTCCGAGTTCGACCGAAAAAATATTTATTCATCGCGATTACCCTCGCGCTCGTTCTGTTTTTGGGCAATCTGGCGTGGGCATCGTGGCGCAAATCAAGCCAAACCACCACTAAAGACAACACTGCGATCGCGGCCAGCATTGACCAGAAACTGACTGAGGCAGAATCAGCCCTCATTTATGAAAATGAAAATGGCGCCGTCAATCTCCTGACTGAGATCGATACTTTGTTTGCGGATCTGGACGCCAACGCTCCCGAACGCGCGGGCCTGGAGGGCCGGCTCGCGGATCTCAAAAACAAAGTTGCCAAGGAGTCGCGCGTGGATAACCCCACTGTGCTCACGCAGTTCGCGATTGTCCCCTCAAATCTGGCGCGCTCTCCCAACGGGTTCCTGGGTTTCAATCAAAACAGCGGACGGCTCGCTTTTTACGATTTTCGCGTCGGCACGACTAAAAATATTTTACAAAACCGCAATACCGGCAACCTCGCCGCCGGCTTTTATCTGGGCACTAATAGCGGCTACGCATTCCTAAATAAGAACGGCGGTTTCCAAAAGCTTGACGTGGATACGGAAACGCTCACAGACATTGCGGTAGGCACGGCAGAAGGCGTTCTCGGCGATGATCTCGGACATAGCCGGGCCCTCGCGATTTTCGGGGCTGATTCGAGCGCGAGAATTTATATCCTCGACAGCAAAAACAACCAGATTTGGCGCATGAGCGTCAATGATAGCGGCATCGCCGCGCCAGAGCGCTGGCTCAAAGGCCCTGCGAATTTTCCGGACAGCGTGGACATTGCAGTGGACGGCAGCGTCTATGTACTCTACCCGGACCGCGTGGAAAAATATTTCAATGGCGCCAGGCAGCCATTTCAACTGGCCGCGGTCAGCCCGCCGCTCAAAAGCCTGACTGGCATTGTTGCTTCCGCTGACCTGGGCAGCATCTACCTGCTGGATCCGGCAAACAAGCGCGTAGTGGTGATGAGCAAACAGGGGGGACTGCAAAAACAAATCATCTCAGACAAATTCCGCGAGCTATCCGACATTTACGTTGATGAAAAAGCCGGCATCATCTATGCGCTCGCGGGCAGCGAGCTTTTGCAGATTTCTTTTTAGTGTATAATCTGTCTTTTTTACTAACCAATGACGATGCGCTTTAGAGCTGACGCGTGACCCGAGACAATCCGAACATTGGATTTGGCCACATCAAAATATTTAGCCAATGCGGCAATGACTGCCTCGTTGGCTTTTCCTTTTTCCGGCGCGGCTTTTACTGACACGGCAAAGCTGCTATCTCCGGTTTTTTCCACTGTGGTTTCGCGCTTTCCGGTTTTGACCTTTACCGCGATAGTCATTTTGCGTCCACCAATGCTCGAAACTGTTTCCGAAGATATTTGTGATCAGGAAGCGCAGTAGCGACCATCTGCCAAAATCTCGGCGAATGGTTGAATTCTTGCAGGTGACACAGCTCATGCACCACCAGATAATCTGTCATGCGCTCCGGCAAAAATCTGATCTTGTAGTTAAAATTGAGGTTGCCTTTCCGAGAACAGCTCCCCCACCGGGTTTTCTGGTTTCGAATACTGATGCGCTTGTAGCTGTACCCATATATCCTATTCCACTGCAGCACTTTACTTTGCGCGAAGCGTAGCGCCTCGTCTTTGTTGTCGCTGTAATCCCCGACCACTGGCAAAACGATCCGCGGCCGCCGGGCAAAACGCCGCTGTGTTCGGGTTATCCATTCTTGTTTGGCCGCAAGAAACTGCTCAATCGCGTTTTGCCCCAGAGTCTGGGGCGCGGTTACCACCACCCGCGAATCAAAATAGACTGCGACACGCAGACGTCTAGCCCGTCGGCTTCGTTTCAGATGATACTGCATAAAACCTTTCTGATTCATAGCAGCAAGTAAATAAATCCAGCACCTTCCTGTCGGGGTATTGCACCCCGCAGGAAGGCTATATTGAGCCATTCATCCCCGCAGCAAGCTGCGGGGGATTCTGGAAGGTGCTGGATAAACATTGAAAGAAACTGTGCATAAGTTCACTAACATCTTGCACTCCCTGAAGGCATAGCAATTATGCCTTTTTATCATAATATTCGGTGTACCTACACTGGTATCCGGGGCTTTCTCAAAGCCTATGAACGCGGGTTAAGATACCGGTATATGATCACCGACAAAGCCAAACACAAGCTCAAGGTCTTAATCTTCTGGGAAAAGCATGGCCTCAAGGCCGCGCTCGATGCCTTTTCGGTCAAGCGGCGCACTCTGTTTCTCTGGAAGCGGCAGTTCAGGACTGGCGGCAGAATCGCCGAAGCCCTGAACGAACACTCCACAGCACCAAAGAAAAAACGGGTCAGATTATGGCCCGAAGAGATTATCGCCGAGATTAAGCGTTTGCGCTGGGAGCACCCGAATCTCGGCAAAGACAAAATCCATCCCGTACTTAAAACTTTCTGCTTACAGAACAATCTGTCTTGCCCCACGATTTCCACTATCGGACGGATGATCCACGACTGCGGAGGGCTGCGGATGTTTCCTCAAAAGGTTTCTCACTTCGGCAAGATCAAACCCCTCAAAAGACGTAAAATCCTGCGCAAACCCAAAGATCTGCAAGCCTTGTACCCCGGACACATAGCAGCCTTTGACACAGTGGAGCGATTTGTTTCCGGCCTGCGCCGTTATGTCATCACCTTTGAGGACATTTACACCAGATTCGGTTTTGCCTGGGCCACCACTAGCCATGCCTCGCAAGCCGCTAAAGAGTTCTTTGACTACTGCCGACTAGTATTTCCCTACTCGTTTACCTTTGTGCTCACTGACAATGGCTCAGAATTTGCCAAGCACTTCTCCGAGGAATTAAAGCGCCTGCACCTCACCCATTATCATACCTACCCCAGGACCCCGAAGATGAATGCCCATGTCGAACGATTCAACCGCACCATTCAGGAGGAGTTTGTGGACTATCACGCCAGCGAGTTAATTACTCCCAGAATCTTCAACAACAAGCTCCTGGATTGGCTGATCTGGTACAATACTGAACGCGTGCATCACGCTTTTCAGAACCAGCTATCTCCCGTACAATTCATCTTATCCTTAAACCCACAGAAACTGCCTCAAGAGTGCAATGGAGGGTGGACGCATACACAATCTTGACATATTTATTAGTCCTTGTTATTATATATTTGGAATTGGTACAGCTCTGATTAGTCGCCTTTATGGTGGCGTCTCCGCAAGGAGTAGGGGCTGTATTTTATTTTGGCCAGATTTGAACGGAGATTTCCTTGGCGGACAGATATTTGGAATAGACTTGATGCCCTGCCTTTTGCAGAATGTTTCTGTTTATTACTCCGGCTACATAATCCGCGAGCTGTAATAAGTTATTGCTGTGCGAGTGTTCCATTTTTGCGGTCTTGATTAAATTATTTCCATCCTGGTTCATTTTCTGTTTCAAATATTTCGCCAGTTCGGTACGGAAAACCACCCGTCCGCTTTTATCAATTTTTACCTTGGCGTTTTTTAAATAGGGCTTGGCGTTCTCAAAAACCAATCCGCACACATACTGGTAAAACGCTTCTTTATTTCTAAATACGCTTCCATATAGTTTCTTTGGGTCTTTATTGATGACAATGCCAAAATAGAAAAAGTTATAAGGGTTTACCGCCTCTAAAAACTTTTGCCTAACCCGATGAG
>MFEF01000027.1 GCA_001777515.1 Candidatus Doudnabacteria bacterium RIFCSPHIGHO2_01_48_18
TGACACTCGCCCACTCCCCACCAGGCTGGATTCATATTTATGCCTGTTCTGCAATATCCGGTTGACTCATATCGCACATAAATTCCATACCCATAGGGAGGACTGCCGCTCGTTGAACCGCGTACGTATTGATAAGTGTGCCAGCTGTTGCCGGAAGGGTCCTGGGGAAGTGATGATAAATAAGGAGCAAGTAGGCCAGATAGGCCGGCAATATCATAACCAATGTTTATGACTCCAATAGAAGGATAGTCGCCGTTTGTGTCATAATAAATCCAGCACCTTCCTGTCGGGGTATTGCACCCCGCAGGAAGGCTATATTGAGCCATTCATCCCCGCAGCAAGCTGCGGGGTATTCTGGAAGGTGCTGGATAAAATTCTATTGCGGTCTGCAGTTGACGAGTATCTGCCCTCCTCCTGGCATCCCGCGCCTTGCCTCTTGCCGAATTCAAAGATATTAAAATAACACTCGCGAGCAACCCGATGATGGAGATGACGACGAGGAGTTCTATGAGAGTGAAACCATCTCTTGATTTTATTCCCTCCCCCTTAAGGTTATTACGGAGTTTGCGAGCGATTGTGGTTTGTTTCATAATCATTTTCACCCCTCCCTCAATCCCTCCCCATCAAGAGGAGGGAAAAACTTTGGGTTCATTGCGGCCTCACAATTTGCAGTTCTTCCGCGTCCGCGGAAGAAGCAATAAACGCGCGATCAAGCGTGGTGTCATAGACAATATCCAAAGAGCCGTTGGCAAGATTTAGCTGCCCTAATAGGGAAATATTTGTTGGAACGGAAGCATCAACGATCTTGAAATCGTTTCCTGTATCAGCAGTGGCCAAAAAAGCGTATGCTGTGTTTTGATCCATGGATATTGCCATAACATCGTTACCGATTTCCTGGGTATCAGAAAGCAAGGGAGACATCGGGTTGGCGACATTGATTGCGTAAAATTCCGGGGCACCGCTTGAGGCCCGGCCCACAAAAACGTGGTTACCCGCAAAACCCGCGGACAACGCGTCCGTGTTGGCACTGCCGCTGGTGAGATTGAACACCTGCACTCGCGATGGCGCGGTTTTGTCCGTAATATCCACAATCTGCAATTCCGCCGCATTGTCAGACGAGGCAACGTAAGCGTAACCGCCAGACGCTGTCACATCAGCCGGCGTGCCGGTCAGTGTGGGGGTGCGTCCAACTGGATTTCCCGGCGCTGATGGGTTTGTGAGATCAAATACCAAAAATTCGTCCCCGCCGCCTCTCACCATCAAAAGATAATTTCCCGACAAAGACAAAGCCTGGGCGTCGGCGGCCGCGTTCCCGCTATTGGCCGCGGTCAGATTTACTGAGGTGAGCTTGCCGGCCAGGCCAACTGTTGCCGGGTCAGAAATGTCAACGATCTGAAGCTCCTGCAAATCATCTGTCGAAGCGATATAAGCGTAGTTACCGGCCACTACAATATCATTGGGCGTGCCGTTTAAATCTCTTTGACCCAAGAGCTGGGGCGAGGCCGGGTCTGAGACATCGAAAATATAAAACTCGCGGCCGGCGCTGTTGGCGCGGCCCAGGTAAACTAAGTTGTTCGCGAACGCGATTGAAACGCTGTTGGCTCCAGCGATGCCGCTATTAGCCGGGGTTAGGTTAAAACTCGAGGCGAGGCTGGGAAACGCCCAATTGCCGATCCCAAGCGCCATCCAGTTGGTGAACCTTGTCACCGCGGAAACCAGGCCGCTGCGCTGCAGATTTTGCTGCCAGGTAATGGTCGCGGTAACCTGTTTGCGCCTCGAGTCAATGCTGCTGATAGCTACCTGACGCGTAAATACGCCGTTTATGTCCGCGGAACCGGCAAGCTGCCACTGCGAACCTGAGATTGCCAGTCCATGTGTGCCATCAACGAGATTGGTGAATCCTGCGTCTCTGATATTTCTCAGTGCCTCGAGGCCTTCTTCCGCTAAAAGAGACGCACTGGCGCGCTGGCCAGCAAGAACAGTGGCTTCCTGGCCGTACAAAAAAACGCCGACAAAAGCCATGACGACCAGCGCGAATATTGACGCCGACAAAATGATTTCCACCAAGCTAAACCCAGCACCACTTTTTACAGAAAAGTGGTGCTGGGTAAAGCCCTCAGTACGAAACTGTTCCCTTGGCATTGATTGTGATTGTTTTGCTTTCATTGGCTGATGAAGTTAACATGATATTTCCTGTGCTTTGCGGCAAGCCTGCCAGCTTGGAAAATACTATTTCATTCGGACCGCTGATCACAATATTTTCCGCGATAGAAAAGGTTTCATCAAAGCTTTGATCCCGGCTGGCAAAGCTTGATCCTTGAAACACAATAACATTTCCGGGGTCGATTCTAACGCCCCATGACCGGTCGCCATCAACAGATTGCGAAAGAACCTGAGCGCGGCGCAGATTCTGCGAGACTGCCGCGGCGGCGATGTCGAGATCATTACGGGTCTGCAGCGAATAATAAACTGGCATTCCTATTCCAGCCAAAAGCCCGACAAGCACCACCGCCAACATGACTTCGATTAAGGTAAATCCAACACCAGTTTTTAAACCGATCCGTTTTTTTAATTCCCTAAAGGCATTCCCGTTATACTTCAAACGACTCTCTCGAATCCTGGCAAACTTCTCCTCAAAATAAGCTTCATAATAATACACTGACCATGGTTTGTATCGCTTTGTCGAGCTGTATAATCCTTTATTGTGCTCGCTCAAACGCCTCCGTAAGTCGCGAGTTGATCCAACATAGATTTGGCCGTTTAATTTACTTTTCAAAAGATAAACGTAATACATGGTGCTGGATAAAGCCTCTCATGCCTAAGGATTGATAACTCTGATATAACGATCAATAACCCAGCCTCGCCGCCCTTCCGGAAGCGAAATTTCATACCAACTCCCCTGTTTGCCAAAATACTCAAACTGCTCGCCCGGATTCACTCTGCCGACTACCGGGCTCGAACCTGAAGCGTTCTGTCTCACATTCAGATAACCGGTTTCGGTCTCTAAAATCTCGAGATAATTTACGAGGGGCGTCTCGAGAGCCCCGGGCGGTGCAGGCGCTGTATCGGGCAAGGCGCTTTCTGTCACTGGGGGCGGCGGAGAGCTGGTATCAGTTGGGGGATTGTTGAGGCCGCCAAGCAAGCTGTAGATCGGAAGAATAACTGCAAGCGCCACTGACACCACGCCGATCCAAACAATGACCAATAAAATTGGCTCCAATATGACCGTAAGATTTTTGGTGGTAGTTTCGGTTTTGGTTTCAAAAGTTTCGCCGATCTTAATCAGCGTTTTTGAAAGCTGGGCTGATTTTTCCCCGGAAATAATCATTTGCTGCACGGTTATTGGCACGAGCCGGTTCGCTTCTCTCGGATAGAGTGAAAAGCTTTTTTGCAGGGAATTGCCCTCTTCCACGCTGTCACGCATATGCGCGTAAAGCTTTTTGTAAACCCGCAGGGAAGACGCTTTATACAGTGAATCGAGCGCCGCCACCACTGGCATGCCCGCGCCAAGGAGCGTCCCCAAAATAAAACCCATGCGCGCGAGCTCTACCTCTTTGACCAGCTTTCTGATAACAGGAAAAGAAAATAATAGAGCCTCCCCCACAAATTTGGTCCTCGGGAAAATAAAAACAAAATATATCAGGGCCGTGGCCACCACGAGCGCAGCCGGTACGGCGATCATCCCGTATTCGCCCAAAAAAATCCCCACTCCGATCAAAATCCGCGTGACAAACGGTAGCTGCAATTTGAGCTCCGAGAATACAGTGGCGAGCCTGGGCAAAATAAACCATCCGATGCCCGTGCCTATCGCCAGGGTGAGGGCTAAAACCAAAATGGGATAAATCATGGCGGAACGGATTTTGGATCGGAATGTTCGGTCCTTCTCCTGCTGGATAACGATCACTTTCAAATTTTCCGGCAACCGGCCAGATTCCTCCCCAATGCGCACCAGGGCCACGACGTGTTCGGGAAGCAAACCAGTATTTTGCAGAGCGCGCCACAGCGCTGAACCGCCGTTGACGTCCTCTTCCATTTCCGCGATCGCGTCTTTGAGCGCCTTGGAACGGATTTCTTTTTTGATGGCATCAAGCGCATAAAAAATATCCATGCCGCTTGCCAGCATCATGGTCAAATTTTCGATAAAGTATTCGCGCTCTTTGCCAGTTCCCAGGCGCGAAAAAAAACTGTGCTGTTTGTTTTTCATCTCATGGCCTGCGGCTGCTGCTCAGGCGGAGCGGCGACCCGCAAAAGTTCTTCGATTGTTGTGATTCCGTTTTTGACTTTTTCGATCCCATCTTCAAACAGCGAATGGGCTCCATCACGCCTCGCGATTTCCCATACCTGCTTTGACGAAGGATTGCGCAAAATTATTTCTTTGAGCTCGCGCCCCACTGGAATGAGTTCAAAAATCGCGAGGCGACCCTTGTATCCGGTATCCCCGCAGGATTTACAGCCTTTGCCTTTGTAAAATGTCAGGCTCTTTTGGTTGAAATACGGGGCAAGCTTGGGGAACGCGGCCGCAAGCTCCTGCTGGCTCATAGATGCGCTAAAACGGCAAGAACTGCAAATGAGGCGAACCAAACGCTGGGCAATTACCATTTCCAGGGTTGAAGCAAGCAAAAAAGGTTCGATGCCCATATCGAGCAAGCGCGGAACCGCTGTCGCCGAGTCGTTCGCGTGAAAGGTCGAAAACAACAAATGGCCGGTAAGCGCGGCGTTTACCGCGATTTCCGCGGTTTCCCGGTCGCGGATTTCACCGACTAAAATAATGTTCGGGTCCTGGCGCACTATCGACCTGAGACCCTCGGCAAAAGTCAGGTTGGTCTGCTTGTTGACCTGAATCTGATTCATGCCAGAAACTTTATATTCCACCGGGTCCTCGATGGACATGACATTTACCTCTGGTTTGTTCAAGGCCTTGAGCAGTGAATAAAGAGTAGTGGTTTTGCCGCTGCCGGTCGGTCCTGTCACCAAAATCATGCCGTACGGTTTTTTTGAGGCCTCCGCCAGGAGCTGCTGATCCGCGGCTGACAATCCAATGTCCGAAAAAGTAAAACTTCTCACGTATTCGCCAAGAAGCCTGATAACGACTTTTTCACCGTCGAGCGTGGGCACAATCGACACGCGCAAATCCACCATCTTGCCGTCTTTGCTGTGCCTGATCGCGCCATCCTGCGCAGAGAAATGTTCGTCAATGCGCAAATGCGCCTGAACCTTGATGCGGTTCAAAATATTTTCGTAATGCTCTTTGGGAACACGCCCAGCTTCTCGAAGCACGCCGTCAACGCGGAATCTGATCACGACCTCTTTTTCCTGCGGATCAAAATGTATGTCCGATGCCTTGAAAATCAGAGCGTCTCCCAGGATCTCCTCAATGATCTCTGGAGCGACGCGCCTATTGCCGGCCAATATTAGGCTGAACCTTGTCTCAAGCGGTTTGCGGTACGCCACAAATGTGGCCTCAACGTCTTCCTTCAGAGAATAAGCGACCGTAAGATTTTTTTGCGGAAAAATTTTCTTCAGGGCCGTGATCATTTGCGGCTGCTTGGGGTTGTCCGTTGCCACGATCACGCTGTCATCCTTAACCGCGTACAAAACCGCGCGATATCTTCTGGCGATGGCTTCGGGAATTGCCAAAATCTGATCCCTGGTCGGCTGATTGTAATTTAAATCAGCGTACGAAACGCCAAAAGACTCTGCTATGGCCTGCCCCAGGAGATCGCGCGTCAAAAGCTGCTGGCCAAGCAGATATTCGACGATAGTAGATTTAGTCTTGCGCGCGTATTCCTCAGCGTTTTCGATATCCTTGGCGCTGACATAATCTTCCCGCAGTAAAATGTCTTTTATTTTCTGCTCTTCTGTTGCTGGCTGGTTTTTTTTGTTTTGCATAGATTCTTCCTTATAACTCTCCCCTTATCAGGAGAGAGTACAGCCGCGAGCTTACCGAGCGGCCGGAGAGAGGTCTGTTCTCTCTAGATCATACTTTGAGAGTTTTTTTCACATAATCCACGATTTTGGAAAGTGGGGTGTTGGATTTTACAAAATAATGCTGCGCCCCAAGCTCCATGGCTCGCTTTTCATCTTCCCGCTGGCTCAGGTTTGAGGTCACGATTATCGGAGTATTTATTTTTCTTTTTTGCAGCTCCATGAGCACGCCAAAACCATCGAGGTTTGGCATCATCAGGTCCAACAAAACCAGATTAAATTTTTCTCTTTCCAATACATTCAAGGCTTCAGCCCCTTGATTGACAACTTTTGTTTCAAAACCAGAGTGATCCAGTTTCAGTTGCAAAGCCCGCGCCATAGGTTTTTCATCGTCAACGATGAGAATTTTCTTCTGGGCACTCATATATATAAATAAGCCTCCGTATTCGATTTTATTATACTGAAAAATCCCAAAAAAAACCAATCCTATTTAGATTGGCTTGCTTGTTTTGTTGCTTCTTCGGGGTTCATCTGTCGGTACAGCGTACCAAGGACGCCGTTCACGAATTTGCCTGAGGACCCTCCGCCAAAAGTCTTGCCGAGTTCCACAGCTTCGTTGATGGCGACTTTTGGAGGAACTTCTTTGGCGTACATAAGCTCGTAAATTCCAAGGCGCAAAATATTACGGTCAATAATGGTAATTTGCTCAATCGGCCATTCTGGCGCTGTCTTTTCTATAATCGAGTCGATCTCTGCTTTGTGCTCCCTAACGCCGCTTACCAAATCGTTAATAAATTTCGGGTCATCAATGCCCGGCGCGAAATTTTCAATGCTTCGCGCAAGAATCTCATCGAGGTTGCCTCGACTGCCGTTGAAATCCCATTCATAAAGAGTTTGCATCGCGACAGTGCGAGATAAGTGCCGATTAGCCATTTTTTACTTTGCGGATTTAGCTGTTACCGGGGATTTTTTTACAACTTCAGTGCCGCGATAAAAACCGCAGGCCCCGCAAATGTCATGAGGCATGACAGCCGCGCCGCAGTTTTTGCATTTCGCGACTTGGGTCTTTTTTAGCGCGTGGTGAGACCGGCGCTGGTTTCGTTCAGAATGTGTTTTACGTTGTCTGGGAACGCCCATATTTATAATAAAATTAATACAAATTCAAATGGAATTATAACTGTATTGTCAAAAAAACACAAGAGGCAATATCATCATGATTTTCCCCGTATCTGCTGGCGACGCTTCGTACAGGATCTCTTCTAATCCAACGGGTCAAAAGAGAACGAACAAGATAGGTTCTTGCCCCGTAGCGAACGCGAAGCGTTCTGCTACTGGGGTCGCCAGCAGATCCGGAGGACCCACTCTTCTGGATGCAATTCCTGTTAATGCTAGGCGCTAAATATAATTCACCTGCTTTTACGAATTTGCACCCAGAAGGGTGGGGAGATGAAGCGATGAGTCGCTCCATCTCCGGTTGTTAATTAACACAGCTGATCGGAAATTTTTCTTCTCCGACCACGAGCGCTGGAAACGGCCCGAAATACGCCGGCGGCGGAAAAAGGATAGTGTCATCGCCGGGAATGTAGGCGATCTCGCCACGACGTCCCGGCAGATTTATTACTGTAGAAGCCAAACTATCCCATTTACCTTTACAGCTCTTGAGCTGCCGCAGAGTTTCCTCTTGCTGCTCTTGAGCTGACCGTAGCTCATTTTGAAAGCGTTCTGAACGCGCTGCATAGGAACCCATTAGTCCCAAAAGTACGCCAATAGTGGCACACAAAAAAGCTAGCACGAGAATCCGAATCATAACTTCCTCCTAGTCAGAATTGTTTTACGAACCCCGGAATCTACCTCTCGACTTTGCTCGAGGTCTTCGACGCAGACTTTGGGGTTCGGGAAACACTATGCAAAGAGTGTTTCCCTGGTTTGTTACTCAAGAAATTCTGCCTCCATACCGTGCTGACGAAGCAAAGTTTTGCAGTATTCGGCAACATCTTCGCCACGCGCTCGGATCTCCCTGATCCCCTGAGTAATGTCATCCATTTCGGATGACAGAAAGGGTGTGCATTTGGTAATACCCTCCGAATGCGCCTGCCACAGATGCACATTTAAATTTCCAAGTTCGTGATCTGTGTTGGTTGTCGGCGAAACTATCCGGGAAATAAAATGCTGCATCTCGCTTCGAAAATCATCTGTTTTGTTCACGATCCCTCCTTTTTTCTACCCTAACTCCTAAACCGATAAACGCTTGGGAGCAAGGGGGATGGAGATAAAAATATGATTTTTATAATGCTCCATCCCTTTGTCTTTTGATCACCGGATAAATCCGTGATCAGATGTCCATGCATTGCGCCTGAGCGTGTTGGCCATCACTCCTCCTCACCCTCGCCACTCAGCGCTGTCGCCATGACTGGCCGGGCGCTCTGGTGGTCAGAGGACTCGTTCTCCGCCTTTTCCTGGCAACCGATGCACAGCGCTGCCCAGGGAACGGCCACGAGACGTTTTTCGTGGATATGCTCGTCGCACTCGATGCAGATTCCATAATCACCTTGTTCTATCCGCTGGAGCGCTTCCCTGATCGCCAGGAACTTCTGAAAATCGCTCTCCAGGAGTCCATGGAGCACTTCTTTACTGTGCGAAAACGTAGAGATATCTCCTTCGTCCTCAGTGCCGTCCAGTTCAAGCTCGCCTTCTGCAACCCGGTTGCGGTTGATGACTGCGAGCATCTTGCCATGCTCTTCAATCAAACGAGTTTTGAACCTTTCGCCCAAACTTTTCTTTGCCATCAATTTCTTCCTCAAAAAAACAGATGTTGATTGTTTGGATCCAAGATCACTTGAACCCGCCGCGATTCTTAACTTCCTCCTTTTTTCTTCCGTAGACGATTTTGGGCACTAAGATAAATCCAGCACCTTCCTGTCGGGGTATTGCATCCCGCAGGAAGATTGTATTAAGCCATTCATCGCCGCAGCTTGCTGCGGCGTATTCTGGAAGGTGCTGGATAAATCAGGCAAATGTACTAAATGTCCTGTGCAATTAATACCCAAAATGCTCTACGGAAAAAATAAAGACCCGCAGGATATTGAAAAGAGCGATTTTTTGAAATACTCTGCGGGTCTTGATCTTGGCGGCAAAATTCCTGTTACTTTGTCGCCTGTTTTCTATGGATTTGTCAAAGGGAGTTTTTAGCCGTAAACCCAGCACCAGATGGTCAAAAAATATATGATACGTTACCTTAAAAACTGGTGCTAGGGTAAACAGACTATCCTAGCAAAAATAGCCTTTCCTGTCAAGGCCAAATGAAAACCGCCTTTCAGGCGGTTTTCGCGCGCTTTTTGATTTCTCTGACTTTATCAAGCTTTTCCCAGGGAAGATTGAGGTCATTGCGGCCAAAATGCCCGTAGGCTGCCACCTGCCTGTAGAGCGGCCGGCGAAGGTTGAGGTTTTTGATAATCATGCCCGGCCTGAAGTCAAAAACTCTGTTGACTATCTCCACTATCGCGTCCTCAGCGATGCGGCTGGTTCCAAACGTATCCACCCTAACTGAAAGAGGCTCTGGCACACCGATCGCGTAAGAGATTTGCACCTCGATTTTTTTTGCGACCCCGGCCGCGACCAGATTCTTGGCAACGTACCTTGCCATATATGACCCGGACCTATCAACCTTGGATGGATCTTTTCCGGAGAAACAGCCGCCGCCATGACGACCCGCGCCGCCGTAAGTATCCACGATAATCTTACGTCCAGTCAGGCCAGTATCCGCCTGCGGTCCACCTTTGACAAAGCGGCCCGTCGAGTTGATGAGAATACGGGTTTTTTTATCAAACAAATTCTTGGGTATGATTTTGCGGATCACCCGGGCCTCGATCTCGTGCCGGAGTTTCTCTGTGTCGATGTCTTCGTCGTGCTGAGCCGCGATCAAAACCGTGTGCAAGCGCTTTGGTTTGTCGCCGGCGTATTCCACCGTCACCTGCGATTTCCCGTCGGGTCTGAGCCCTTTTACGAGTCCGTTTTTTCGAACAGTTGCGAGCTGCCTGGCGAGTCTATGAGCGAGCACAATCGGAAGCGGCATGTATTCTTTCGTTTCGTTTGTCGCAAATCCAAACATCAGGCCCTGATCCCCGGCGCCGAGATTCTCCAGGTCCTCTTTGACTATTTCCCCGCCCTTTCCTTTTTTGTAGGAATCAACGCCTCGGGCGATGTCGCCTGATTGTTCCTGAATCGCGACCATCAGGCCCGAGGTCTCCCAGTGAAAACCGTATTCGGAATCAGTATAGCCAATATCTTTGATGACACTGCGCACTACCCTGGGAATATCCACATAAGTACGAGTGGTTATTTCGCCCGCCACCACGCACACACCATTGGTAACAAGCGCTTCTACCGCGACCCGGCCGCGCGGATCATCTTTGAGAATGGTATCGAGAATGGCGTCGGAAATCTGGTCGCAGATTTTGTCCGGATGCCCTTCGGTGACTGATTCAGAAGTAAAAAGTTTTTTCATGGCTACGAACTACGAATTTTTACGAAAAATACGAACATTACACAAATGATATCAACAAATGAAATAGCAAACAAGCCCCCAAATTGGGGGCTGTTCGTACTTTCGTACTTCGTTCGTAGTTCGCTCTGCCTAATAATCCATGCCGCCCATTCCTGGAGGAGTCGGACCCTGGGTCTTTGGTTCCGGCTTATCAACGACGATCGCTTCCGAGGTAACCAGGGTCGATGCAATAGACACCGCGTTCTCGAGGGCGAGCCTGGCGACCTTGAGCGGGTCGACAATGCCGGCTTTCATCATGTCAGTCTCAAGGCCTTTTTTCCATTCAGATGCATCATATTTCGTGAAATCATATCCGGCGTGATCAGCATCGCTATTCTGGATCTCCGCAATAATGCCCGTCGGTTCGACACCGGCGTTTTCCGCGATTTGCCTGAGAGGCGCCTCGAGTGCCTGCCGGATGATTCTTACGCCCGCGGTCTCGGCGGCTGTCAGAGATTCTTTCTTAAGAAAACCGTCGAGCAACGGCGCGACTTTGACAAACGCTGCTCCGCCGCCGGCGATGATTCCTTCTTGAACCGCGGCCTTGGTCGCGTTTAGCGCGTCTTCGATTTTGAATTTCTTGGCTTTCATTTCCGTTTCCGTAAAAGCGCCAACCTTGATGACGCCCACCCCGCCGGCGAGTTTCGCCAGACGCTCCTGCAGTTTTTCTTTGTCAAATTCTGACGAGGAATTCTCAAACTCGTTTCTGATTTGCGCTATTCGTTCAGTTATTTTTTTCTTGTCACCGCCGCCGTCCACAATCGTTGTATGCTCGCGGGTGGCGATGATTTTTCGGGCACTGCCAAGATGTTCTGCAGTCGCGTTTGCAAGCTTGAGTCCCAGATCCTCAGAAATGACCTGCGCGCCTGTCAAAACAGCAATGTCCTGCAGCATTTCTTTTCGGCGATCACCGAAGCCCGGCGCTTTGACTGCAAGCACATTAAACGTGCCGCGAATCTTGTTGAGGATAAATGTCGCGAGAGCCTCGCCTTCGATGTCATCGGCAATAATTACCATATTTTTCCGGCCGCCCTGGGCCAGTGATTCGAGAATCGGCAATATTTCCTGAACAGCGGAAATTTTCTGGTCAGTAACCAGAATAGCGGCATCTTCCCAAACCGCTTCCATTCGCTCGGCGTTGGTAACCATGTAAGGAGAAACAAACCCTTTATCAAAACGCATGCCTTTGACCACCTCTTTCTCAAGGCCAATAGTCTGCCCTTCCTCAACAGTGATAACGCCATCGTGACCAACCTCTTCCATGGCCTCGGCGATCAGTTTGCCCACCTCTGGGTCAAGCGAGGCAATGGTCGCAACCTGCTCTACCTCAGCTTTGTTCTTGATGTCTTTCTTAAGGCCACGGAGCTGGCTGACCACAAACGCGACTGCTTTATCCATTCCCTTTTTGATCTGATGCGCCTGACCGGAAGCAAGCGTGGCCGCGGCAAACGCTTCCTCGATCATCTTTTGCGCCAAGACCGTGGCAGTGGTAGTTCCGTCCCCTGCCTCCTCATTGGTGCGATTTGCCACCTCTTGGATGAGAGACGCTCCTACGTTTTCAAATTTGTCTTCAAGCTCAATATCTTTAGCCACGGTAACGCCGTCATCGCTCACCGTTGGGCTGCCAAAACCGCGATCCAAAATCACGCTCTTTCCCGCAGGGCCAAGCGTTACTTTTACAACATTTGCGACCTTGTCAACACCGGCTTTGATCGCGGCCTTTGCTTCGTAACCATTCTTTATTTGCTTTGACATATCTTTTCTGAAAATTAATTATTCAATGATGGCGAGAACATCGCTCTTTGATTCTTGCTCGCCCACGTAAAGGATCTTGTATTCTTTCTTTTTGCCGCTATCGTCGATCTCGACCTCTTCGCCCGAATATTTCCCAAAAACCACAACATCGCCAATCTTCAGTCCCAGTTTGCCGATCCCATCCCCGTTACCGATGGCAATGATCTTGCCTTGGGCTTTTTTTTCTTTTTCGGCTGTTTCCGGCAATACGATTCCGGATTTGGTCACCTCTTCCGAGGTCAGCTGTTCGACCAATATTCGATCTCCGAGTGGTTTTATCTGCATTTGATTCTTCCTTATTGCTCTCCCCTCTCCAGGGGAGAGGGCCGCCCCGAGCTTACCTAAGGGGCGGGAGAGAGGTTAATTGATATAAAAAAATTAATTATTTCCAACAATAATTATAGACAAAAAATTAGCACTGTCAAGTGGCCAGTGCTAATGATAAGCGTCCGTGAAAGTCTAATCTAGGCCCCGGTTTCGATCGGGAGGCCTTTAGCCTTCCAGCCTTCTTTGCCGTTGTGGAATTCAAAGACATTAGTATAGCCCAATGCTTCCATGCGCCTGACCGCCTTTTCTGAAGCATGGCATTCGATATCACGGCAATAAACGACTACTGTTTGGTTTTTATCAGGAACAACCTGCTGGACATGTTCCTCGAATGTATCATCAACCGGAACATTTTTTGCGGTCGGAATATGAAACTCGGCGAATGTTTCCGGACCAAGCACTTCTAACAATGAAAAATTTTCTTTTGTGTCGATTTTCTTTTTGAGATCGTCGGTAGTGATGAGGGTCGACATAGAACCTTTCTTAATGATTACTTTTTTAAAACCTCGTTAACCTTTTGCAGAATATCTTCTGGGGTGTAGTAGGCTTTTACGAGATAGCCCTGAATCTTCAGATTCTGCGCCTTGAGAATGTCCTCGTTGCTCCACAGGTTGGACAGCACGATCACCTGAGTGTTCGCGAGGCCTGGGTTAGGATCGCTGCGCATTTGCTTGAGCACCTCAAAGCCGTCCATTTCCGGCATCACCAAATCAAGCAGCACCAGGTCAGGAGCCTCTGATCTCCACACCCCCAAAGCTTCTTTTCCGTCGGCGGCAATTTTGACGTCAAAGCCGGCAGAATTGAGCTTGCGCACCACCAAATCGCGCATCATCAGCTCATCTTCGACAACAAGAATCTTGGCCATGTTTTTATTTTACCTGTTTGTTTCCGCTTTTGCTAGCTTAACTAAAACGTACCTAACATTATACCAAATATTGATTATTTCCGCAAGCAAGCATAAAATTTAACCATGGCTCTGAAATTTCTGATTGCCTTGACTATTGCTGGAGGCGGCTTTCTTTTTGCCAATTCGGCAGATGCGGCCACCATAATCCCTGACCGAACAGTGATAAACGAACACATTACCTGGACCAAGGCAAATAGTCCGTATGTGGTAAGCGGCCTGATGTTAATACAATCGGGAGGCAAGCTGGTGATCGAACCTGGAACGGTGGTCAAATCCCATTTTGGCACAAGGATAGCCAATCCAGGCGGAATTCTGGAAGCAGTTGGAACGCTGGAGGAACCAATCGTGTTCACGTCAATCGCTGACGATACAATCGCCGGAGATACCAATGGAGATCTGTCAGCGTCTGCGCCGAACAGAGATGATTGGAATGGGATTTCTCTTACCGGCGGCACTGGCTCCCGTTTGGAACACGTGCAGGTTCGTTATGCTGTGAACTGTATCAACATAGATAGCCCGAACGTAGTAGTAAAGAATACTACTGTTCAGTACTGTAATAACGGGATTGGGACGGGCGCAAGTTTTCAGGGTACGGTGGAGATGAATACAGCGCAATTTAACTCTGTAGGCATTAGCGGCTCTCACATAAAAAACATAATCTTCAAAAATAACACTGCCAGCGACAATGTCGTCGGCTTTTTTGTTGAGGATTTTTTCGGCGGCGGAATAATTTTGGAAAATAACGATATTACCAGAAACAATTTTGGTATCCGCACCGTGGGTCAAGGTGTCACAGTGGTGAATAATAACATCTATGAAAATCACATTCTGGGCGCGCTGGTATTTCCTGATAGTTCGGTTCTGGAAGCCTCGGGCAACTGGTGGGGCGACGCTTCCGGTCCGCTTAATGTAACCGGCAATCCGGACGGGTTAGGCAACGGCGCCAGTGATTGGATAAATTTTGAACCATGGCTTACCGAGCCTTTTGGCAAACAGCAGCCACCAAGCAAAACCCCGGTATTAATTATTCCTGGAATTGCGGGGACAGAGCTTCATAAAGATAACAATTTAATTTGGATAGACAAAACAAAACTTTTTTTTGATGTTGACGATGAATTCATAGCCGAAGATTTATCTCTCGATATATATGGCGATTCATTAAGTTCCATTGTCGTAGGAAATGCCATAAATGATGTAAGAATCCGGATCCCGTCTTTGGGTATAGATACCCAACTATTGGATATTCTTAAAGGCTTAACGCAAGAAATTGAAACTAATGAATTTGCTCTTAATGAATCGTATTTTCTTTTTCCATACGACTGGCGTTTAGATTTAGATCAAACAAAAATATTGTTGAACCAAAAAATCGAGGCAATAAAATCTGCAACGGGTTCTGATAAAGTTGATATTATTTCCCATAGTACTGGCGGAATACTCGCGAAAAATTACATTGACGAGTTCGGCAAAGAGAGCATAAATAAACTGATTTTCATTGGTGTCCCACATCTTGGCGCGCCCAAAGCCGCCAAGGTTATTCTTAAAGGAGATAGATTTAGCATTCCCTTCCTCGAACCGGATGCTATTCGACAAATCGCCAAAAACTCCCCTGCCCTTCACCAGTTAACCCCTAACCAAATCTATTTCGAAAACTTTTCGGGATATATCTCTCCTTATAATTTGCGAGGCAGAACTATTCTTGATTACGATGATACAAAGCAATTTCTCATTGACAAAGGTGACAATGCATTTCTGCAAAACAATCTCGAAAACTTCTTCGCAAAAAACCTCCACAATATTGACCTCAGCGGTATCGATGTTTACAACATTGCTGGCTGCAAGACCGCAACACAAGCAGCTTACCGTTTTGGCATCGGAAACAGGTTTATAAGTTCTATTGGCTACACTTCAGGGGATGAAACTGTGCCGCTCGTTAGCGCCGATTATGTAAATACACCGAACAAATATTATGTCTTAAATCCAAAACACTCTGAGATGCCAAGCTGGAACGGTGTCAGAGAACTCATTACGGGTATTCTACTGGACAATCCGCAGCTGTCAGAAAATGTCAGGCAAGACAAAAATTTTTGCGGTTTTCGAGGTAAGACGCTGATCTGGCGCAGTCCAGTTGCAGTACATATTTATGACGCACTCGGAAATCATTCAGGCCCAATAGAAGGGGGGCTGGAAAACAATATACCTGGTGTTGATTATGAGAGTTTCGATGGAGAAAAATTTATTTTTCTGTCCACAGACGCAGGACAAGTTTACAGCATTGAAGGATTTGGGGAATCAACAGGAACTTTCGATCTATTGATCTCGAAAAATGACAACAACACAGTAACAGAAACCAAAGTGTTCAACGATGTTGTCATCAACGACCAGAGTCTCGTCAACCTTGAAATTTCAGGTTCTAGCAGTGATGACTCTATTCGGCTGGATATCAATGGCACAGGAGTGTCAGAAATCATAACAGTAGAAGCTACACTTGACTCTGAACAAAGTGAAGACTTTCTCTCACCAACAACGACCGCAGTCGTAACGGGAATTGCTGGCAACAATGGTTGGTTCAAAAGCGATGTGTCAATAGAACTTCGATCGTCAGATGACAATGCTGGGGTTTTGGAAACTTTGTATTCCACCGATGGAATAAATTTTAACCCTTACAACAATCCTGTCGCCCTCAGTCAAGAAGGAATAATAAATCTGCAGTATTATTCTGTTGACAGAGCAGGAAATAACGAAGGGATAAAAACTCTAGAAATAAAAATTGATAGGACCCCACCGGAATTTTTGGTTGAGTTTGATCCTGAAAATGGTAAATTTATTTTTGAAACGACTGACAATCTCGACAATGATCCCTCAATATTATGTACTACGACGAGCTGCACAGGGAATGACCAAGCTGGGAACAGTTCAAAATTGGATTTCAAATTAAGAGATGGTAAAATATACCATAGACTTGATTTGCGATCGATAAAATATAATGACTACCCTTCGACCGATCTGTATGATAATGCATTTGTTGTAGAGTTTAGAGAGAAAAAAGATATTCCAAGAGATTTTGATCAGATCGCAGTAATCAAAAAACAGGAACGAGCACGAATTAATTATCAAAAAAGGAAGAATCAATCTATTGTCACTCAAAAACACTTTCGAGAAAAAAAGATCAAAGAAGCTTTTTCAGGATTTAAATTTTTACAATTAATTACTAAACAAGGTAATCTAGATACTAGTATTAAATAAATTTATGTCACAAAATAAAAAATTTAACTTAGTTTATTTGTTTTTAATAATCTTGCCTTTAGTTACGGGTTTTCTGGTTGATAATCTTGATTTAAGCAAGACTGTGTCCAAAAATATTATTAATATCCTATTTGCCGTAGCAATTGTTGGCTGCGTTATTGTATTAAGATTGAATAAGACAATTGGAAATAATAGTTTGGCCAGATATATTTTTGTAGGCATCTTAGCAATATTTCTATTTGTATATATATATTCATTAAACTCTCTTTCCAATTTCGGCTTTTAATGAAAAAAGGACCAAGGAAGTATTCACCGGTAATAAATTTATACAATTAAATACTAATCAAAATAGTATAGAAATAAATATTAAATAAAATATGTCATTTAACGCTCAACTGTTTTGGAGCCTCATCCTCCTAGTAATCTTACCTAATGCTGTTTTTTGGTACTCTCCAGATCGTTTAACAAGTAAAGATGTTTTTCAATACATATTGCTTTTACCTGTAGTCACTTCTATAATTATGGCTTATGTGTCCCATATCCATAAACTTATGGCTTGGTTAATAATTAGTATTACACTTTCAATAATCACAGCGTTCTTATTTTATACTGTTCACTCTCTCTCCAGTTTCGGCTTTTAGTTTGTAGCGAACAATAGAATTTACACTAATCAAACAGTCCAGACATTTAAAGCACGACTCTGAGTTGACTTAATCATTTAAAAGAATTTGGTGAATAATAGTAAATAGTCCTTTAACAACAAAAGATGCTTTGTTTTGGTATACTTGAGGTGACAAAACCTTAAAACTAAAACAAAAC
>MFEF01000028.1 GCA_001777515.1 Candidatus Doudnabacteria bacterium RIFCSPHIGHO2_01_48_18
GCCGCCCTTGAAATTCTCCGGGCGACAAACATTAACAAGTAATCAACTATCCGTTAAACTCTAAGTGACAAGGTGTCTAAAGAACGGGGAGCAGGCCAACCCAGAATACGCCGCCAAAAAACAGAGTTTGATTTCCGAAAAAATGTCGCTCACTGAAAAAATCACTGACTTTGAGACAAAGGGTTTGTCTTGGCTCGAACCGGCTCGTGAGTTTGTAAAATCCTTAAATCAAGCCGCAAATCTCATTCAGACAGATAATCTTTCCGAATTGCCAACATTTCTTAAAAACATCGGCTCGAACCATATTTTGAGGAATCGGGAATTTCTTTTTGCCCCGAAAAATCCGTACAATTTGGTCGCCGAGCGGCGCGTTTCGCGCCGCGAGGCATTGACTTTTCCTACGTGGTGCCCAGGGTGGGACTCGAACCCACAAGGCTTTTGGCCACAACATTTTAAGTGTTGCGTGTATACCGTTCCACCACCTGGGCATTGGAGGCCACGGCGGGAGTTGCACCCGCGAATGGCGGTTTTGCAGACCGCTGTGTTAGCTGCTTCACCACGTGGCCGTAAATCTGTCATTCCAGCGA
The DNA here is from genome assembly GCA_001777515.1 of Candidatus Doudnabacteria bacterium RIFCSPHIGHO2_01_48_18. Lineage (GTDB taxonomy): Bacteria > Patescibacteriota > Doudnabacteria > UBA920 > 2-01-FULL-46-14 > 2-01-FULL-46-14. Next base: position 588 of record MFEF01000028.1, read on the forward strand.
AGGCTGGAATGACAGATTTTATTAAGTTATCAATTCACTGTAAAGATCGCGCCATCCCGGATTATTTTTTTCGATCAAATCAATTTTCCACTGTCTTTTCCACGCCTTGAGCTGCTTTTCTCTGGTTATTGCACTCATTACATCTGGCGTATCTTCATAATACACCAACATATGGACTTTGTATTTCTTTGTGAATCCTTCCGCAAGGTCATTCTTATGTTGCCATATTCGCTTGATTAGATTATCCGTAACGCCGGTATACAAAGTACCATTTCGCTTGCTAGCCAAAATGTAGACATAATAGCTTTTCATTTTGTTTCTGGATGCCAAATCAAGTTTGGCATGACACGAGTACTATGCCGGGGTTTGTGCGATTTCAGGTTTGGTTTCTTCTGTCGGGGTTCCGCCTTCATCGGGCGTCGGAGCTGGTTTCGGTTCAACCGCGCCTTCGGCTCTGGGCGGCCTGAGAGACAAACCTAATCGGTGATCCGCGGGTTCAATGGAAATAATACGAAACTCTTTTTCTTCGCCTTCTTTGAGGACATGGGAGGCGTCAATGAGTTTCTCAGTAGAGAGTTCGCCAAGGTGAGCAAGCCCGTGAATTTCCGGGTCAAGCTCGACGAACGCGCCGAAAGGAGCAATCTTGAGAACTTTGCCGCGAATGGTCTGCCCAATCTTGTATTTCTTTACCGCGTCTTCCCACGGGTCTTTCTGCAACCTTTTTAGAGACAGACTGATGCGGTCGTTATCAATTGCAATGATTTGAGCTTTGACTTTATCGCCAACCTTTACGATATTTTTTGGATCTTCTATCCGCTGCCAAGCCAGCTCAGAAATATGCACGAGACCCTCGAGCCCATCGCCGAATTTGAGAAATGCTCCGAAATCAACGACCCCAGTAATCTCACCTTCTACCACATCGCCGATCGCCAGTTTACTGATCTTCTGCAGCAGCTCGCCTTCGATGACCGCTCTTTCAGATACGATCAGCTTTTCACCTTGCTGCTCCGCAGTAATGATTCTGACGTCAAAATCCTGGCCAACATAGCCGCGCAGTACTGACAAAATTTTGTTTTTGTCTCCATCCTCAACGCGCGGATAATGAGCGGGGGCGAGCTGAGACACAGGGAGAAAACCCACAACGTTATTGATTTTAACCATGAGGCCGCCTTTGTTGGCCTCCAAAATCTTGGTCTTAACAATCTCCCTGCTGTCCATCTTTTCGCGCAGGGTCTGCCACACGCGCTCGAGGCCTGCCTTGCGGAAAGAGAGCTCAATGTTGCCCTCTTTATTTTCGATTTCAACAACAGAGGCAAAAACCTCGCCGCCAACCTGAAGGGAAGAGAGGATCTGTTCATCATCATAGAGCTCGCGGCCGCGCACGACCCCGATACCAATACCGTCAACGTCCACGTAGACTTCATTCTTGCCAACGCTCAAAATGCGGCCTTTGATGACGTCGCCTTCGGCCAGGAGCTTAATTTTTGATTGGAGGAGGAGTTCCTCCATGGATTGCTCGGTCATAGACATAAAAAATAGGTACCTTGCGTACCTAAAACTTTGGAGGAATTACGCAAGGGTTAAAAATTAGTAGTTAATTAAGGATTAAATGTCTTGCTAGAAGACTATTCAGTTTTTACTTGCCTGCCTTTGGCAGATGCCTAAACATCCTATCAGAAGCCTGGAAAAAAGGCAAGGGTTAGGGTATAATTTATACATGGTAATAAGCTGGTTTGGGCTCTCGAGTTTCAAAATCTCCTCAGGTCCGCTCACGGTTATCACTGACCCTTTTTCCAAGAACACTGGTCTTACGCCGCCGCGAGGCGCGACAGATATCGTGATAATTTCAAACGCCACATCTGATCTCTACAACAACCGGGCAGCGGTAGGGGATGAGAAGACTTTTGTCGTGGACTGTCCGGGTGAATATGACGTGAAAAGCCTGTTCATCCGCGGCGTCGCCGGAACAGGCGCAACTATTTATTCTATCCGCATGGAAGACATGAGGCTCGGGTTCCTAGGCTCACTCAAACAAAAAGAGCTTACGGATGCGCAGCTTGAAGAACTGGGAGAAATTGATGTGCTGTTTGTGCCGGTCGGCGGTAAAAGCGTCTGCGACGCCGAAGAAGCGGTGACCATTGTTAACCAGATTGAACCGCGATTTGTGATTCCCATGCATTATCAGCACGCAGGTTTGAAGCTCAGCCTTGATAAAGTTGATCAGTTTCTCAAAGAGCTGGGCGGAACCAAGGAAGCGCCGCAGGAAAAACTGACCATCAAAAAATCCAATGTTTTAGAAGGAGAGAATACCGAGGTCGTGGTCCTCGATCCGCAAAGGTAACCGATATGAGTTTTTTGAGGAACCTGCAAAACAAACCATACCCGGAAAAAATCAGAATCCTCAAATTCGCCGGCATCGTCGCGGCAATATTCATTGCTCTTGTCTGGGCGCTGACCCTCCAGTTCCGATCTACCGGAGAATCTTCAGAAAAAGAAAAATTCGCCCCGCTCTGGGAAAATTTGCAAAAGCTTCGCAATATTAATTTTTCAAAATAATGGCCGGTGTCAAAAAAAATAAATCCAGCGGTGACGAGGAACCGAAAAAATCACCTCAGCCATCCGCCTCAGGCGGAGGAGATATCGGTTATTTGAAGCCGCGCAACATTGAAGACGAGATGCAGGAGTCATACCTTGACTATGCCATGTCAGTTATCGTGGCCCGGGCACTGCCAGACGTCAGAGACGGCCTCAAACCTGTGCACCGCAGAGTTCTTTACGCCATGAATGAGCTCGGGCTGCAGCCATCGGCCAGATATCGCAAATCCGCCACTGTGGTTGGAGAAGTTTTGGGCAAATACCACCCGCACGGTGATGTCGCTGTGTACGATTCTTTGGTGCGCCTCGCGCAGGATTTTTCCATGCGCTACCCGCTCGTTGATGGCCAGGGCAACTTTGGCTCGCTGGATGGCGACGCGCCTGCGGCCATGCGTTATTCTGAATGCCGCCTGGCGCCCATGTCTCTCGAGCTGCTCACTGATCTTGAAAAAGACACGGTGAACTACATGGATAACTATGACGCCACCAAAAAGGAACCGGTAGTATTGCCCTCAAAGCTGCCCAACCTGCTTTTGAACGGCACGCTTGGTATCGCGGTCGGTATGGCTACGGATATTCCGCCTCATAACCTGGGCGAAGTGGTGGACGCGGCCGTCGCGATCATTGATGATCCAAAGCTGACCAGCGAAGATCTGATGCAGTTTGTGCAGGGACCCGATTTCCCCACGGGCGGCATTATCTATGACTGGAACGCGATCAAATCCGCGTACGCGACCGGCAAAGGCTCGGTCACGGTCCGGGCGAAAACTGACATTATCGAGGTCAAAGACGGCAGCTACCACATCATTGTCACCGAGATTCCTTACCGCGTAAATAAAGCCTCGCTCCTGGAAAAATTTGCCGAGCTTGTGAATGAAAAAAAGATCGAAGGCATCCGCGACCTCCGCGACGAATCGGACAAAGACGGCGTGCGGATTGTGATTGAGCTGAAAAAAGACGCGATCCCCAACAAAGTCCTCAATCAGCTCTTCAACTATTCCCAGCTGCAGGACACTTTTCATTTGAATATGCTCGCGCTTGTGGATGGTATTGATCCGCGCGTCTTAAACCTCAAAATGATTCTTGAATACTATGTCGCGCACCGCCGCGAGGTTGTTACGAGACGCACGCGTTTTGAGCTCGAAAAAGCCAAAGACCGGGCGCACATTTTGGAAGGCCTCAAAAAAGCGCTGGATCACATTGATCAGATCATCAAAACTATAAAGCAGTCAGAAACCAAGGAAGAAGCGCACGGGCAGCTCATGAAAAAATTCAAGCTGTCCGACAAACAATCCTCCGCGATTCTGGAGATGCGCTTGTCTGCCCTTGCCGGCCTTGAGCGAAAAAAGATCGAAGACGAACTCAAAGAAAAGATAAAACTGATTGCCGAGCTCGAAGATCTTCTCAAATCCCCTAAAAAAATCGACGGCGTGATCAAAAAAGAAATCCTTGATCTCAAGGCCAAGTTCGGCGATGAACGCCGCACCAAGCTGGTGAAGTCCCCAATCGGCGAGTTTAAGGTCGAGGATTTGATTGCCAACGAAGATGTGATCATTGTGGTGACCAAATCCGGTTATGTAAAACGGCTGCCGCCTGACACGTACCGCAAACAGGGCCGCGGCGGTAAAGGCGTTATCGGCATCACTACCAAAGAAGAAGACGTGGTTGATAAACTCCTTTCTGCGGAAACGCATGATGATATTTTGTTCTTCACTAACAAGGGTCGCGCGTTCCAAACCAAAGTCTACGAGCTGCCCGAGACCTCCCGTACTGCCAAAGGCCAGGCTCTGGTGAATTTCCTGAACCTCGGTCCCGGTGAATTTGCGACAGCCGTGCTCACATACGGCAAAAGTGAGGCTGGTAAATATAAATTTATGTTTATGGGTACAAAACAGGGGACAGTGAAAAAAGTCGAGGTGTCTGAATTTGTGAAAGTGCGCCGCTCCGGACTGATTGCCATGAAAATGCGCCCGGACGATGAGCTAAAATGGGTGCATCTCACCTCGGGCAGCGATGAGATCATGATGACTACCGCCCAAGGCCAAGCTATTCGTTACAAAGAAAATCAGGTACGCGCCATGGGACGCAATGCCTCAGGCGTGCGCGGCATGAGGTTGCGGAAAGGCGATGAGATCATGAGTATTGATATTATTGAAAAATCAGCTGACCAAAAGAATTTGCAAGTCCTCGTGGTTTCCCAGTTTGGCATGGGCAAAAAGACGCCGCTTCAGGAATACAAAGTCCAGGGCCGCGGCGGATCTGGCATCAAAACCATGAACATCACTAAAAAGACCGGACAAATCTGCGTCATGCACATCGTGGACAAGGCCATCGAAGCAGATTTGGTTGTTATTTCCCGAATGGGGCAGACTCTCCGCACTGCTCTTGGCACCATCTCCACGCTCGGACGCTCCACCCAGGGTGTCAGGGTTATCCGGCTTGCCGAAAAAGACACTGTCGCTTCAGCGGCAATCGTATAAATAAAAAACGCCTTTCGGCGAATTGTTATGGTGGGCGTGCCTGGATTCGAACCAGGGACCATTCGTGTATAAGACGAACGCTCTGACCAGCTGAGCTACACGCCCAAGTAGCGAAATTATAGCTGAATGTGGTAAAATTTTAAATAGCAAAACAAAACCATGATTGACCCGACATTAACCTCATATGTTAAGCAAAATCTCAAAGACGGTTTTAGCCAGAATGAAATCATGGGCGCTCTTCGCTCTGCAGGCTGGCACGAAGCAGATATAGAAGGGGCATTCCATCAAACCGCTCCCTCACAAAACACCGCTGCCGAGGATTTGGCTCTTGATCTGACAGACCTGCCGGATCAAGGTTCATTTTTCAGCCGCCACAGAACAGCCGTCATCGCGCTTTTCATTTTTTTAATTTTTGCGCCAATCGTGGGATATGCCGGATTCTTGGCCTGGCAGAGATACGCAGCGCCCCAAACAACGGATGAATCAGTAACGCCGCCTCCCTCACCCTTGAATAAGGGTGAGGTGCCCATTGTTAACACAGCGGCAATTGCCCGCGACGAGCAACGCCTCAAAGATATTCAGCTTCTGCAGGACTCGCTCAATGCATTTTTGGCCGCCAAAAAGGTTTATCCGAAGGCATTAGCCGAGCTCACTGCTGAAAAATTCCTGGAACAGCTTCCGGCAGATCCTGACACTGGCGCCGATTACCTTTATTTGCCCCTGGGGGAACCAGTTTTGGATTATACCCTGAGCTTCGTGCTCGAAACTGACATGGGCACCTTGGAAGCCGGTCTGCACGAGACTGCCCCAGCCAATCCGCTGCAAGCGCAGACGATTACCGAACAAGACCAGGCAGTTAAAGGCATCAGCGTTAAATCGCGATCATCAAAAATTGCAGTCACCGATCTTAGCGCGACGCCTTTTTATCCGGGCGAAGAGGTGAGCGTTGCCGTGCAAACTACTCTGAGACTTAAGGAAGTAATTTTGCTGACTGATCACCTAAAACTCTCTGATAAAAACCAGCCTTTTGATTTCCGATTTACCGGCCCGAAAACTCCCGGCGAATATGAGGTCCGAATTTTCGCTTTCACGGAAAGCGGTGAAACCCTATTTCAAACAACAACATTAACAGTTAAGCCCTGAAAGGGGGTGTAACCACATGCCAACTTGTCCGATGTGCAGCGCTGACGTTGATGATGTAGATACTCATAAAGGAGAAACTCATCCCGAGGAAGCCGGGGCGCAGACCCCGCCAGCCTCTGACTCTACCCAGCCAACTCAGCCATAGTCTTGAATAAAAAATTCCGCTCGGAAAGAGCGGTTTTTTTATGTTATCATTGATTTATGCCAAGCATTACTTTTTATGGCGGAGCAAACGAAGTCACCGGTTCCAGTTTTCTTGTTAAGGGAAAGAAAATCACGGTTCTGGTCGACTGCGGCCTATTTCAGGGAGAGAAATTTGCCCATCAAAAAAACTATGATCCGATGCCCTTTGCCTGCGGGGAAATCGATCACGTGCTTGTGACCCACGCTCACCTTGATCACACTGGCCGCATTCCGAAAATTTGCCTTGAGGGGTTTGCCGGCAATATTTTTGCGACCAAACCCACGCAGGCATTGATGAGATATCTCTGGGAAGACGCTATCGAAATCATGGAGATTGAGCAAAAAGAAACTGGTCGCCCGCTTTTATACACCAAACAAGACGCGTCCCGCGCGGAACAATTTTTTACGGCCGTAAATTACGGCGAAAAAATCATGCTGTCAGAGGATGATTACGCCATTTTCCATAACGCCGGCCATATCCTAGGCTCCGCATTTATTGAGCTTGTCATCGACGGTAAACGATTGGTTTTTTCCGGCGATATTGGCAACGTAAAACCTGCGCTCGTCAAAGAAACTGAAAAACTTCCAGCCAACATTGATCTGCTGGTTTGCGAATCAACCTATGGCAACCGGGTTCACGAAACCGGCGCGCAGCGAAAAAAAATTTTCACTACCGAAATCAAACAAGTGATAAAAAACAAAGGCACGGTTGTGGTTCCAGCTTTTGCTGTGGAGCGAACGCAGGAAATCCTGCATTTGCTGCATGAGCTAAACGAGCAAGGCCAGATCCCTGCCATTCCCATTTTCCTTGATAGCCCTTTGGCCATTAAGGTCACTAAGGTCTTTAAAAAATTCCGGGATTTTTTCAACGACCTGCACACCGACAAACCATCGCACGATCTATTTAATTTTCCCGGACTCAGACTGGCCGAAACTCGCGACAAATCTAAACAGATCAATCATGTCCAGCCCCCGAAAATGATTATTGCCGGCAGCGGCATGATGAATGGCGGACGCGTCCTCTATCATCTGGAGCACTATTTATCCGACCCCCGATCCACGGTTCTCGTGATTGGCTATCAAGCCGCGGGAACTCTTGGCAGAAGGATTGTCGACGGCAAAAAATGGATTCCTCTATTCAATAAAAGCGTGCGCGTTAGAGCCAAAATCAAGGCTATTGGCGGTTTTTCCGCACACGCTGATCAACAGAAATTGACCTCCTGGATCAAGACCGCTAAACATCTCCGGCAAATATGCCTGGTGCACGGCGACGCGGAAAACATCAGACAATTCGCGAATGCGCTCAGTGCTGACAAAATACCCACGGTGATTCCCGAGTACAGAGAAACTATTAACGTCTAACCGATGTCTGGTCATTCCAAATGGGCACAAATCAAGAGGCAAAAAGGCGCGGCAGACAAGAAAAAAGGACTGGTGTTTTCCAGATTTGCCAAGGAAATAGCAATCGCGGCCAAAAACAGCGGGGATCCTGGCAGCAATTTTAAGCTGCGCCTCGTGCTGGACCGCGCCAAACAGTCAGGCATGACCAAAGACGCGATGGAGCGGGCCATAAAACGCGGGACTGGCGAAGACAAAGACGCCGCCGCAATCGAAGATATAGTTTATGAAGGTTATGGCCCAGGCGGGACTGCAATTTATGTGCAGGCCGCTACTGACAGCACCAACCGCACCTATCAAAACATCAGGCATATTTTCACTAAACACGGCGGCAACCTGGGCACCCAAGGGAGTGTCGCGTTTTTGTTCACCTCGCGCGGGCAGATTCTGGTGCCCAAAGAAGGAAACAGCAATCTGGACGAAATTTCGCTTATGGCAATTGATCTTGGCGCGGAAGATGTGAGGCCATCAGAAGAGGGGCTGGAAATCTATACAGTACCCCTTGATCTGGAAAAAATAAAAAACGAGCTGGAGAAAAAACGAATCAGCGTTGCTGCAGCTGAGGTCATTATGCAGCCACAAAATACGGTGGATGTGACTGACGATCAGGTCAAAAAACAAATCGAGGATCTCGTCGCCGCGCTGGAGGATGACGAAGACGTGATCGCGGTTCATACCAACGCAACCTTATGAGGATCCTGGGCATTGATCCCGGCACGGCAACGACCGGCTATGGCATTGTCGAATCAGACGGTCATAGCCTCAAGGCTCTCGAATTTGGCTGTCTCACTACCGCCAAGGCCAGTCCCTTGCCGGAGCGCTTGGAAGAAATTTACAAAGATCTCACCAGCCTCATCAAAAAGTACCGGCCAAATATTATGACAGTGGAATCAGTGTACTTTTATAACAATGTCAAAACCGCGATCGCGGTAGCGCAGGCCAGAGGTGTAGTACTTCTTTGCGCGCATCAAAACAAGATTCCAGTGCGGGAGTTTACTCCGCTCCAGGTCAAAAGCAATCTCACGAACTATGGCAAAGCTGAAAAAAAACAGGTCCAACAAATGGTCAAAACCTTGCTGAAACTAAATAGAATCCCGAAGCCAGACGACGCCGCCGACGCCCTCGCCCTCGCCATCTGCGGAGCGAATCAAAATTATGATCAGTAGAAAGCCAGAGGGATATAAAGAGCTCTTGATCTACAAAAAAGCTGTGGACGTGCAAGAGATGACTGTGGCTTTGACGAATTTATTTCCGCGGACCAAAAATATGCTGTCCTTGAAAGATCAGATGGATAGATCGGGTCGAAGTGGCGCGAAAAATATCATCGAAGGATGGAAACGGAATACAACAGGGGAGTATTTTCATTTTCTCGGGTATGCGATCGGGTCAATAGAAGAATTGAAAGATGACAGCGCAGATATTGCCAAAGCATTGTACAGAGAATTAATGGGAGTAAAGGGATTAATGGGCATTACACCCCTTACTCCCATTCGGCTCGAGTCTTTACGATTTTATCCGCTTGATCCATCCTTGCCACCCATTGTTCAGCTTTACCTAAAATGCAAAGAACTCCTCATGCTGCTCAACAAACTGCAACGCTCACTCGATGCAAAAATGACCAAGGAAATGACAAAATCTGTTCACAGTCGCACCCGTGAACGCTTTCAGAATGATAAATTTGGCGAACACAAATTAAAAACTGAGCTATCTTCGCTCGGCCTCGTCCGCCTTGCCAATGGTCAATTTATTTCCAAGGAAGAATTCAACTCCCGAATCGCCTCTGGCGAAAAACTTGAATTATTTGATTAGAAATTACCGCCAGAGAAAACTTTACCTTTGTAATTGCAGTATACACCAAACGGAGTCTTCTCACTTTGACCTCCAGCATCCACGCACTGCTGATAGTTTTCTGGTCCTTCAAATTTATACCCCGACTGGCTAAAATAAAACAGCAGACCTACCACACCTAAAATGATTAAAATTATTATAGTTCTCTTCATATAATTCTCAAAAACCGCTTGCCTAACCTTATTAAACTTCCTTTTGTAAGGCTAACCTTAGCTTCGAAGTCTTTGATTTTACTGTCATCAATTTCGACTGCACCTTCGGCGATCTTGCGCCTAGCCTCGGATTTGGAAACAGCCAATTTGCCTTCAACCAGGATATCCAAAATCGGGTAGCTTCCAGCAGCTTTTTTTAATTCGAAATCCGCGCTAATCTCGCCTTTGTTTTTTCCAAATTTGGCTTCGAAAACATCCGCGGCTTTTTGCGCCGCATCTTTGCCGTGATATATCTTCACGATTTCCTTACCCAAAGTCACTTTGGCCATGCGCGGGTTCAAGACCTTGTTCTTCAGGTCATCAGCCATAGCAAGATACTCTTGCTCGGGCACCTCAGTGCATAGTTCAAAATAATGAATAATCAATTCGTCTGGAATCGACATGACTTTGCCAAACATTTCTGTGGCTGAATCACGCAGAGAAATGTAATTACTCAGGGTCTTGCTCATTTTCTCTTTGCCATCGAGCCCAATAAGATATTTGAGAAGAATTACATCCTGCTCAGGCAGGCCAAAGGCTTTCTGGATTCTGCGGCCCATGAGGAGATTGAATTTCTGTTCCATGGCCCCCAGTTCCACGTCTGCCTTAACCGCCACGCTGTCATAGCCCTGGAGCAGCGGATAGAGAATCTCGTGCGCGAAAAATGGCTGATCATGCTCAATGCGCTCGGCAAAAGTTTCGTGCGCCATGAGCTGCTGCACGGAAACCTGGGACGCGAGCCTGACCACTTCCTTGAGACCGAATTTTTTAAACCATTCGCTCTGCAGATGAATCTCGGTCTTCGCCTTATCTAAAATGAGGTGCGCCTGGTCAAAAAAGTGCTTGGCATTGGCTGCGACCTGTTTTTCCGTGAGCCCCTGTCGTGTCTTGTCTTTTCCTGACGGGTCGCCAATCTGCGCGGTCCAATCGCCGATGATAAAAACGGCCTTGTGGCCGGCGTCCTGAAATTCGCGCAGCTTCCACAGCGTAACGGCGTGGCCGAGATGCAGATCCGCGCCCGTCGGATCAATGCCGAGCTTCACACGCAATTTCTTTTTTGATTTCAGAGCGGCGGTTAGATGGCTTTTGTCGATAGTTTCCGTAACGCGCCTGCTCAAAAGAGAGTCTATATCCATACTTTAAATTATACCATGTTTATTGTATAATAAAATTCACATGACGAGTTTTTATCGCGGTTGGAAAAGTTCATCTACTCCGCCACTCTTGCGAAGGCCGAGGCGTGAAGGCGCCTCCAGGCCCCGCAAGTTTTTTGCGTTTATCGGTTATCTGCTTGGCCGGTTCTTCCGCATTAAAGGAATCCTCAAAAAACTTATCGTCGCCGGCTTATTTGCCGGCATTGTGGGTTTTATTCTCTTCGGTTCCGTGTTTGCCTATTATTCTTTTCAGGTTCCTGACCCCAATAAGCTCATCGAGCGAGAGACAATCGAATCAACGAAAATCTTGGATCGAAACGGGAAGCAGCTTTATGAACTCTACGATGAAGAAAAACGCGACCTCATAAATCTCAGCGAAATCCCCGAGCATGTCAAAGAGGCGACGGTGGCAATAGAGGATAAAAATTTTTACACCCACAAAGGCATTAGCATTACTGGCATCATTCGGTCCGTAATCGTTAATATTTTGACCGCAAGTAAGAGCCAGGGAGGATCCACGATCACCCAGCAGTTTGTCCGCAATTCAGTCTTGACTCTGGAAAAAAGCTGGCGGCGCAAGATCAAAGAGATCGCGCTGTCGCTCCAGATTGAACGCAAATATTCCAAAGACGAAATATTGCAGCTGTATCTAAATGAAATTCCTTACGGCTCCAATGCTTACGGCGTCGAGGCCGCGGCGCAAACTTTCTTTGGCAAGAGCGTGCGCGAGGTCAGTCTGGTGGAAGCGGCTTATCTCGCCGCGCTGCCTCAGGCCCCCTCGTACTATTCGCCGTTTGGACCGAACCGGGAGACCTTGGACGGCCGCGCTGACACCGTGCTCGCGGCCATGGCGCAGCAGGGCTATATCACTGAGGAGGAAAAAGAAACCGCGCAAAAGCAGCAGGTAGAGTTCCGCCAGCTTGGCCGCGGCATTCTCGCTCCGCATTTTGTTTTGTATATCCAGGATTTGCTGGCAAAGACCTACGGTGACATTAGTCTCAGGCGAGACGGCCTCAAGGTCACGACAACACTTGATCTGGATCTGCAGCAAAAGGCCGAAGAAATCGTGGCTCGTCACGTTGCAGACGCGGAAAATAAATACAATGCGACCAATGCCTCATTGGTGGCGATCGATCCCAGGACAGGGCAAATACTGGCCATGGTCGGTAGTCATGATTATTTTGACGAAGATCATGACGGCGCTGTAAACATCGCCCTTCGTCCGCTGCAGCCAGGCTCCTCGTTCAAGCCCTATGTGTACGCAACCGCGTTCAAAGAAGGGATGAGTCCGGCAACCATGCTCATGGATGTCACTACAAATTTTGGCGATTTTGGCGGCAAGGAATACATTCCCGGCAACTATGACGGTAAAAATTATGGACCGCTTTCGATTCGCAAAGCCCTGCAAGGATCCCTAAATATTCCCGCGGTAAAGACTCTGATTCTCACTGGTATCGAAGATTCCATCGCGACCGCGGAAAGCATGGGTATTACTACGCTAAAGGACCGCTCCCGTTTCGGTCCCTCAATAGTGCTGGGCGGGGCAGAGGTGAAGCTTCTTGAGCACACGGCCGCTTACGGCGTGTTTGCCGCGGGTGGCGTCAAACATGACACAGTTTCAATTCTCAAGATCGAGGACAAGGAAGGAGAGATTTTGGAAGAATACAAAGAATCGCAAGGCCGTGAGGTTCTCGATCCACAGATCGCCTACCAGATCACTCATGTTTTGTCTGACAATGATTCGCGTGTTTACATTTTCGGGAGAAACAATCGCTTGCAGCTTCCTGGCCGGCCAGTTGCCGCCAAAACCGGAACTACTCAGGAATACCGCGATGCCTGGACTATGGGCTACACTCCGTCATTGACCGCGGGCGTATGGATGGGAAACAATGATCATTCCGCCATGAAAGGGGGCGCGTCCGGCTCTCTTGTGGCCGCCGCGATTTGGCAAGAATTCATGATCAAGGCTCACGAGGGCAAACCAGTGGAACAGTTCACGAGGCCCGAAGGAATCACGGAAATAGCCGTTGACAGCGTTTCCGGAAAACTGCCGACCGCGCATACTCCGGAAACAAAAACAGAAATTTTTGCGAGTTTTAACATCCCGGCTGAATATGATGACGTGCACATTGTAGCCAATATAAACGGAGTTCTGCAGCCTTTCACCGTGCTTCGCTCAGAACAGCCAGACAACCCATCGTGGGAAGACCCGGTCCGGTTCTGGGCTTTAGCCAATGGCTATTTTTATCCTCCGGACGGCAGCACCACGGAGCAACCTCGAACCGATAACACTATAAGCATCAATATCAAAACCCCGCCGGCCGTAACCGCGGTGCCGTGGGGGTTTAGCGCTGAGGTGGCCGCGAGCCTGCAAATCAACGAAGTCAGATTTCTTTTAAACGGCCGCCTGCTTGGTGCGGATTCATCCGCGCCTTATGAATATACGGGTTCCGAAAATCATGTGGACGGCAATCACCAGATCACGGTGCAGGTGCAGACCGCTGGGAACCGCACCAGTCAAAAAATTGGCGCTATAAATTTCGCGCTCGGTAAACCGCTTTTGCTTCTTGAGCCCCTCGACAACCAGGTTTTAAATTTCCCGGCCAATGTCACGCTCGAGGCCAAAGATGACATGGGCGCTGACGCGGTCGAATTTTACCGGCGCAGCGCCGCCGGCATCGAAACCAAACTTTCCGGAACAGTGAGCAAAAAGCGCTTCTCAGGCATTTACCATTACACTCTAAACTGGGCTGCCTCGGAAAAACCCGGAGCCGGAAGCTACAGCATCTATACTAAGACTCCTGGCGGCAAAAGCAACGAAGTAACCATAAAAATTCCTTAGCTATGTTTGAGCTCGGCATCGCCATCGGACTCCTCTTTTTCCTTATACTGTCCATAATCAAAAGGGAGCTGGGGATCTACCTAATTATTTTACTTTTGCCGACGTACCAAATCAGGTTCGAAGTTTTTGGTATTCCCGCGACCTTTCTTGAGGCCATTATTTTAACAATGGCTGCGGTGGTGTCTTTTTCGATTATTCTGTCATTGCGAACGCAAGGGCGCGCGGCAATCTCGGAGTTGCTTCGTCGCACAGCTCCTCGCAATGATAAAACGGTTTCGATTTTCATTTTTCTCTTTTTGCTGGCCGCGGGGATCTCAGTATTTGTGGCGCCGGATACTGTGAGGGCCGCGGGGATCTTCAAGGCTTATTTTTTTGAAGCTGTCCTGTTTTATTTTTTAGTTAGGGTCGTTATTGATACCCGGGAAAAACTCGAAAATGCGTTTCGTGCCGTATCATATCTTGTTTTGTACCTTTCGGTTTTCGGGCTCTACCAGTTTGCTACTCTCGCCAACCTGCCTTCGTCCTGGTGGGCTGTGGATGTGGCTTCACGGCGCATTGTTTCGCTTCTAAATCATCCCAACGCGCTTGCTTTGGTGCTGGGACCATTGCTTGCCATGCTGATCATCAAAAGATACAAGAACAAACTGGCTCGGGCCGCAATCATTTTCGGCGCCATAGCATTTTATCTGACCTTTTCCCGGGCAGGATGGCTCGCCTTTGTGGCTACCATTGGCGGATTTCTCGTAATGAATTCTGTTACTCGAAAAAACCTGCAAAAAAGTTTTGTGGTGATTGTTGCCGCGGCTATTTTAGTTTTGGCGATTCCTTTTTCCCGAGCCAAACTGCTGGAGCTGACGCGCGCTGACGATCCATCGAAACAAAATCGCTATGTGCTGTGGTCTGCGGCGGCGGATATCCTAAAGCAGCATCCTCTGACAGGCGTGGGTCTCATGGGTTTCCGCGAGGCCTACAAAAGCTACCCGTTAGGACCGGACAGGGTCGTGCAAAACTACCCGCATAATTTTTTTCTCAATTTCTGGCTGGAGACCGGGCTGCTGGGACTGCTCAGCATGCTCGGCCTGCTCATTTTGTTCGCAAAAAAAATCCGCGCCCTGGCGCGAACTGAATATCGCGGCCTGGCTCTGGCTGCCGCGGCCGGCATGACCATGATTGTTCTGCACTCTCTTGTTGACGTTTCTTATTTTAAAAACGACCTGGCAGTTTTATTTTGGCTGATATATTCTCTGCCATTTGTATCTATCTTTAGCTCGCCGTCTTCGGCTTGATCAGCACGCGGCGCTCTGGCTCCTGTCCAATTGATTCTGACATGATGTCCGGCAGCGCTCCAATCTCCGCGTGCACGACTCTGCGTTCGTAGGCTGACATCGGTTTTAAAAGCAGGTTCTCTTTTGTTTCTCTGACCCGGGCCGCAGCTTGTCTCGCGAGCTCCCGCAAAAACTCTTCGCGGGATTTTTTATAATTTTCCACGTCCACAACAAATTGAACCGATTCGCCAAGTTTCTTGTACGCGAGCAGTCTTCCGAGGTATTGTAGAGCGCCCAGATTTGCGCCGTGCTGGCCAATCAGCATAGCACTGTCATTCGTTCGTAAATTAAAAATCACGGTTTCTTCGAGAAACCGCTGTTCAATCTCTGCTGTGATTCCCATCTTGGCCAAAAGCTCCAGCAGAACCTGCTTTATCGCTTCGTACTTTTCATCCATATTTATGCATTTACGTTCCGTTTTCTCATTATATACCACTGCTGACCGATGGCAAAGAGCGTGGTAATGATCCAGTACAGCGACAGCCCAGCGGGCAGAGACATAGCTACGACCACAGTAATAATCGGCATCACATAGGTAAATTGCATATTCATCATGGACGCAGTGCTGTCCTTGGGTTTGATTTTGGGTGCCATCAGTTTGGACTGCACAAACTGGGAAAAACCAGCAATAAGCGCGAATGCCAGATTAGGGTTGGCGAGCTCAATCAAGCCAAAAAGCTGGGTATTGATGGTCCCGGGATTGGTCACGAACGGGTAAAGTTCTCCCGCGATCTGGCCAGAGAGGCCAGTGCGAAACACGCTATAGAGAGCGATCAGAATTGGCAACTGGACCAATAGGGGTAGGCAGGAGGAAAACGGATTAATTTTATTTTCCTGATAAAAAGCGAGGATCGCTTTGGTTTCCGCTTCCTTGTCGCCCTTGTGTTTGGCTTTGATTTCTTCAAGCTTGGGCTGGAGCTGCTGCAATTCTTTTTGCGCCTTGAGAGATTTTTGGAACGATGGAAACAGCAGCAATCGCACCAGCAGTGTCACCGCGATAATCGCGAGGCCGATATCGCTTCCCGGCAAAACATTATAAAACCAAATCAAAAGATTTAGTAAAGGCTTGGTGAGAATGATATGAAAAATGTTCATGCCTTTTTGGTTATTGGATCATACGCGGGGGTTGATAGCGGGTTACAGCGCAGGACTCGCAGGATCGCCCTAACCGCTCCGCGGATCCCATCTGCGGCGATGCTTTGCTTGGCATATTCTGAACAGCTCGGACTGAAGCGGCAGTAGCCATAGGGATATTTTGCCTTTCCCCAACTGCTGTGATCAGGAGAAAAAAAACGCTGGTAATAATTTATGAGGCTAATAAATATTTTTTTCATGTGATTAAACCCAATCGCCTGATCAATTGTATCAGTTCTGCGCGAATTTCGCTCGGGGGAGCGTGTTTCGCGCCGCCACGGCCCTGGATAACAATGTCATGACCCGCCTTGATTGCTTTGATGTGAACACGGACTTCGTCCCGCAAAATCCTTTTGAGCCGGTTGCGCTGCGTGCTCAACGGCAAATCTTTCTTAGAAACAACAAAACCAAAACGATTAACGTTTTGGTTTGAGCGTGCGACTATGATCCGCAGACTGCGCCCCTGGACGCGGCGGCCCTTCTTATAAATAAGCGCAAAATCCTTTTCTTGGGTAAGCCTAAAAGATGCGGGCAGCATTAGATGGTTAAACGCTCGCGCTTCTTGAGTCTTCTGGCGCTTATAACACGGCGGCCGGTGCGGCTTTTCATGCGTTTTCTAAATCCATGACTGCGCGCGCGATGTTTTTTCTTTGGTTGGTAGGTTCGTTTCATGAACTGTGGCTGGTATTAATTATGAAAAACAATAAATAAATTATATATGAGTTTGCTGCTTTTAGAAAGAGTGTAACAATCATGCACTAGTTATACACACCTTATCCACATAATTAATTTTTTTTAGCTTATATAAGGCTTTTTTTTGCATTTTACATGTTGATAACCTATTTGTTAGAATAACCAGTATAAGTCACCCCTGACTAAACACAAATGAACTCACCGAAACAAATATGGCAAGCAGTGCTTGGCAACTTAGAGCTTACTTTGTCAAAAGCGAATTTTACCACATGGTTCAAAAACACTACGATTCTTGAACAGGCTGGAAATAAAATCATCGTCGGAGTGCCAAACACTTTTACCAAAGAGTGGCTCCATAATAAATACCACCAAGATATCCTCAAGGCGATTCGCACCATCAACCCGGAAATCAAAACAGTTGAATACCAAATTACCAGCGCGTTTTCCGTAAAAGCACCTCCCAAAACAGCCGAACCATCAGCACCGATTGTTTCTGCCACAACCGCTAATCCTTATCAAAAATCATACATTATCAACTCGGGACTCAATCCCAAATACGGTTTTGAGAGTTTCATTGTCGGATCTAACAATGAATTGGCCGCGGCAGCCGCGCAAGCAGTAACAAAAAACCCAGGCAAGGCCTATAACCCACTGTTTATTTATGGCGGAGTAGGTTTGGGTAAAACCCATCTCATGCAGGCAATAGGTAACGCGCTTCTGAAAAGCGGGGAAGCCAAACGCGTACTTTATGTCACCACGGAAAAATTTACCAATGAATTTATCCAAAGTGTGCGTGATAATAAAAGTGAGGGTTTCAAAAATCTTTACCGCAGCATGGATGTGCTCCTTATTGACGATATTCAATTTTTAGCGGGCAAGGAGCAAACCCAGGAAGAATTTTTCCATACTTTCAACGCGCTTCACCAAAGCAATAAACAAATTGTCCTTTCCTCTGACCGGTTGCCAAAGGAGATCCCGGCCATTGAGGAGCGGCTTGTGTCGCGCTTTGAGTGGGGGATGATCGCGGATGTGCAGCCGCCAGATTTTGAAACCAGGCTGGCGATTCTGCGCTCCAAGGCTCAGGAACGAGGTTATGATGTGGACCCTGATGTCCTTGAATACATCGCCCAAACAATCGAAACCAACATTCGCGAGCTTGAGGGATCGCTTAATCGGCTCATGGTATTTTGCCAGCTCAACAACACACAGCCCACGCTCGATAAGATCAAAGATGTTCTTTCCAATATTATTTTTTCGCCAAAAAAACGTTTAGTTTCGCCAAAAAACATCATGGCGGTGGTTGCCGATTTCTACAACGTTTCCATTGATGACCTGATCAAGCAATCCAGAAAGAAAGAGTATGTCATGCCCCGGCAGATCTCTATGTATATTATCCGCAAGGAGTTGGAAACAAGCCTGCCGATGATTGGAGAAATTTTTGGCGGGCGCGATCATACCACAGTGATTCACGCGATCGATAAAATTCAAACTTTAGCTAAAGACAAGGAAAATTTACGCCAAGAGCTTAGCTTGATAACTAACAAAATTTATATGGATTAACTGAGGGTAGTTTGGGGATAAGGGTTGGGTAGTTTTTCCTTTTAAAACACAAAAAAAGTTTCATCAACAGACAATCAACAATCAAACAACACCTTACCAAACAAAAAATCTTTCACCAATCAATCAAACCAACAAAAAAATAACTTATAAACATTTACACACTCCTTATTACTACCACTGTATTAATTAAACTTTACAAATACTCTTATGAAGATGGTCTGCACAAAAAAAAATCTGAACTCTGGTCTAACAATCACATCGCGAGTAATCGGCTCAGGAAACACACTCCCGATCTTGAATAATATTTTATTTAAAACAGAAGACGGGCGTTTGAAACTCTCCAGCACAAACCTGGAGATGGCGATCAATACCTGGGTGGGTGGCAAAATCGAAGAAGAAGGAGAGATTACAGTTCCGGCAAGATTAATTAATGATTACGTAAATAACATTGCCGCGGATAAAATAACCATCACTAGCAAAAACCACACTTTATTTTTAGAAGCGGAAAAAGCCCAAACCCATATCAAAGGACTGTCTTCAGAGGAATTTCCACTCATTCCAGAAATAAAAGATGAAAACTTTGCCAAGGTAGATGGAAAAGAATTCAGCAAGATTATCAGGCAGGTAACGTTTGCGGCGGCTTTTTCAGAGACGCAGCCAGAAATATCAGGAGTACTTTTTTCTTTTGATGGCAGCGATTTAGTTCTCGCCGCCACAGATCGATACCGCCTCGGGGAAGGGAAAGTGAAGCTTACCGCACCAATAACAACCCCGAAACAAGTTATAGTTCCGGCAAGAGCG
The DNA here is from genome assembly GCA_001777515.1 of Candidatus Doudnabacteria bacterium RIFCSPHIGHO2_01_48_18. Classification (GTDB taxonomy): domain Bacteria; phylum Patescibacteriota; class Doudnabacteria; order UBA920; family 2-01-FULL-46-14; genus 2-01-FULL-46-14. Next base: position 19,935 of record MFEF01000028.1, read on the forward strand.
GTAAATGAACTGGCCAGAATAGTGGGGTCTGGGATAGTGGAAATATTATTAGGTGAAGGGCAGATTTGTTTTCGAGCGCCTGATGTCGAACTTGTCTCGAGGCTCATCGAAGGGCAATATCCAGACTATAAACAAATTGTCCCCAAAAATTATTCCACTGAAGCTGAGGTGGATAAGGAACAATTCATGCAATCTCTCAAGGCAGCTAGCCTTTTTACTTCAGAAAACAAGAATATTGAGCTCGATCTAAACCCACAAAATAAACAGATTGTTATAAAATCACAATCCAGCCAGGTCGGCGACAGTGAGATCAGTGTAGACGCGGTGTTTGCCGGTCAAAAAAATACCATTGTTTTTAACTACCGCTATCTTCTAGAGTGCCTGAGTAATTTGGCGGATGAACGCGTCACTCTGAAGGCAATAAGTTCTTCCTCTCCAGCAGCGATTGTGCCGGTTGGGAGAGAAAATTACCTCTACATTGTTATGCCAATCAAGATTTAAAAATGATGTGTTTGTAAGACAGGTAAATTACCAAAACTTCCGGAATTTTCAAAACCTTGATTTGATGCTCGATCAAGGTTTTGTTGTTTTATTCGGGCCCAATGGCGCCGGCAAAACAAATTTTCTGGAGGGGATATATTTTGGCCTGACATTGAGCCGCTTCCCCACAAGCCATTTGTCGCAACTCATGCTAGAGCGCGAACAGTTCTTTAGGGTAGCGATTGAGCTGCGAAATGCCGACGATGAACGGTTTGAAGTATTTGGAACCCGCGAAGATGAGCGTACAGCGCTGAAATTTCGAATCAATAACCAAACCATGAATAGAGCATCGTATGCTGGCCGGGCCGCGGCGGTGAGTTTTATTCCCGAGGATTTAAACCTTCTGACGCATTCACCAGCGGGCCGTAGGCGCTTTTTGGACGAAGTCTTGGGCAGTGCTGGTGCGCAAATCAAACACGCGATCATGCGGTATGACAGAGCGCTGAGGCAGCGCAATCAAGCCTTGCAATCTATTGCTCAGAGCGGCGTGAATGATTCTCATCTTGAGGTCTGGGACGAACAGCTTGCTGATTATGGCAGCCAAATAACAAGAGCCAGGGCAGATTTTATAGAAGCGGTGAACACATCAGTTGGTCAGGTTTTGAAAACATTTTCGCCAGATATTGAAAGTATAAAATTCGAGTATCGCTTCAGCGGCGCTCCCATCAAAGAAGACTTTTTGCGTAAATTGCGTGAGTCAAAAGCAAGGGAGCGCGAGACTCTCACCACCGCAGTGGGACCGCATCGTGATGATTTTTTGACAATCGGTGGCAGCGGCAACGCGGTTGGGTATTTATCGCGCGGACAGCTGCGCAGTGTTACCCTGGCCCTGAAAATCATGGAAAAAAATTATATGGAAAAATTTGGCAGGCATCCGATCATGCTGCTCGATGATGTGTTTTCTGAATTTGACGGAGTTCACCAGAGGCAACTGGCCGAGTTTCTGCGCGGTTTTGAGCAAGTATTCCTGACCACGGCGCAACCGAGCGATATAAAAGATCATTTGCCATCCTCGGCCCAGCTTTATAATGTAAAAGCAGGAGTGATTGCTAAACCGCAATAATGCGCAGCCTATCCAACATTCTCAGGGACAAATTTTCCCGCAAAGACGATCTGTCGAAGCAAATTGAAATCGTTAAGGTCTTCGATTTGTATCGCGCGGAGCTTCAGAAATTGTCTTTGGAAAAAGACGCGACAGCTGTCAGCCTAAAAAGCAAAACCCTGCTGGTTCAGCTCACAAATTCAGTTGTGGCCAGCGAGCTTCGTCTGCGTGAGATGAATATGGTTGCAAAGGTCAACGCCAATATGGGTAAAGACGTGATAAAGAGAGTTGTCTATCGGTTTTGAAGCAAGGTTAAATATTTGATCCAGTCTTCTTGCCTTTCGACAAGAAAGCCATTTTCACCGTGCTTAACTATTTCCGGCAGGGCGCCGATGTTGCTGGCGACAACCGGAATGCCGCGCGCTATCGCTTCGGCCGCTGCAATACCATATGATTCGGGAACTTTGGTAGGATAGACGAGCGCGGAAATTTGGAAAAAGAATTGACCAAGATCATAAATGAAGCCGATCAGCTTGATTTGGGACCGTAAGTTATTTTCATCAATAAACTGCTCAATTAATTTTTTTTCGAAGCCGTCGCCGGCAATAATCACTTTTGCATCTGGCAGATGCGGAATCACAGAAGTTAAAAAACCAAAAACCCCTTTCTCTGGGTCGAGGCGGCCAAGGATGCCGATGGTGAATTGAGATTGCCGTGGCGCTTCGCTCCTCGCAATGACAGATAGTGAGGGGTTGACGACCTCAATATTGTTCTCCGGAACCTCAAGTTTTATAAATTCTTGTTTGGCGAACTGCGAAACGGTGACGAGCTTGGCAGTCCGAGCCCTTCGCAGATACCAGAACTTGAGCGGATTCCATTTCAGCCAGCGGCCAGGGATTTTATGCTCGAGGAAAATACATTTTTGAGGCAGCAAAACAAGCTTTTCTGTCAGTGATTGGCAGTAAAATACTGAATCTGCCGGGGCGTGTTTTATTAACTTTCCAAGCCTGAACTCGGCAATGAGCCAGGTCGCTGGCCAGAGAAGGAGCGACCATTTGCTGGTTGGTTCCCAGCCCGCAAACATGCGGAGCCTCGGCAGGCCATGTTTTTCAAACAGCCGAAACAGATACGGATCAGAGGTGACGAGCATGGTTTGCTGGCCACGGGTCCGCATTTCCAAGGCCAGACTCAAGGTGTGAAACTCTGCTCCGCCAAATGAAGGCACAAGAGGAAATTTGAAAAAGAAAATCATGGCTTGTCAGAGGCGGCTTGCCTGACAAGAAGGATTTGCTTGACGAAATCGAGCGGCACAGCCTTGAACAGCAGCAACAAGATGATGTAGATTAAACTGCCGCAAATTATTTCGGCGATCCACGCGAAATCAAACAAATAGAAAAACAACGCCATGCCCAGAGCCGCTGGCAATGCCCTCAAAAAGATGTTTAGGGAAATATTTTGACCGCTGGTTTTTTTGACGAGACGGTAAGCATAGCTCGCGACAATTATTTCCGTGATGACCGTTCCCCAAGCCGCGCCCCAGTACCCAAAAACCGGAATCAGCAAGAGATACAGCGCCAGGCCTGTAATCGCTCCCAGCAGATAACCCTTGATCATGGTTTTCTGCGCGTTCACCGCAAAAACTGCGTAGCCAAACAATGTTCCCAAAAATATAGTGACCGCGGCAAGAGTCAAGATCTGCAAAAGCTGCGGCGAATCCGCGTAGGCTCGGTCACCTTTCAATAGATCAATGATTGGCCCGGCAAAAAATTCAAACACCCCAAGGACCAGGAAAGCCATGAGAATGAGCGCGTCAAAGGATCGCTGCAAAATCTGGCGAAACTGCTCCCAGTTGTTTACCGCGTATTGTGACAACAAGGGCATCACCAGTCCCGCAAACATCGCGGGAAAGGCCAGCAGCCCCTCGAGAAGCTTGTAGGGCAGGCTATAGACCCCTACCGCTTCCTCGGAATGGAACAGGGAAAGAATGACCGTATCAGTTTTGAAATATAAAAGGTTGAGGACAACGCTGAACACCAGCGGCCATGAGGTGCGGAGGATGTCTTTCCAGACCACAAAATCAAAAGCGATTCCAAAATTTTCATATCGTTTTGCAAATTTGACGGTCAGCAGCAGATTTATGCCATTTGCGAGAATCAGTGCGCCGACGAAATAAGGCATAGGCATGCCCTTCCACACCAATAGATAGATCAAGATCAGATTGACTGCCCGGCCGACAGTTTCGGAAATCACTACCAAATATTGAACGAGATGTTTCTGAAAAATTCCGATAAGGACCTGGTTTAATGACACGAACACAAACGCGGCAATTCCTAGAAACAGAGTTTGTTTGACTGTCGGATCATAGGGCAGCAGTAGGGCAATCAGCGCGCCGCCGAACAAAACCGCAACAGAAGCTGTCATGCGCAAACCCAGGGCGTTGCCGATAATTTTCGGATGATCAGTGTCTGGCTTGGAGACTTCGCGGGCTACATATAGGTATAGTCCCAGGTCCGCGATAGTGACGCAGAAACCCAAAAACGCCACAACTGTTGAATATTCTCCAAAACCCTTTTCCGCCAAATACCGCGATAGCAGCGCGATTGTGACAAGTCCCACGCCGGCGGCAAAAATTTTGCCCAGAGACTGGGCCAGGGTGTTGTAGAAAATTTTAACTGCTTGAGACGCCATGATTATTTGTCGCCGCGCACTTTTTTCACGAGCGCGCTGGAGCTTTGGGTTTTACCGCCGCCCACATTGAAAACCATTTGGATCCCGAGCCGTTTGCAAACCTCGTATTCAGGAGTGTTGTCTTCCTTGCGGTCACCGCCATTGGCGAAAATGTCGGGACGGATCGATTCCAGAACAGTTGCGACTGACATGTCGCTCGGGTTTTCGCTATGGGAGGTGACGATCACCTCGTCAACGTATCTGATCGCCTCTAAAACAGCTTTCCGCTCGCTTTCGTTCATGAAAATGTAGTCCTTTTTCTTTTTGACCCAGTTGTCATTATTCAGGATCACCACCAGCCGGTCGCCAAGCTCTCTGGCGCCCTTCAGGAGATTTATGTGTCCGCTATGTATGGGATCAAACCCGCCGGAAACAGCGACTGTCATTTAGGTTCTCCTTTGGCCCCGGGCGGGATCTTTTGATAAAGATCAAGAATGATTTTTACTATTGCGTTTGGATCTGGAACATAATCAAACTCGAACCTGGTTCTGGCTCCAGCAGTTTGGACATAAACATTGCCGTAGTTAAACAGATTGCCCAAAAAGCCTTTTATCTCTGAGGTCACATCTTCGACCTGCGCCAGGTGCAGTTCGGTAGTGGAGTGAAACAGAAGATTTTTTTGATCCACATCCACGATTCGCTCGTTGGTAATGATTTGATAGTTCAGGTAATAGAGCACCCACAAAGCCATGAGTCCACCGATCACGTACATAAGGTAAACCGTTTTTATCAAATTGGCGATCTTTGCGGCCTCGGGCGTCCTAAGAAAAGGGAATTGCGGAACCAGAAACCAATCATACCCAAAGAGGATAACAACAAAAATGAGCCAAATAACAATATCTCTGGCCAGCACTACCCAATGCTTGCGCGTTACGAGATGGATCTTTTCGCCTGCTTGCTGGCCAGGAAAAAGAAACTGCGGATTTAGTGATAGGCTCATAGCAGCTCGAGTTCAGGAAAAGTTAATAGATTAAAATTTGCTTGCGCTGCCGCGTAAAGCGTGGCGATGGCGATCAAAAAAAGAGCGGAGACCGCGAGGCTGAGTATCTTGGATTTGCCATAACGCAAAAGAACATAAACCATCATCATGCTGTAAATACCAAGGATGCCCACGAGAAGATAAAAAATGATTTGTGCTGCCAGCTTGATGATCATTTATTTCATAAAAGAGGATTCATTTGCGGTTTTTTGACTGGCAGGCCGAGATGTTCATAAGCAAGCTGGGTCGCCACGCGGCCTTTGGGTGTGCGCTCCAGAAATCCAAGGCGCATGAGATAGGGTTCATAGATGTCGGCAATAGTTTGTTCTTCTTCGCTGGTGGCGGCCGCTAGAGAATTGATGCCGACTGGGCCGCCTTGAAATTTTTCAATTAGCGCCAGGAGGATCAAGCGGTCGTTGCGATCCAGGCCAAGTGAATCAATCTCCAGCATATCCAGCGCCTCTCTGGCCAAATCCGTGTTGATCTTGCCGTCACTCTTAACCTCGGCAAAATCTCTCACGCGGCGCAGAAGGCGGTTGGCAACGCGCGGAGTTTTGCGCGACCGCCTCGCGATTTCCGCGCTGGAATCGACGTCCATGCCAATCCCCAAAATTTTTGCCGACCGGCTGACAATCTTTTCTATTTCCCCGTCAAGGTAATAGTCGAGGCGGAGCGTAGTGCCAAATCTGTCGCGCAGGGGACCCGAGAGCAAGCCCACCCGGGTGGTCGCGCCGATTATAGTAAACCGAGGCAGGTCCAGGCGCACTGATCTGGCTCCCGGCCCTTTGCCCAGGATGATGTCAAAGGCAAAATCTTCCATGGCCGGGTACAAAACCTCTTCCACGATCTTGGGCAGGCGGTGGATTTCATCAATGAATAAAATGTCGTTATTTTGCAGGTTCGTGAGCAGTGAGGCCAGGTCGCCGGCGCGCTCTAGGGCTGGACCTGAAGTCATTTTGATCTGCGCCCCCATTTCGTTGGCCAGCACATGCGCGAGCGTTGTTTTTCCCAAGCCTGGCGGGCCATACAGCAGCACGTGCTCGATCGGCTGTTTGCGTTTTTTGGCCGCCTCGAGAAAAATCATCAAATGTTCTTTGTTTTTTTCCTGGCCGATATATTCCTTCAGATTCTTCGGACGCAAAGTTAAATCAAGCTGGTCTTCATCAGCCCTTGAGGTTTTGCCCGGCTGCACCACCCTTTCTTTAGATGTCGAACTTTTTTCTATCAAATGAAGGGTCCTATCTGGTTTTATCTTATCACCGTTTGAATTTTTTCAGAAATTCGATGGTGAGGCGGATGCCGGTGCCGGTCGCGCCTTTCGGGCGATATGGTTTTTCTCTGGTGGTCCAGGCGACGCCGGCAATGTCCAAATGGACCCAGGGATAATCCACAAAGTTGCTCAGGAAATTGGCGGCATGGATCGCGTCGCCGTAGCGGATCGTGCTTTGGTTTCTCAGGTCGGCGAACTCACTCTTGATGAAAAGTTCATAGTCTTTATCAAGAGGCATCGGCCAAAGTTTTTCCCCGGTGATTTTGGCGGCCGCCTGCATCTGCGTCGCCAATTTTTCTGTGTTGGTAAAAGCGCCGATGATATCATCGCCGAGGGCCACGACGATTGACCCGGTGAGGGTGGCATAGTCAATAACCAGGTCGGGGTCGTACTTTTTGGCGTAGTCCAGGCCGTCAGAGAGAATGAGCCGCCCTTCCGCGTCAGTATTCACCACCTCCACGGTCTTGCCAGACCTGGTTTGGATAATGTCGCCGGGCTTCACGGCTTTTCCTGATGGCAGGTTTTCAGTTGAAGGGATGAGGCCGATGAGGTTGAATGGCAATTTCAGCTGGCACGCGGCCTTGAGTACGCCCATGACGTCGGCGCCGCCTGACATGTCAAATTTCATTTCATCCATTTTTTCCGGCGGTTTGATGGAAATACCGCCCGAATCAAAGGTTAGACCCTTGCCGACAAGGACGATTGTGGGCGCGGATTTTTTCGTGAAATACTCGAGGATGATAAATTTCGGTTCCTGATCGGAGCCTTGCGAAACGCCGAGGAGCCCACCCATTTTTTCTTTGGCAATTTCATCTCTGCCGAGGATACGGGCTTTGATCTGCGGCAGTTCTTTGCTCAGTGCTCGGGCGTGTTTGGCAAGGTGCTCTGGTGTGGCCACATTAGCCGGGTGGTTCCCGAGATCGCGGGACTCGATGACTGCGTTGGCGATAATTCGTCCAACCACTAACCCTTTTTCAATTTCGTGTTTTTCTTTGGCTGTCGCGACTATTTCAATGTCCTCAAATTTGGGCTTGTCTTTTTTGGAAGTTTTGTAATAGGGGAATTCATACGCGGAAAGGATCAGTGATTCAGCGATTGTCTGGGCAGTGTCGGCCGGAACAGCTTTTGGGATTTGCGGCAAGACAACGGAAACGCGCGTTACCGGTAAGCTTTTCAAAGTTTGTGTAGCGATCGATCCCGCCTCGCGCAGCTTCTCCAGCGTTAGTTGCTCGTTTTTGCCTACGCCCACCAAAAGGACGCGAGGAAAAGATCCTTGGTTGAACAAGATCCGGACTTTGCTTGACTCGCCCAGAAAATCTTTTGATGCTCGCAGGCGGCGGATATTGCCGCCGCAGATTTTATCGAGAGCCTTTTCTTGCGGTGTCTCATCTTGTTTAAGGAAGATTACCAGGGCATCACTGGAGATTTCTGATAACGGTTTTGTGGTAGCGGTAAAATTCATGAGTTATTTTAAAAATTAATTAGTAACAGGCAACGGCGGAGTGGCCGGCGGCGGAGACGTTGCTGGCGAGGCAGGCAACTGAAAACTTTGTTCCGCGACCTTGGGCGGGATATAAACGGACCGGAACGTTACCTCTTCGGTTTTGCCATCCTTGGTTACCTTGCGGCTCACCGTGGATTTGATCGCTCCGGAAGGCTTGCGGTCGTATGGATGCGGTCCGTCGACCGCGACCTGTCTTTGATCTTTCGTGCCATAAAAATCAAAATAGAGGCGATGGCCCTCGATTCTGGTCCAAATAAGCAAGGCGCCGGCCGTGTCGTTGACAAATTTCATATCCTGATAGGGTGCATAGATGGTGGCATCGAGTCCCACAGCCTTGGGCGCGTCGTCGTCGATCCATTCATAGTATTTTACCGCGTACGAATGGTTGCGCCGCTGCGTTATCGGCAGACCGCCAAAGAACGCGGCCCGGAAAGCTGTGGTAGAAACCTGACAGAGGCCTCCGCCAAACTCGGGGGTTGCGCCTTCAGGCTTGATGACGAGTTCTGGTTTGAACCCGTTTTCCGCGTCCACTGGTCCTAAATATTTGTTGAAAGAAAATTCTTCGCCCGGCATAAGGATCACGCCATTGTATTTTGACGCCCCGACCCGGATGTTATTGATGCGCGCGCTAGACGATCCTGAGAAATCCGATTTACCGACAGCCAATAGTTCTTTAATGCCAAAGTGGTTTAGATCCGCAAGCTTCACTGCCGGCTGCCGGCTCAGCAACGGCAGTGATAATGCTTCACGTCCGGCTATCAACGCTTCTTTTATGGTTCGCGCGCCGTCGCCCAGCTCCAGCGTATAACCGTTTTGGTGCGGTTGAAAAGAAACGGCTTTGTTATCCTCAATCACCAGCTCGGCGTTTTGTGCCTCCAGGTTAAGCGAGCCGCGCTGCTGCAGGAGCCATTCTCCGATTGCGCCGTCTTCCCAATCAAGACCCTTGACCACAGCGCTGCTGTCGTAAGCGGACCACGGATGACTGCTGTTTGTTTGCGCGTAAACATAATGGATAAGAGAAGTATCCGTTTTCGGCATGGCGCTTGACACCTGCCCATTCTGCCAAGACAGAAGCTGGCTCCCTTTTATCGTAGTTGATTTCTCTGCCTGCGAAATCACAAGCATTTCTATCTCGTTTTGCAGCATTTTTCTTGCGGGAGCATTATCATAATCGGCCGCAGCCTTTTTGGGTAGCGCCAGAGGTTTGGTGCTTATCGCTAAAACCAAAGCAATGGCAGACAGGGCAATGCCAAATGTTGCGAGGAGCGCGAGTGATTTAGGCGCCGCGGATGATTCTGATGCCGGAGTGCTTACCTTCATGATTGAAATAAATCCATTTCGTTTTGGCCGGCAGGATGCGTTTCGCTTTCTCCGGCCATTCGATTACTGTGACACTGTTTTTATTTTTGATGATTTCCTGGAAGCCAATCTCCCGGAGTTCGGCCTGGGTTTTTAGCCGGTATAAATCAAAATGGTAAAGGGTTAAATCTGTTTTGGGAATGGGATAAAAATAGAAAGTTACAAAGGTCGGGCTTTTTATTTTGTGGCGAATCCCGAGACCGCGGGCGAACCCTTGCACAAAAGTCGTCTTCCCAGAACCCAAGGTTCCGCTCAAAGCTAGAATTTGTCCTGGTTTTATTCGCTTTCCGAGCGCTTGTCCAAGCTGTTTGGTGGCGCGGGCCGAGACTGTTATTTTGCGCATGAGTACGATTATTTTACCAGAAGATGAGGCTCTTGACGAGGGGGAGCCACCCTTGTATATTGATCAGATAATTAATTAGGGAATTTATGGATCAAACCGCATCCAAGCCAGTTTTTGACAGTATAAACAAGGCTAACCGAATATTGATCGCCATGCCCGCTAACCCGAGCGGAGATGCTGTTGGCGCGGGGCTGGCTCTATATTTATTTATAAAAAAACTCGACAAAGAGCCGGAAATCGCGACTTCGGCCCAGAGCCTGGAGCAGTTTTCTTTCCTTCCTCACCTGTCAGCCGTCAAGCATGAGCTGGAAGTGTCGCAGAGTTTCGTCATTTCTGTCAGCACTGCGAATGCCGCGCTTGATGAGCTTTCCTACGAAGCGCGGCCGGAAAGAGTGGAAATTTTTCTTAAACCAAAGAACGGGAGATTTTCGCAAAACGATGTTAGCTTCAAGAATGCCCGCTTTCCCTATGATCTGATAATCACTGTTCACAGCCCGTCCCTGGACAATCTCGGAGACATTTATGAGAAGAATACGGATTTATTTTTTGAAACTCCAATCGTTAACATTGATCACCACCCCAACAATGAATATTACGGCGAGATTAATCTCGTTGATTTGACCGCGACCTCCTCGGCGGAAATCGTCGCCGGCTTGATCGAAGAGTTTGAGAGCGGGCTCATGGACGAGCATATCGCCACCAGTCTGCTCACCGGTATTATTGCCGAGACAAACAGTTTCCAGCATGCCAAGACCACGCCTAGGGCTTTCCTGAAGGCATCTCAGCTTATTGCCCAAGGCGGCAAACATCAGGAGATCATCCGAGAACTTTATAAAACCAAGAGCATTGCGCTCCTCAAGCTGTGGGGCAGGGCTTTGGCGAGACTCAAGGAAGTTCCAGAGCTTTCCGTTGTGTATTCACTCGTCAACCATTCTGATATTGAGAAAACCTCCAGCAAGCCCGAAGACGTTTTTGGCGTAATGAAAGAGCTGGTGGCAAGCCTCGCGGGAGCAAAGATCATTTTGTTTCTTGCGGAAATCGCGCCGCAGGAGGTGGTTGGTTATTTCCATCTGCACCCCAGTGTTAAGGCGCAAATTTTGGCTCCCGCGCTTTCCGCCCAGATGTTGAACGGCGCGCTTGGCAAGTTTACGGTAAAAGGCGTTAACCTGTTGGATCTTGAAAAAGACGTTCTTGAAAAGCTCCAGCGGGTCAAAACTCAGATCGCAGTCTAAACCCCGATGCTAGTCGGGGTTTTGCTAGCGGCCTTTAAAGTGAGATATACTGCAAACATAATAAATTTGCTGCCCTGTTATGCAAGAAAAAATAAAAACCCCGGAAGAAAAAGCGGAAAAAATAAAAGAAGTCTTCAAAGAACTGAATCGTAAATTTCAGGAAGACGAAGCCACGCGCGTTGCCCAGTCAATGCAGCTGCCGTATTTTGATCTGCGCAATTTTCCCATAGACGAGCAGGCCCTGCTGACTGTGCCGGAGCCAAAGGCGAAGATGGCTGCGGCAATACCATTTTATAAGGAAAAAAAAATAATAAAGCTTGGTTTCGTGGACCCCTCAAATAAAGATTTGCGATCGCTGGTGACCGATTTACAGAAGCAGGGGTTGAAGGTGGAGCAGTATCTGGTGTCACAAAGCGCTTTTGAGGGAGCGCTCAAGCAATACAACCGGATTCTGGTCGCGCCAGTGAGACACAATAGCGAAATCGAGATTCGCAGGGACAAAGATTCCTTGGAAAAACTGAAAAATCTCTCCAAAGCCCGAGATTTGCCGGAAACCACCGAACTGCTCGCGACGATAATTTCCGCGGCTCTGGCCGCAAATAGTTCTGACATTCATTTAGAGCCTGAGAAAGAACATCTGCGCATCAGGTTCAGAGTGGACGGTGTGCTCCAAGACACCGCTCAGCTACCTCTTGACGCGTATGCTCATCTGCTTTCGCGTATAAAGCTTGCAGCAAATTTAAAATTGAATGTTACCACTATGCCGCAGGACGGCCGGATCACAGTCGTGACGGCACAAAAGCCGATCGACCTCCGCGTGTCTCTTCTTCCCTCTGCTTACGGAGAATCAATCGTGATCCGCGTCCTGGGGACAGAGGGCGTCACAGTTGATATTGAACAGCTCGGTCTTTCTGTCCGTGATCTGGAGATCTTGCAAGGAGAGCTCGATAAACCCAACGGCATGATTTTGACGACTGGTCCTACTGGCAGCGGCAAAACTACTACTCTTTACGCGTTTTTGCGATATCTTAACCGCGGTGGCGTAAAAATCATCACGCTTGAAGATCCGGTGGAATACAAGATCGAAGGCATAACTCAGACCCCAATCGATTACGGCGCGCATATGGATTTTGCCAAGGGCCTCAGATCTATTCTTCGCCAGGACCCGGATATTGTCATGGTTGGCGAGATCCGGGATTTCGAAACAGCGGAAACCGCGGCCAGCGCGTCGCTCACTGGGCACGTCGTCCTTTCTACCTTGCATACCAATAACGCGGCCGGAGCCATTCCGCGGCTCATGGATCTCGGGGTGAAAGCCGTGACTCTGGCTCCAGCCCTCAACGCTCTCATTGCCCAGCGGCTCGTGCGAAAAATTTGCCAGGAGTGCAAGAAAATCTATAAACCAGATCACACCGAGCTGTCGCGCGTCCAGTTGGTTCTCGCGAATGTTCCAAAAAACCGGTTGCCAAAACATTTGGCATTTTATCACAGCGCTGGCTGTAAAGCCTGCCACGGACTCGGGTACAAGGGCCGGATTGGCGTGTTTGAAGTGTTCGCGGTTGATGGATCGATCGAGAAACTGATTTATGAGGGCGCTTCCACCCGGGACATAAAAAAATCCGCGACTGCCGCTGGTATGACCACTATGCAGCAGGACGCGATCCTCAAAGCAGCGCAGGGGCTGACGGATTTGGCCGAAGTCTGGCGAGTAACCGAAGAGTAGAAACGAATTAATGAAATTCGCGAACGGCTCAAGTATTTGCTTGAGCCGTTCCGTTATGTATGGAATTGGGTTAAAATTAGAAATATGGCTCAGAAAAAAGACATTTTATTGCTGGTTGACGGCAACGCCCTGGTGCACCGCGGTTTTCACGCCATTCCGCATTTGTCGACCAAAGCCGGGGAACCCACCAACGGCGTCTACGGATTCACGGTTTTGTTTTTGCGCGCGCTCAAGGAGCTCGGGCCGCGCTATGTCGCCGTGGCTTTCGATCTGCCGGGCGGCACGTTTCGCGACAAGCTCTACAAAGCTTACAAGGAACACCGGGTTGCCGCGCCGGCCGAGCTCTATTCCCAGATCCCTCGCGTCAAAGAATTAGTGCAGGCTATGAATGTGCCGGTATTTGAGCTGGAGGGTTACGAGGCCGACGACATTATCGGTTCTCTGGCCCAGCTCGGTAAAGCGCAGCCAAATCTTGAGGTGGTGATTCTTACCGGTGATCTTGATGCTCTTCAGCTCGTTGATGACAATGTCCGCGTGTTTGCCCCAAAAAAAGGCCTGACCGAAACGATCCTCTATGACCGCAAGGCAGTGGAAGCCCGCTATGGGCTGGCGCCGGAACAAATCGTGGATTACAAAGCGCTCCGGGGCGATGCCTCGGACAACATCCCCGGGGTTAAAGGGATCGGTGAAAAAACCGCGACCGAGCTTTTGCAAAAATTTAAAAACTTGGCCGGGGTTTACCAAGCTGCGGTCGGGCATCCGGAGACTTCGGGGCTGAAACCCAAAATTCTGACGGCGCTTTCCGCGCACAAGCGGGACGCAGAAATCTCCCAGAAACTGGCCCAGATTGTGCGCGACCTGCCAATCAGGCTGGATTTAGCCAAGGCCGAGCTCGCGGATTTTGAGGAATCAAAAGTGGTGCAAATGTTTCAGGAGCTGGAGTTTCGCAGTTTGATTGATAAGATTCCCCGCAGTCGGCAGGTAATTGAGGAGACGATTGATGTTGAAGGCGAAGTTTTGAAAAGCAATTATGAATTGGTGGACACAAAAGCTAAATTCAATGCTCTGCTCAAGGAATTAATAGACGTAAAAGAGATAGCCATTGATACGGAAACTACTTCCCTGCATCCTGTCCAGGCCGAGCTGCTGGGTCTCGGTATCGGCTGGCAGGAAGGGAAAGCTTTTTACGTTTTGAAAGATTATTTGGGACCCGAGCTGGTAAAAATCCTGGAAAGCGCCTCGGTCAGAAAAATCGGCCACAATATCAAATATGATTATTTAGTACTCAGGCAAGCGGGAATAAATTTGCAGGGAATTGATTTTGACACCATGATCGCCGCTTACCTGCTCAACCCCGGAGCGCGGGCGTTTGATCTTGATACCCTGACCTTTAACGAGTTCGGATTCCGCAAGATCGCGATCCAGAGCCTCATCGGCCAAGGCAAAAACGAAATCAATATGTCTGCGGTTGATCCCGCGCGCGTCGCCGCCTACTGCGGTGAGGATGTCGACTGCACGTGGCGCCTGAAACAAAAACTGGAAAAGGAACTGAAAGCCAAAAATCTCGACAAAATTTTTTATGAAATCGAAATGCCGCTCATCCCGGTTCTGGCAGAAATGGAGCATCGCGGCATCAGGATAGATAGCAGCTATTTGAAAAATTTATCCAAGCGGGCGGAAGCGATCGCGGATGACGTCCGGAAAAAAATCTGGAGGCTGGCGGGAGAAGAGTTCAACATTGGCAGCCCCCTGCAGCTCAAGAAAATTCTCTTCGATAAACTGGAGATTCCAACTGAGGATCTGAAAAAAGGCAAAACGGGGCTATCCACGGCCGCCACCGAACTCGAGAAGCTGCGCGGCCTGCACCCGATCGTTGATTTGATTTTTGATTGGCGCGAGCTAACAAAATTGAAAAATACTTATCTTGATGCGTTGCCCGGCCTGGTCTACAAAAAGACCGGCCGGCTGCATACGAGTTTCAACCAGACCATTGCCGCCACTGGCCGGCTCTCGTCTTCTGATCCGAACCTGCAAAACATTCCCATCCGCACCACGCTTGGCCGCGAGGTGCGCAAAGCCTTTGTGGCGGACCATGGCTACAAATTGGTCTCTATCGACTATTCGCAGATTGAACTGCGCTTGGCGGCGCACCTGGCCGGTGATCCCAAGATGATCGAAGCTTTCCAGCTGGGCCGCGACATTCATACCGTAACCGCGCAGGAAATATTTGATGTAAAGAACCCGGAAGACGTGACCGCGGATATGCGCCGGTCTGCCAAGATTATAAATTTCGGCGTGCTTTATGGCGTGTCAGCTTATGGCCTGAAGAGCCGCATCCCCGGCGTGTCCGTGGGCAGCGCGGAAGATTTTATCAAAAAATATTTCGCCACCTACAAACGGCTGGCGGAATATTTGGATGAAGTGGTTGAGGAAACCAAAAAGACCGGTTACGTGCGCAATGAACTGGGCCGACTGCGATTCTTGCCCGAAATAAATTCGTCGCAGTTTCAGGTGCGTTCTGGTGCGGAACGGGCCGCGATCAATATGCCATTTCAGTCGCTGTCCGCGGACATTATCAAAATGGCGATGAATAAATTGGGAGAGCAGGAATTAATTTCCCGTGACGACTGCCGGCTGCTTTTACAAGTCCATGACGAACTCGTGTTTGAAATCGCCGCAGATAAAATAGATAAATATGTTCCCGATATCGTGAAAATCATGCAAAATATTTATAAGCTGAAGGTCCCTCTCGTGGTCGACGCCAAGGCCGGCGACAATTGGGAGGAAATGGAGAAAATCAATCTATAGTTGATGAAATAACTGATAATGAAACCACTATTGACTCTTTAATCCTTTTTTGTTATTCTTTATTTTACATTTTGATTTTTAATTTTTGAATTAACTATTGTGCCTACAATAAAATCAGCTGCGAAAGCAATGCGCGGAAGCGCCAGGAAGCACAAGGTCAACCTTGTAACCATTGCCAAATATAAAGACGCGGTCAAAGCCGTGCGCAAAGCCGTGACTGGCAAGAAAAAAGACGACGCGGTCAAGGCTCTGCAGAATGCCTATGCCCAGCTCGACAAAGCCCTCAAGAAGCACGTGATCAAAAAGAATAAAGCCGCGCGGCTGAAAAGCCGGCTGGCTAAAGCTATCGCCAAAGTATAAAGCGAAATCCGGACCGAGGTCCGGATTTTTGTTAGTGCCAAGGATCTTGTAAAGGAAAAAGGTTCAAGGAAATACCTTTTTTTTCGGCCTCGCTGGTTTTGGCAAAGACTTTCACCAGTCCTTCAATATCGGTCGGCTCGTGGCGCTTGCTTTGCCAATCCAGTTCTTCAAAAGTCGCCGTAAGCATCAATCCGATAAGGAATTCGCCCGTCTGTGTCTTCATCTTTCCTCCCAATAGTTATAGTTTGTGTTTTTTGCGCTTTAAGGATTTGTTGATTTCGATAATCTGATCGCGCAGCATGGCAGCCTTTTCAAATTCAAGGTTTTTACTCGCTAGATCCATGCGGTCTTTAAGTTCCTCGAGGAAATATCTAACCTCTTTTTTGTCCAGCTTCGAGATGTCAAACTCGGGCTTGGTTTGATCTTCGGCGGCTTTGGCGCCGGCCAAGCGCGATTCGCTGATTGATTTTTGAATGGTCGTGGGCGTGATGCCGTGCTTTTGGTTGTATTCTTCCTGGATCGTTCGGCGCCGCTCCACTTCGGTGATGGCTTCCTTCATCGAGCCGGTCGTGCGGTCCGCGTACATGATCACGTGCCCTTCGCTGTGGCGCGCTGCACGTCCCATGATTTGCAAAAACGAGGTTTTGCTCCTCAGGAATCCTTCTTTGTCCGCATCTAGAATGGCCACGAGCGAGACCTCAGGCAGATCCAAGCCTTCGCGCAGGAGGTTAATGCCAACTATGACATCATAAACGCCAAGCCGCAGGTCGCGCAGAATCTCGAGGCGTTCAAAGGTATCCACCTCGCTGTGCAAATAGTGTCCCTTGATGCCATTTTCTTTCAGATATTCGGAGAGTTCCTCGGCCATGCGCTTGGTCAGCGTCGTAATCAGCACACGCTGATTTTTTTTGACGCGTTTTTGGATTTCTTCCATGAGATCATCGACCTGATATTTGGTGGGTTTGATTTCAATTTCTGGATCAAGAAGGCCTGTGGGGCGAATGAGCTGCTCCGCTATTTGTTTAGATTTACCAGTCTCGTAATCAGTGGGCGTGGCAGACACAAAAATTGTGTTTTGCAATTTTTTCATGAACTCCTGATATTTGAGCGGGCGGTTATCAATGGCTGAGGGAAGGCGAAATCCATAATCAATCAGGGTTTGTTTGCGGGACCGGTCACCCTCATACATGGCGCGGATTTGCGGAACCGTTATGTGCGACTCGTCGATAAACAGGAGGAAATCATCAGGGAAATAATCAAGCAGAGTCGATGGTGGTTCGCCTGGTTTGCGGAAATCCAGCTGCCTTGAATAGTTTTCAATGCCATTTACGTAACCTGTTTCCGTAAGCATTTCGATGTCGAAATTGGTGCGCTGCTGCAGACGCTGCGCCTCCAGAAGCTTGCCTTGCGTTTTGAATTTTTTCAGCTGACCCTCGAGCTCTTGTCTGATATTTTCCACGGCCAACTGGATTTTGTCCTGTGACGTAATGAAATGTTTAGCTGGAAACAGGCGATATGCTTCGTAGGTTTTTTCATCGCCTCCTGTGAGCGCGTCAAACTCCGAGATTTTTTCCAAAGTGTCGCCAAAAAAATCCATCCTCAGGATTCGGTCCTCATGGGCGGGCACTATTTCGAGAACATCGCCGCGCACCCGGAAACTGCCGCGTCTCAGGTCCACGTCGTTTCTGATATACTGGAGGTCCACGAGCCTCCTCAGCAGCTTGTCGCGTTTATAATCCTGCCCGGTTTGCAGTTCGAGCGACAGCTCAAGGTAGTTGGCCGGGTTGCCTAGCCCGTAAATACACGAAACTGACGCGACAATGATCACGTCTTTGCGGGAGAGCAGCGACTGGGTCGCGGCATTCCTAAGCCGGTCGATTTCTTCGTTGATATCTGTTTCTTTTTCGATGTAGGTATCGGTGCGCGGAATGTAGGCTTCCGGCTGGTAGTAGTCATAATAGGAAACAAAATAATGCACGGCGTTTTCTGGGAAGAATTCCTGAAATTCGGAGGCGAGCTGCGCCGTCAGGGTTTTGTTGTGAGAAATGACGAGGGTAGGTTTTTGAATCTGGGCAATCACATTGGCCATGGTAAAAGTTTTTCCCGAACCAGTTGCCCCTAAAAGAGTCTGAAAATCGTGGTCTTTTTTCACGCCTTGAACCAATTTCTCAATTGCCTGAGGCTGGTCTCCGGTTGGTTGGAATTTGGATTGTAATCTAAATCGCATAACCAATCTTCAGCATAGCAGATTGACACAGAGTGACTCAATAGGCGTATACTACGGATAACTAAGGAGGTTTAGTATGCTACCGTCGCACAGTTGGCGGGCGCGAGATAAGGGACGCCATAGCAGTCCCCGAAGACGCGTTGAGGTTTGGCGGTGCACATCAAGGAAATGCGGCGCCGTCTACGACGCCCTTCCCGGTAAGGCATTTGCTAACCGTTTCTGCCCGGCAGATAACTGCGGCCACGCTTTGAAGCGCGGCTTCACATACGACTAAGCCAAAAGGCGCTCTCATCAGAGCGCCTTTCCCTTTTTTTTGCTAATATTAGGCATATGATTTCCTTTTTGGACGGAATAATAAAAGCCATTCGCAAGAATTTCATCATTGTCATGACTGACCATGTCGGCTACAAGGTGTTTGTGACCACGCAAATTTTGCTCAATGTGCAGCCCGCGCAAAAAACTTCGCTGTTTACCTATACCTATGTCAGAGAAGATCAGCTTGCGCTCTACGGTTTCTCGACCTTGAATGAGTTGGAATTTTTTGAGCAGCTATTGGGTGTTTCCGGCATTGGTCCCAAATCCGCTTTGCAAATCATGTCTGTTGGAACTTTGGACGCGATAAAAAAAGGCATTGTCACCGAAGATATTTCCCTGTTTACCCAGGTTTCCGGCGTGGGCCGCAAAACCGCGGAAAGGCTCATTTTGGAACTCAAAGAAAAAATCGCATCATCTCCAGAAGAGTTAAACGCGCCAGTTCATACTGACGTGATTGATGTGCTCATGGCACTCGGGTATTCGCGCACCGAGGCCCGGGAGGCTTTAAGCGCAGTACCGTATGATGTAAAAGAATCTGAAGAAAAAATAAGACACGCGCTGCGGGCGCTTGCTAAACAGTAACCATGCTTTCCTTTCTCCGAAAGATCCTCGGCCAAAGATTCATAAACTATTACCACCTTGCTGCGGCAGCGCTGGCAAATTTTATTTACGGTTTTCCCAGCCGCAGCTTGCGCGTCATTGGCGTAACTGGCACTGACGGAAAGACTACGACTGTAAACATGATCGCCAGTATCTTGCGAACGGCCGGAAAAAATACTTCTCACCTTTCCACGGTCAACGCGCAGATCGGTTCCAAGGTTTATGGCACCGGCCTTCACACTACAACACCGAGTTCGTTTGGCTTGCAAAGACTGCTGCGCAAGGCAGTCAGCGCGCGGTCGGAATATGTTGTGCTAGAGATCACCTCGCACGCGCTTGATCAGTACCGGACGTGGGGGATAAGGTTTGAAACCGCGGTCGTGACAAACGTGAGCCACGAGCATCTCGATTACCACCGCGACCTCGTTTCGTATATGGCGGCTAAAGCCAAGCTTCTTCGAAATGCCCGATACGTTATCCTGAATATGGATGATAAGAGTTTTAGTTTTTTTTCTGGGACTCTGAAAAAACAAGAGCCTGTGACATATGGACTAGATCCATCGGCCAAGATCTGGGCCGATGGAATCAAAGAGGATCTTGTCTCCCAGTCTGCTCTGGCGCATACACCTGCCGGGTCGTTTCCCGTAACCTTGAATCTCTCTGGCCAGTTCAATCTTTACAATGCCCTCGCGGCGATTGGTGTTGCCACAGCGTACGGCTTGGAAGCCCCAGCCATGCAAAAAGGACTTTCGGCCGTAAAAAATATCCCGGGCCGTTTAGAGATCATCCCGAGTCAAAAATCATTTTCCGTCATGGTTGATTTTGCGCATACCCCGAACGCGCTGGAGAAATTGCTGCGTTTTTTGCGTCCCAAGGTAAAAGGACGAATCATCCACGTATTTGGCAGTGCGGGTGAAAGAGACAAAGTAAAGCGGCCGCTCATGGGAGGCGCGTCTGACCGCTACGCTGACATGGTCATTTTGACTCGCGAGGACAACCGCTCAGAGTCGCTTGATCAGATTTGTCATCAGATCGCGCTCGGTATCAGCCAGAAAATGTTCGACGATTCATATTTCATCATGCCGAACCGCAGAGAAGCGATCAGATTCGCTTTGTTCCGCGCAAGGCCCAATGACTTGGTGATTATTACTGGCAAAGGTCATGAACAGAGCCTCAATGTTGACGGGATAGAGACGCCCTGGGATGATAGGGCGGTGGCTCGGGAAGAATTAAGCAAACTCTAGATATGCAGCTCGTTATCGATACTACCCAGCCCGGACATATCAAACTCGAGCTCTGGACTGCAGGCCGCGCGGTAGCTAAAGCGGAAAAATACACGCCAAAAATTTCTGAATCGCTTTTGGTAGAGACGGCAAAGCTATTAAAGAAACAGGGTGTTAAATTGCGCGATCTGGAAAAGATCTTGGTCAATCCAGGGCCAGGCGGGTTTTCATCTACTAGGACAGGAATCGCAACCGCGAACGCTTTAAGCTATGCTTTGGGTATACCGCTTGCCGAGTTTCCAGGGGGAAAAATCAAAACCATTGTGGTCCCAAAATACGACAAAGAGCCAAATATAACCCGACCAAAATCATGGAAGTAATCCAGGTTCAGAATCTGAAAAAATCCTACGGCAAGATCCAGGCTGTCAAAGGCGTTAGCTTTAGGGTGGAAGAAGGAGAGGTTTTTGGCCTCCTTGGCCCCAATGGCGCCGGTAAAACCTCGACGCTTGAGATGCTCGAGGGTCTCAGGCAGCCAGACAGCGGCAGTATCAAGGTTTTGAATGTCGATATTCACAAAGAGCCGTCCGCGGTACGCGGAAAAATAGGCATCGCGCTTCAGGCCTCCGGCTATTTTGAATACTTGACTTTGCGGGAACTGCTGGCGCTGTTTGGTAGTTTTTATAAAAATTCGCTGCCGGTGGAGGATTTGATAAACAAATTCGATTTAAAAAAAGTCGCGGACTCGCGTTTTCAAGATCTTTCCGGCGGGCAAAGGCAGCGTTTTGTACTAGCAAGCGCACTCATCCATAAGCCGAAATTGCTGATCTTGGATGAACCGACGATTGGTCTTGATCCGCAAGCCAGACAAAAGTTCTGGGACATCCTTATGGAACTCCGGGCAGAGGGTTTAACAATTTTACTTTCCACGCACTATTTGGAAGAGGCAGAAATCGTGTGCGACCGGGTCGCGATTATGGACCAGGGCAAGATTGTCGCCAATGACCGGCCGATAAAGCTGATTACTTCGCTGGGTGTAGCTTCGCGCATAAGGTTTATGTGCAGCAAACCGATCAATGTTTCGGAACTGGAATCGCTGCCCGGCATCTCGATTGCCAGGCGCGACCGCTATACTTATGACCTCGAGACAGAAAAGCCAGAAGTGGCCCTGCGCGAGCTGCTCGAGTGGGAGAAAAAATATAGCGGCAAGATTTTCAATCTTTCTGTAGAGCAGGCCACGCTTGAGGACGTGTTTTTAAAATTGACCGGTCACTCACTACAGGAGTGATCTACATATGAATCAGCTGGTACTAACTTTTCTTCGAATATTTTTCCGTAATCGGCGGGCGATATTTTTCGTTCTACTGCTGCCGGCCGGCATTTTTCTTATATTGACCTTCATGCGAGTCGAGCAGATTCTCCAGTTTGACGTTGGTCTCGAATACACGGATTTCCTGCTGGCGGGGATCATGGCCTACGCGATCATGCAAATGGGGATTTACACCGTGTCGTATTCGCTGATTGACTATAAAAAGCAGGGCGTGCTCAAGCGACTCGCGGTCTCGCCGCTTTCAGCGCGAGGATTTTTGCAAGCGCATTCTCTCGCGCGGTTCGCCGTCGCCCTCATCCAGGTCGCGGTTCTGCTCGGCATTGGCATGCTCCTGACAGGTTCTCGACCGAGCGGAAACGTTATGCTGCTGCCGCTCGTGATTTTGCTCGGCAGCGCAGTGTTTCTGAATTTTGGTTATGTTATTTCCGCGTTCGCCAGAGATTACGAAGAAGCCGCTCCTTATACCACCATCGTCGGTTTGGGTTTAGGGTTTCTCGGTGATGTATTTTTTTCTCTTTCCAACCTGCCGGCGTTGCTGCAGAATATAGGGGAAGTTCTGCCTATGTCCGCCTTGTCAGGCGCGATGCGTTACAGTTTATTTGGTGTCCAGGGTCAGCATTTTGTTTTCAATCTTATCGTTTTGTGCGCGTGGTTTGTGATCGGGACAGTGGTCGCGAATGCGATTTTCGCGAAAAAAGCGTATAAATAATTACAAATTTTTCTCCCCCTCCTGAAAGGAAGGGAGAGAGAGTAAAATGAACATGATTCCTTACGAAGATTTTAAAAAACTGGAAATAAAAATCGGTAAGATTGAAGCCGCAGAAAGGGTCGAGGGCTCGGGCAAGCTCCTAAAGCTCCAGGTAGATCTCGGGGATGGAACGCGGCAAATCATCGCTGGCATCGGCCGATTTCATGCTCCAGAGGACATTATCGGCCACGAAATCGTGGTATTGGCCAATTTGGAACATCGCACATTGCTGGGCCACGAGTCCCAAGGCATGCTTTTGGCAGCAGATACCGGGGAAGGACCAGTATTACTGCGGCCAGACAAAGAGGTTCCGCCTGGAACCGCGGTTAGATAAGGTTAATAATTTATGACAACAAGAACTTCAATTATCTTGGTTTTAGCCGGCATTTTGCTTATCGGCGGTTTGTGGTCAGCAATAAAAACCGCGCCCATAGAAAACAATAACGGCACCACCAGCGACCAGGGCGGAGGGCTCGAGCAAAACATCCCGGGGAATGATAAGCTGCGGATTTTTTCACCGCTTCCCAACGGGGTGATTACCTCGCCGGTGTCTTTACGCGGCGAAGCACGCGGTAATTGGTATTTTGAGGCTAGTTTTCCTATTCGTTTGCTGGATGCCAATGGAAAAGAGCTGGCTGTGGCTGTGGCGCAAGCGCAAGGGGAGTGGATGACCGAAGATTTCGTTCCTTTTAACGTGAACATGTCATTTCCCGTACCCACGACATCCACCGGAACACTCGTTTTTCAGAAAGATAACCCATCTGGCCTTCCAGAACATGATGACGAATTCCGCATGCCTGTGCGATTTCGTTAATTCTGCACCGGGCGAGCGGACAAAACAGTATTTTCCAATCAAGAGATGATACTGAAATGGTAGGTCGCAAAAACTGGGAAATTAAAGTTTAATCTGGTTAAAGAGCTTGGATTTTACCTCCTGCATCAGCTCGGCGAATTCGTTGTCGGAATATTGGTATGCTAATTCATCCAGCTTCTCAATCGTTCGTCCTGGGGCCAAATATTGCGTCGGGTTTTCCAAAGACTTGAATTTTTCATACGGAATGAGGTAGGTATTGTAAATTTTCTTGTGTTTGCCTTTGCGGTCAGTAATAGTGGTGGCAAAAGCGCAGGGACGATGATAATTCAGATAGATATTGAAATATTGTTTGTAGAATTCATTGATAGCCGCAGCGTATTTTCCAGAGACATGGTTGTATCCCATCCATTTTCGCACCACACTGCCGTTTTTTGATTCCGCCAGCGCATTATCATTGCTTTGCCGGGAGCGGGATTTAGTTTGTTCAATCAAGAGTTTGTTTAACAGTTTTGCCACCGTATGATTGATATATTCACTGCCATTATCGGAATGAAAGCCCAGAACCACAAACGGGAATTGCTCCAGGCAGTCTGCCAAGAGCGGATGCAGGAAAGCTTCGGAGATCTTTTCCGCACAGCCGATAATTTCCCACTGCGTGACTTCATCCACGAGGTTAATGTGGTACACGCCTTTTTCCTTGTCCAAATCCCCTTGATGCACGCTATCCACCCGTAAATAGCCAGGTTTGCCCTGGGGATCAGGCTTCCTGCGTTCCCCAATGTTTCTCTGGACTGCCTGGGTATGCTCAAAGGTTTGCGCCTGCGACAGATACTGCCGTTTGCCGCGCAGGTTGTAAATGTGACTTATGGAAATATTTTTCAGCCGTTCGAATTTCTCATCTTTAAAAACGTTGCGTGCCCGCTGGAACAGTTGTTTGGTAGCCGGCCCGGACAGCCGGTTATGAGCATTGTCAGTTCGAGACAGCAGGGCTATGTCCTGGGGAGTGTAGAGGGTTGGAAACGAGTGGCGTCTGCCCCAGTCGTCAGAGACGGCGATTTTGCCGCTATTGCGCTTTTTGACTATCAGCCGTTTGATCTGCGGATCAGAGTAGCCGGTCATTTTGCATGAGATACGCTTTCACGATTGATTTGTCCTTTCTCTTGAGGCGAAAGTAGTTAAACTTGTTTAAGGCTTCTGTTAGCCACGCGTACTTCTCCTTCCGGGAAGCCGCATGGAAATCCAGAGCGTGAGCGACCTTTAGAAACTCCTGAATTTGAGCTATGCTCACGAGGTGTGAGTCGTTCATATGGATGGTCATATATCCCAGTATGGCGACTCACACGCTTTAGGGGAACGACTGGAGATACCCCTTTGAGTATCATTCTGTATTGGAAACGGTTAGGTAGTCCAGTATCATCTTGTATTGTACAAGACTAAAACTTGACAACTTTTTTTCCATAAGTACAATGAATTTATGGACAATATGGTGATACGGTAAGCCATTTACTTGGCCCTTTTTGTTTTTTGTACAAAAAGGGCATATTTTCACGCCTGTGAAGCAACTTCGACCGGTCCAAAAATGCGCTTAAATAAGCCATTATTCGCAAAAAAACCGGCATCAGATCAAAATAAAACCAAAATTTTATTAACTAATCGAAGTTGTACAAATGGCCGGAAAAAAATCTTTAACCCAAAATTTACTCCAAAATTTGCCGATTCGAAAGAGTGTATCGGCGAAACGCAAACGTTTTTCCAGCGCGCCTGAGGCAATGGATCTGCCTAATTTGATAGAGATGCAGATTCAATCCTACCGCTGGTTTTTTGAGCACGGACTCTCCGAACTTTTTTCAGAGATAAGCCCAGTAAAGGATTTTACGGGTAAGAATTTGGAGCTGCATTTCGGACAATATTTCCTGGATCAGCCGAAATTTACAGAAGCTGTGTCCAAAGAGCGCAACACTACTTTTGAAGCGCCGCTTTACGTCCAGGTCAAGCTCGTCAACAAGGCTAAGAACAAAACCAAAACTCAGGATGTTTATCTTGGCGATTTTCCGCTTATGACCAACCGCGGAACTTTCGTGATCAATGGAGTGGAAAGAGTGGTAGTTTCTCAGCTCATCAAATCCCCCGGAGTGTTCTTCAGCGCTTCCTACAGCCGAGGCCGCAACTATTACGGCGCAAAGATCATACCGAACAGAGGAGCGTGGCTTGAGCTTGATACAGACCTCAATGGCGTCATTGGCGTAAAAATCGATCGCAAACGCCGTATTCCGATTTCCGCTTTGCTGCGCGTTTTCGGTTTGATCACAAACGATGATATTCTCGCCGCCTTTTCTGATATCGATACTAATCCGGACATGAAATACATCCAGACCACTTTGGAAAAAGATCCTTCGAAAAATCCTGACGAAGGATTCAAAGAGGTTTACAAGAGAATCCGCCCCGGCGACCTGGCAACGGTTGATAACGCGCGTTCTTTGATTGAGGCGATGTTTTTCAACTTTGACCGCTATGATCTGTCCCAGGTAGGCAGATACAAATTCAACCAGCGCCTCAAGGTTGACAAGAGCCGCGAGGAGCGCATCTTAACCAAAGAGGATTTGGTGGCGGTTGTGCGCGAGATTATCAGACTGAATAATTCTCAGGAGCCGCAGGACGATATTGACCATTTGGCAAACCGCCGCGTACGCGCTGTCGGCGAGCTGATTCAGAGCAAATTCCGCGTTGGGCTGCAGCGCATGAGCCGCATTGCCAAAGATCGCATGAGCATGGCTGATCTCGACACTGTCACGCCAGCCCAGCTTATCCATGTTCGTCCTATCGTCGCGGTCATGCAGGAGTTTTTCTCCTCGTCTCAGCTGTCTCAGTTTATGGATCAAACCAACCCTTTGGCCGAGCTGGAACACAAGCGCCGCTTGTCAGCCATGGGTCCGGGTGGTTTGTCTCGCGAGCGCGCTGGGTTTGAGGTCAGAGACGTGCACCGCTCCCACTATGGCCGGCTTTGTCCTATTACCACCCCGGAAGGCCCGAACATTGGTTTGGTGGCCCACCTTGCTTCCTACGCCCGGATAAATGAATTCGGCTTTATTGAGACCCCTTACCGCAAGATCGTGAAAGATGGCGACAAAGTGCGCATGACGGACGAGATTGAATATTTGGACGCTTATGAAGAAAGCCAGTTTGTCATCGCGCAAGCCAACACGCCTGTTGATGAAAAAGGATATTTGGTGAGTCAGCGCGTATCGGTTAGAATTCACGGCGAGCCTTCCATGGCCATTGTCTCCGAGATCGATTACATGGATGTGTCGCCAAAGCAAATCGTTTCTATTACCACCTCGCTAATTCCTTTCCTCGAGCATGACGACGCGAACCGCGCTTTGATGGGATCAAATATGCAGCGCCAGGCAGTGCCTTGCATCCGTCCGCAATCCCCGATCGTAGGCACAGGCGTGGAAGAAAAAGCTGCTTTTGATTCCGGACAGGTCATTGTTTGCGAAGGCAGCGGCGCGGTTCATTCTGTAACTGGCGATAAGATCATTGTCGCGGAGGATGATGGCAAGAAACGTGAATATATTTTGAAGAAATTTTTGCGCTCCAATACCTCCACCAGCATTAATCAGAAAGCGATCGTCAAGCGCGGTGAAAAAGTTTTGCGCGGCCAGGCCCTCGCTGACGGTCCAGCTACCGAGAATGGTGAAATCGCGCTCGGCCAAAACGTGCTCGTGGCCTTTTTGTCATGGAGCGGTTACAATTATGAAGACGCTATCATTATTTCTTCGCGGCTCGTCGAGCAGGACCGCTACAGCTCGATTCATATCGAAGATTTTAAAATCGATGTCCGCGATACCAAGCTCGGTCCGGAGATCGTAACCAGAGACATTCCCAATGTTGGAGAAGAAAAGCTCAAAGACCTTGATGAGAACGGCATCATTCGCATCGGCGCTCAGGTCAAAGCCGGCGACATTCTGGTGGGAAAAATCACTCCTAAAGGCGAAACTGATCTGACCGCGGAAGAAAAATTGCTACGCGTGATTTTTGGCGAGAAAGCCAGAGACGTCAAAGACACCTCCCTTACCCTGCCCCATGGCGAATACGGCAAAGTCGTGAACATTCGCGAGTTTTCTCGCGAGAAGGGCGACAAGCTCTCCTCTGGCGTCATCAGATCCATCCAGGTTTCCGTCGCCGTTATCCGCAAAGTCACCATGGGCGACAAAATGGCCGGCCGGCATGGTAACAAAGGCGTTATTTCCAAAATCGTTCCGGTTGAAAACATGCCATTCATGGAAGACGGCACCCCGGTTGATATCATCCTGAACCCGCTTGGTGTGGCGAGCCGTATGAACCTCGGCCAGATTCTGGAGACCCATTTGGGTCTTGCCAGCCACCGCTTAGGCTACAAAGCAGCGAGTCCCGTGCTAGACGGCGTGCCGGAAGAAGTTATTAAAGAAGAACTGACCAAGGCGGGTTTCCCAGCGGACGGAAAAGTCGTGCTTTATGATGGCCGCACAGGTGCGCAGTTTGATAATAAAGTCACCGTAGGCTACATCTATATCATGAAGCTGCACCATTTGGTTGACGACAAAATGCACGCCAGGTCCACGGGTCCCTACTCTCTCATTACGCAGCAGCCTCTCGGCGGTAAAGCGCAGTTCGGCGGACAACGTTTTGGCGAAATGGAAGTCTGGGCGCTGGAAGGTTATGGTGGAGCGCACACTTTGCAGGAAATGCTCACCATCAAATCTGATGACGTGGTTGGCCGCTCAAAGACTTATGAATCTATCGTGAAGGGTGAACCGATCAAAACCCCGAATGTTCCAGAATCATTCCGTGTCTTGGTCAAAGAGCTGCAGTCCCTGTGTCTTGATGTGAACCTCATAGAAGAGCAGGTAACGGGAGCGGATACCGAAGGGGAGATCCGCGAGCTGACAACCCCGGAGCAACAGAATTTGGATCATGAAGACAAGGAAGTAAAAAAGGAGAAGGCGAAAGCCGCATAATATATGTTTACAAAAAGCGCAGAATTTAAAGCCGTTCAGGTAAAAATCGCCTCTCCCGACCAGATTTTAAACTGGTCGTACGGCGAGGTGACCAAACCGGAAACGATTAACTACCGCACCCAGCGTCCCGAAAAGGATGGTTTGTTTGATGAGAAAATTTTTGGTCCAGTCAGGGATTGGGAATGCTATTGTGGCAAATACAAGCGCATCCGCTACAAAGGCATCATCTGCGACAAATGCGGAGTTGAAGTGACGAGAGCCCAGGTGCGCCGTGAGCGCATGGGCCATATCAAACTCGCGGTCCCAGTCGCGCATATTTGGTTTTTGCGCGGAGTACCGTCGAGGCTCGGTCTGATTCTAAACCTTTCTGTCCAGGAATTGGAAAAGGTTGTCTATTTTGCGTCCTATGTGATCACGGACGTTCGTGAAGACGTTAGAACCGAAACTCTTGATCAAATCGAAAAAGAGTTCAAGCTCAAGAAAAAAGAAATCGAATCAAAGTACGAAAAGCTGATCGCCAAAGCCAGAACAGCCAAGCCGGCTGCTGGACAGGATGCGGACGTGTTCGCCGCGCAGATTGATACTGATCTCTCCAAGCTTCAGGAAAATCTTAAACACGATATTACCGCTCTGGAAAAGATCCGAGATCTGGCCAGATCCGAGCTCAAAAGTCTCAAGAAAATGCAGGTTATCTCCGAACTTGAATACCGCGATCTATCTCTCAAATACGGTCCAGTGTTCAAGGCCGGCATTGGCGCCGGAGCTGTGCACCAGCTCGTCAAAGACGTGGACCTCGATAAGCTTGTTGCCGAACTGGAGCAGGAAGTTGCGACCTCGGAAGGCGCCGCGCACCGCAAAGCCGTGAAGCGCCTCAAGCTGGCCAAATCTCTCGTCAAAGGCGGTATGCGCCCGGAATGGATGCTTATCTCGAATCTGCCGGTTATTCCTCCGGACCTCAGGCCAATGGTCCAGCTTGACGGCGGCCGGTTTGCCGCTTCCGACCTCAACGATCTTTATCGCCGCGTTATCAACCGCAACAACCGTTTGAAGAAACTTCTTGAGATTAACGCTCCAGAGGTTATCACTAGAAACGAAAAACGCATGCTGCAGGAAGCGGTGGATGCTTTGATTGATAACTCGATCAGGCACGGCAAAGAGGTTACTGCTTCGACCGGACAGCGCCGCAAGCTCAGATCGCTTGCTGACATGCTTAAAGGCAAGCAGGGACGCTTCCGCCAGAACCTGCTCGGTAAAAGAGTAGATTATTCCGGCCGCAGCGTTATCGTTGTCGGACCAGAACTCAAGCTGCATCAGTGCGGTCTGCCAAAACGCATGGCTCTTGAGCTGTTCAAACCGTTTGTGATCTCAAAACTCATCGCCCGTGAATACGCACACAATGTCCGTAGCGCCAACCGCCTCATCGAACAGGAACGCGCTGAGGTTTATGACATTCTCGAAGAGGTGACCAAGGATCATTATGTGCTCCTGAACCGCGCGCCTACCCTCCACCGCCTCGGCTTCCAGGCTTTCCAGCCAGTTCTGATCGAAGGAAAAGCTATTCAGATTCATCCCATGGTTTGTCAGGCGTTTAACGCTGATTTTGACGGCGACCAAATGGCTGTTCACGTGCCGCTGACCGCGCAGGCTCAGTTTGAAGCCAGAGACATGATGGTCTCCTCTCATAACCTCCTCAAACCCGCGTCAGGCGAGCCAATCATGACTCCTGACAAGGATGTGGTTTTGGGCTGCTACTATGTCACGCGCATTTTGGATGGCATGAAAGGCGAAGGCAAAATTTTTGGCCAGCCTGAGGAAGCTATTCTTGCCTACAAAACCGGAGCAATTTCCATCAAAGCCAAAGTCAAAGTGCGTATGAACGGCAAAATGGTGGAAACCTGCGTCGGCCGCATTTTATTCAATCAGATTCTTCCGCCGGAAATGCAGTTCCTCAACGAAATCATGGATAAAAAACGGCTGCGCAATGTCCTCCGGGAATGCTACCGCCAGTTTGGCACAGAGCGCACCGCGGTTTTGATTGATGAGATCAAGCAACTCGGATTTGCTCACCTCACCAACTCGGGATTGTCATGGGGCATGGACGATTTGCAGGTACCGCCTATCAAAAAAGAACTGCTGCTCAAGGCTGATGAAGAAGTCCAAAAGACCTATGAACAGTTCCGCGAAGGATTGCTTACCGAATCTGAGCGCTACAACCGCGTAGTTGAGATTTGGGCCGAGGTTAGAGACAAAGTTACTGACGAGGTCAGCAGATCTCTTGATCAGAACGGCCCGGTATTCTCCATGGTCTCTTCTGGCGCCAGAGGGTCGCTTTCTCAAGTTTCGCAGATGACAGGCATGAAAGGCCTCGTGGTCAGCCCAGCTGGAGACGTTATCGAGTTGCCGGTGAGAGACAGCTTTAAGGAAGGTTTGTCGATTTTGGAATACTTTATCTCTACTCATGGCTCGCGAAAAGGCATGTCTGACACAGCTCTCCGTACCGCGGACGCAGGTTACCTGACCCGCAGGCTCGTTGACGTGTCTCAGGACGTGGTTGTGAACGAAGAAGACTGCGGCACTCACGTTGGTCTAACCATTACCCGCAAAGAAACCGAAGATGTTGGCAAACACCTTGGCGAAAGAATCTTCGGCCGTGTGCTTGCCAGGGACATGGTTGATGAGAAAACCGGCAAAGTCATCCTCAAGCGCGGCCAGGTAATTGACGACACGCTCGTCAAGACAGTCGATACCGCGAATGTCAGCGAGGTTATGGTCAGGTCAGTCATGAACTGCACGCTCAAGCGCGGTGTTTGCACGGCCTGCTATGGCTTTGATCTTGGTTTTAACCGCATGGTGCATCTCGGCGCTGCGGTTGGTATTGTTGCCGCGCAGGCGATCGGCGAGCCAGGTACGCAGCTGACGATGAGAACCTTCCATACTGGCGGCGTGGCCGGACTCGACATTACGCAAGGTTTGCCTAGAGTCGAAGAGTTGTTTGAAGCCAGGGACCCGAAAGGCCAGGCGGTTATTTCTGAAATCAACGGCATCGCTTATATCTCAAGGCCAAACAACAAAGAAATCATTTTACGGGTTGACGCGGAAAACATCCAAAAGGATGAATACCTGCTCCCGGCGGGCCAAGCGCCGCAGCTGACGGAAGGCGAAAAGGTCAAAAAAGGCGAGCCGATCGCGATCGACGAAGCTGGCAAAACCGTCAAGGCTAAGAACTCTGGCATTGTCAGAATCGAGACGAACGAAGATCAGCGCAAAAAGATCGTAGTGGTGCTGGAATCAGAAAATTTCCGTGAATACATTATTCCGGCGGCCATGCATTTGTCAGTCAAAGACGGGGATCTCGTGACCCGCGGCCAGCAGCTCACAGAAGGCAACCTCAACCTGCATCAGCTCATGCAGCTGCGAGGTATCCTGGAATGCCAGGAATACATCATCAGCGAAGTCCAAAAGATTTATTCATCCCAAGGTCAGAACATCGCCGATAAACACGTAGAAATCATTGTCAGACAAATGTTTTCCAAGCTGCGTATCACTGAGCCGGGGGATTCTGATTTCCTGGTCGGCGATGTTGTAGAGCGCTTGCGCCTCGATGACGTGAACAAAAAGCTCGCGGCCTCTGGCGGCAAGAAAGCGGTCGCTGAACAGCTGCTTCTTGGTATCACCAAAGCCTCCCTTAACACCGAATCGTTCCTGGCGGCAGCGTCTTTCCAGGAAACTACCAGAGTTTTGATCGAAGCCGCGGTTTCCGCCAAGACTGATTATCTGAGAGGCCTGAAGGAAAATGTCATCATCGGCAAGCTCATTCCAGCCGGAACCGGATTTTCCAAAGAGCGCCTCATCGATCCCGGGGCCATCGACGAAACTGTGATCTCCACTGAAGAATAGTAATTTTCCTTTTATTCTCTCCTTGCGAGGGGAGATGCCCAAAGGGCAGAGGGGTAGTTAAGCAAAGGGTCAACCGCATGACGGTTGACCCTTTTAAAAGTCTTGCGCAATGTTTTTGACAATTGGTGAACGACAGTTTACCATAAAATTATGAGAGACAAAGAGAAACCAAAAGGTGAAATAATCATTTACAAGGCTGCAGAAGGTCCTGAATTGCAGGTAAAGTTACAAGACGAAACTATTTGGCTAAATCTTAATCAAATAGCCAAGCTTTTTGGCACACAGAAGGCAACTATCTCCAAACACATCAAAAATATTTATAAAACCGCAGAGCTAAGCCAAAATCGAACTGTTTCCATTTTGGAAACAGTTCAAACTGAAGGCGGTCGAGAAATAAAACGGCAAATTGAATTCTACAGCCTGGATATGATCATCTCCATTGGTTATAGAGTCAATTCTCAACGGGCAACTCAATTTCGTATTTGGGCCACCCAGCGGCTGCGCGATTACATAATCAAAGGTTTTGTTATCGATGAGAAACGGTTGCCAGAAGCACATATTACCAAGCTCAAAGAGTTGGAAACTGCTCATAAATTGATCCAGCAAGCTTTGGAATCCAAACGGTCAGAAGGGTACGAACGGGAGTTGTTAAACATAATCTCTGACTATGCCAACACCTGGTTTGTTTTGAATTTGTATGACGAAGAGAAGCTCAAGATTGAAAATGTCAGCGAGAAAAAGAGTCGAGGGCTTGAATATGACGAGGTAATAAAAACCATCAAACGCTTCCGAGCGCGTTTGCAACAGCAAAAGCAAGCTACGGATTTGTTCGGGGTAGAAGTAAGTCATAAATTATCCTCCGTTATTGGCAGCATCGAGCAGACCTTTGGTGGCAAATCGCTTTACAAAAGTCTCGAGGAAAAGGCCGCTCATCTTTTGTATTTCGTAATCAAAGATCATCCATTCGTGGACGGCAACAAACGCATTGGTTCCCTGCTGTTTTTAGTTTACCTCATTCAAAACCATATTTTTTACAACCGCCGCGGGGAGAGAAAAATCAATGATACCGCGTTGGTGGCTTTGGCCTTGCTCATTGCCGAATCGAAACCTGCGCAGAAAGATATAATGATCCGGCTGGTAGTCAATCTTATAAATAAAAAGTAAAATAACAACATGACCAAAATAACTATTGGAGTTTTAATCGGCGCAGTGGTAATGTGGCTGCTGCTTCGTAGATCCAGATCCAACACGGTTGTGAACCGGCAGCAGATTGAGGAGAAACAAAAAATTTGGAAAAGGTTATGGACCTCGCCAGGCAGAAAGGAGAAATTACGAACGATGACGTGCAGTACAACTTGAAAATCTCTGATTCGACCGCGGAGCGATATCTCGAAGAGCTAACAGACAGTGGCAAACTGGAACGGCAGGGTGAGAAAAAGAGCACAATTTATCGAATAAAGTAAGGGTCAACCGCCAGTTGACCCTTACAGTTGCGCCGTTCAGCGCAGCTGTTTGATTTTCGTTTTGAGGTTTTTGGCTTTGGTTTCGGCATCCGCGAGGTCCAGCTTCATTTTTTCCACGATGTCTGCCGGCGCTTTTTTGAGGAACCCGGGTTTTTTGATCTGCGCTGAGATTCGCTTCACGAAAGCTTCTGTGTCTTTGAGCTGTTTTTGGGTCAGCGCGATTTCTTTTTGTGCGTCGAAATTGGGGATGATGAGAAAGACTTTCTGCCCCTTCCACAGGAAATACGGCATCTTTTTATCCTCATCCATGGGTTCAAAATTGAGCTTGGTCCGGGTAAGTTTTTCGATAAGTTCGGCATAGTTTGCGATCCATGCCATGTCCTCGGGGATTTGTAAATAACTGGCGTAAACGGGTATTGGATTGAGGCGGTATTCGCCGCGTACGTTCCTCAGTCCCGTGATCAGCTCTTGGATGATTTTAAACTGCTCCGCGGTCTGCGAGAGTTTTTTGCTCGGAGGCTTTTCCGCCAGAGGATAGTCCTGCACCATGAGAATGCTGTCGTTAAATTCGGACCAGATCTGTTCAGTCACAAATGGCGCGAACGGGTGCCAGAGCTTCAGCAGCTGGCGCAGCAAATCCTGCAGGAATTGCTGTTTACCCTTCTCGATCTTGGCAATCTCGAGGTACCAATCCGCCACATCGCCCCAGGTGAATTTGAGGAGTTCTTCTCCGGCGCTGCCATAATCAAAACCAATTATTTTTTTATTCACGTTCGCGGTAACAGTAGCGAGTCTCTCCCGGATCCACTGGTCGGCCAGGGTCGGGCTTTCCGCAGGAATTTCTTCAGCTTCAGCCTGCTGCAAGATAAACCTCGAGACATTCCAAAGCTTGTTAACGAAATTGCGGTGGGCTTTGATTTTTTCTTCAGAAATTTTTAGGTCGTTGCCAGGCGTGATGCCGATGACTAGCGAGAGTCGCAGTGCGTCCGTGCCGTATTTTTCAATCATCTCCAGGGGATTGATGACATTGCCTTTTGATTTGCTCATCTTTTTGCCTTCGGTGTCGCGGACCAGGCCGTGCAGGTAAACCGCGCGGAACGGGATATCTTCCAGGGCAAAGCCAGTCATCAGCACCATTCGCGCGACCCAGAAAAAGAGAATGTCATAGCCGGTTTCCATAATAGTGGTTGGGTGATAGGTGGCAAGGTCGTTTGGCGCGCCCTCCGAAGCCGCGGCAGAAGAGGGCCAGCCCAGGGTCGAAAAGGTCCACAGGCCGGAGGAAAACCAGGTATCGAGCGTATCTTCATCCTGGACGATGCGGCCATTCTGGCATTTCGGGCACGCGGTCGGGGCAGCGGTAGCCACGATCATCTCGCCGCAGTCCTGGCAGTACCAAACAGGGATCCGGTGCCCGTACCAGATCTGCCTCGAGATATTCCAATCACGCAGATTTTTCATCCATTCAAAATAGATTTTCTCAAAACGCTTCGGCACGATCTGGATCGCGCCGGATTCCACCGCGGCTGTCATCATGTCTTTGAGCGTAATTTCTTTTTGCGCCAGGCCGAGCAATTTGCGGAAACTATCCTTGGAAATAGTAAACGGCTTGTTGACGTTTACGAACCACTGCTTGGACACAATCGGTTCCACAATGGTGCTGCAGCGGTAGCAATAGCCCACGCGGTGTTCGATTGCTTCGGTTTTTTCAATGAACTCCTTGTCAGCAAGCTCCTGTGTTACTCGTTTTAGTGCTTCTTCTTTGGTAAGTCCCGCGTAATCGTCAAACCCGTGGTCAGCGGCCTCCAGCGGATCAATCTTGCCGTCCGCGGAATAGAGGTGAATCATGTCCAAACCATTTCTCTGAGCAATTTCAAAATCATTGTGGTCGTGGCCAGGCGTGACTTTCATGGCTCCGGTGCCAAACTCGAGATCAATGTGCTCGTCGGCGACGATCGGAATCTCGCGATTAAGCAGGGGAAGCATGACAATCTTGCCCACCATTTTTTTGTAGCGCGGATCTTTGGGATGCACGGCCACGCCAGTGTCACCGAGCATGGTTTCCGGGCGCGCGGTCGCCACCACCACATATTCATCGCTGTCTTTGATCGGATAGCGGATGTAATACATCTGGCCCTTGGTCATTTTGTAATCGACTTCGTCGTCCGCGAGGGTCGTGCTGCAGCGGGGGCACCAGTTCACCATGCGCTGCCCGCGATAGATCAGCCCCGCGTCAAAAAGTTTTTTGAAAACAGTACGAACAGCCAGAGACAATTCTGGCGAGAGCGTAAATTTTTCTCTGGACCAGTCGGCAGACGAGCCCATTTTGCGGATCTGCGTCTGGATCTGTCCGCGCGTCTGGCTCACAAATTCATCAATACGACGAAGCAGTTCTGCGCGCCCCAGCTGCTGCCTCGTTTTTTTCTCGGTCTCGAGGATGCGGCGCTCCACAACATTCTGTGTGGCGATGGCGGCATGGTCGGTTCCCGGCAGCCACAGGGTTTTTTTGCCGGTCATGCGCGCGTGCCTGACAATCAAATCTTCGATCGCCAGCATCATGGCATGTCCCACGTGCAGCTGCCCCGTGGCATTGGGCGGTGGCATAACCATGGAAAAGCTTTCCGCGTTCCAGAAACGATCTGAGGCCTTTTCTAGATTGTCAGGATTAAAAAACCCAGATTGTTCCCATTTTTGATAAATCTGGTCCTCAGTTTCTTTGGAATTATAAGCCTTGGCGATTTCTTTCATGGCCTTTATTTTACCACAGTTTTTGTCAGCTCCCAATGCGATTTGGCCATGACTTTATCATAGGTTGTCCGGCGGCCGGCGGCGGCCTGAAAAAAGGCAGCGATCGCGATCATGCCCGCGTTGTCAGTGGTTAGGGATGCTTCCGGAATATACAACCTTGAGCCTTTGAGATTTTTTTTGACGGCTCTATCAAGCTCTGCTCGCAGCATGGCGTTTGCAGAAACCCCGCCGCCCAGGAGGACGGTTTTCACTTTGTACTGCCTGCCCGCTCGCATGGTTTTGGAAATGAGAACATCCATAATGGCTTGCTGCACGCTGGCCGCCACATCTGCCTTGTCGGCCTTGGGATGATCCCGCAGGAAATACAGAACCGCGGTTTTGAGGCCGGAAAAAGAAAAATTGTAATCTTTGGAGCCCAGCAGCGGCCGCGGAAAATCGATGGCTTTTGGATCGCCTTTTTTGGCGAGTGTGCTGATCGCTGGCCCGCCAGGATAAGGCAGGTTCATGATCTTGGCAACCTTGTCAAAACATTCGCCTGCCGCGTCATCAAGAGTTTCGCCCAATAGTTTATATTTGCCGATTTTCTTCACGAGTACGAGCATGGTGTGTCCGCCTGAAACGACAAGACCGAGAGCGGGGAAGCTCGTAGCTCGTAGCTCGTAGCTCGTAGGACCTAAGGCGGAAAGGAGATGTCCTTCCATGTGATTTACCGGAATGATCGGTTTGCGTAGCGCAAACGACAGAGCCTTGGCAGTATCCACGCCAATCATCAGGGAGGTGATCAGGCCCGGGCCAGCTGTAACCGCGATTGCATCAATCTTCCGCAAGTTGAGCTTGGCGTTTTGCAAAGCAACCTCAATGATTGGCAGAATCTTCAAGATATGATTGCGCGCGGCCACCTCAGGAACGATGCCGCCGGTTTTTTGGTGGATCTTGATTTGGGAGTAAATGACGTTGGAAAGGAGCTGGAATTTCTTTAATTTGATGTCCCCCTGAAGCACGGCCGCGCCGGTCTCGTCAGCCGATGACTCGATAGCGAGGATGGATATTTTAGGCATTCACAAATCCTCCAGCTTGAATGTTCCAGAGCCTCTGATAGGTGCCTTCCTTGGCTTTGACAAGCTCCCGGTGCTTGCCTTGCTCGAGGATTTTTCCGTTTTCAATGACCACGATGCGGTCCATCTGCATGATCGTGGACAAGCGGTGGGCTATGACAATCGTGGTGTGGTCTTTCATTAGGCTCTTTAGCGCGTCCTGGATGAGATATTCTGATTCAGAATCAAGGCTCGAGGTTGCTTCATCAAGGACCAGGATAGGGGCGTCTTTCAATATAGCGCGGGCTATAGCGACGCGCTGTCTCTCGCCGCCGGAGAGTTTTACTCCCCGTTCGCCCACAAACGTCTGATAGCCATGCGTGGTTTTCGCGATAAATTCATGCGCGTGCGCGGCTTTGGCTGCAGTCATGACCTCTTCGTCGCTGGCGCCCGGTTTGGCATACCGGATATTATCGATAAGCGTGCGGTGGAATAGCACGGGTTCCTGCGGCACAAGCGCGAGAGCGTCGCGCAATGAATCTTGCGTTACCTTTGTTATATCCTGCCCATCAATGGAAATCCGGCCGCCTTGCAGGTCATAAAAGCGCAGGAGCAGCTTCACGATAGTGGATTTGCCGCCGCCTGACGGTCCCACCAGCGCGACCTTTTCTCCGGCCTTGATCGCAAGGTTAAACCCGGAGAGGATCTCGAGGCCTTCATGGTAGCCAAAATTAACGTTCTGAAAATTTATGACGCCATTTTTTACGATCAGGGTTTTGGCATTGCTTTCATCTTTTATTTCATGTTCGGAAAGCAGAATCTCGGTCATCTCATTGGCGTCAGCGATTGCTTCGTAAACCACGCGGATATGCTTGCCGAGATCCCACAGCTGGTCAAAAAGTCGTAGTATAAAGGTCAGCACCAGGACAATATCTCCGACAGTGAACAGTCCGCCTTGCCACAGTTTGATCGATAAATACAAAAACCCCACCTCAAAAAGGATCATGTAGACGTGATTGAATGATTCGCCGATGGCCGCGATATCAAGAGATTTTTTACGAGCCTTGAACTGGCTGGTCAAGACGCGGAAGAATCGCTTAAACTCTGTTTGATAATTGGAAAAAATTTTGATATTGAAATTGTTGGATATCGTATCAGCAAGCTGTGCCGTTGTCTCTGTGTCTGCTGCCGCGCGTTTCAGGTCGTAGGGCATTTTGTACATGGTGAATTTATAGGCAATGAGCATGTAGCTGATACTCCAGGCCAGCATCACAGTCCCAGCGATCCAGTTTCTCCACATCAGAATGATGACGATGGTGGAAAAACCAATCAATGTTCTGCCCATATGGAACAATGACTGGTCAGCGAGCTGTTCAAAAGAACGTTCGTAGCGTTTGACCTTTGTAACCAGGCTGCCAACGAAAGTGGAACTGAAAAAGCCGATCGAGTGGCGCTGCAGATGTTCGTAGCAAGTCTGCATCAGATCAGCCATGATCCGCGGCTGAAAATAGTTGTTTATAAATTCGACGCCTCTTCTCGAGACAAATCTCACGAAGCTGATGACCAAAAGGATCAGTAAGATTTTGATTGCGGAATCGGCCGCGCCAGGAGAGCCGGTAGCCAAAGCGTCGATGATTTTTCCGAAATAAATCGGCTGAATATCTCTGAGGACTATGGCAACCAGCATGAAAAAAAACAGCGTATAAGGCATCCAGGTATAGCGCTTGGCATGTTGCCAGAAGATTTTTAGAGTCTGCCGGGTCAGGGACTGCAAAAGTATATTCCTTTTAGCCCTCTCTCCTTGTCAGAGGGGAGAGTTGGAGAGGGGTAGATTAACGTTCGTTTCGACCTCTCCTGCCCTGCGGGCACCCTCTCCTCACCAGGAGAGGTAATAAGGTAGAGTCTTAGCTCAAATTATACCTGATCTGTCACGCTATTGGCGCGCAGAATTTATGGTTTTTGAGAGTTCGTCCAAGTTTTTGACTGCGTTGCCAAAGGTGTCATCGAGTCCCGATGCCCGCAAAAAGAAGATCGACATAGCCAGGATGAGCGCCAAACCAACGGTCGCTCCCAAACCTCGCCCCAGTCCCCACAGAAAACCGCGCCAGAATAAGCGGCCAGAAGAGTTATAGGCGAGGTTTACTGCCCCGATCAGCCGGTCAATGGTTTTCTGCTCGTCCGGGGTCATTGGGTCAATTCCTGGATTTGTTTCAGATCAATGTTTTGGAGCTCGTTAACCCCCGGAACTGCGGATAAAATAGAGTTTGTCAGAACAATCATGATTATGCCGGCAAGAATGGTTAACGCGAGGCAAACAAGCGCGGTTTTACGGGCATCAGCCTGATCACGCAGAAAGAATTTGACTACGTAGATGAGGCCGAACGGCGGAAAAAGCAGGCTCACCAGGTAAGCCTTGGTTTTTTCACCAGACGTGAGCGTACTGGCTTGTGCTTGGCTTTGAAAGAGATTGTTGATCAGAACAGTGGTATCTATTTCTTTGTTTTCTCGGCCGAGGCGCTGGATTCTCGCGATCTCCTCAGCCATTTTTTCTTCACTGCTCATTTATTTCCTCTGTGATTATATGTTCTTTGACAAGACGCAGCGCCGCGCCAAACACTATGAGCCACAGAATAGCGCCGGCTAAAAAGCCAATGACCGGAATAAATTTGAGAAGCATCAGGAGCACCGCGCCGGTTACCAGCGCTGTCCAGCGAAGCGTGCTGTATTTTTTCAGCCACTTTAGAATTAGAACCCCGAGGAATATTGACGCGATGACGTTCATTACTAGATAGACCACGACCAGCCAGGAAAAAATAATGAGAGCTGCGTAGAAGCCTATGACTGTTGCCAGAAGCAGAACCGCGGTTACCGGCAGGACAATGACCAGCGCTAGGCCAATGCCGAGGTTGAGCCATGGGCGGTCAAGCGCTTTATCTATGGCCAGCGAAACGCGCCGCGGAAAAAACCTGAGCAGCAGCAAGCCAGCGATGACGAGCCCAATCGTCCAGATGATTTTTCCGCCTATAGCGAAAGGAGCTTTGCCGTGTTCGCGGCTGATTTTTTGGAAATCAATCGACGAGATTTGTGCACCTGTTTGCACCACCGCTTCTTTTTTTCCTTTGTAGGTGATCTTGCCTGGTATTACGCTTTCTCTGCCAAAGGTTAGATGCTGATCCGCTGCCACAAATACCTCGCCGCCGACGCGGCTATTGATGGTTACTGTGCCGCCGCCGACGCGCGCCATTCCTGCTACTGGCGATTCGATGACTACATTGCCCCCGCCAACCACGAGGTCGCCGCTGATCTCTGCGGTCCGGGCCAGAGTGACATTTCCGCCGCCGATGAGCACATCTCCTCGTACTGGGCCTGCGATCGTGACATTTCCGCCGCCGATCCTG
This sequence comes from Candidatus Doudnabacteria bacterium RIFCSPHIGHO2_01_48_18, assembly GCA_001777515.1. Classification (GTDB taxonomy): domain Bacteria; phylum Patescibacteriota; class Doudnabacteria; order UBA920; family 2-01-FULL-46-14; genus 2-01-FULL-46-14. The sequence goes on from MFEF01000028.1 coordinate 60,610, forward strand.
AGATTGCCGCCAACTGTTTTGTTGACCACAACTGTTCCGCCCGCGGCCATCAGATCCTGCTCAATATTGCCTTGGATGATTACGTTACCGCCGGCAGCCAGCAAATCGCCGGACACATCAGATGTAACCGTGACATTTCCGCCGGCCGCGTAAACATTGCGCAGACCTTCGCCAGAAACAATGGTGTTGCCAGATGTGCTTGGCTTAACAAACTGCGCTCCGGTCGCTGGGTAGGCGGTAAACAGGAGAGCGATAACGAGAATGAGTAAATTTGAGATTTTTTCGGGTGTTGATTTCATATTTCTATTGTATTCCAAGCCAGCCAATTTTAAAAGCCGGCCCCGACCAAAACAAAAACCGCCCATAGCAAGGGCGGTTTTTGGTCAAAAGCTATTAAGCTTTTTGGACATTGGTCGCATTCGGGCCTTTGGCCGATTGCTCAACCTCGAAAGTGACACTGTCACCTTCTTGGATTTCGTTGAAAGAGATTCCAACAAGAGAGTTGCTGTGGAAGAACAGGTCTTTTTCCTGGCCTTCGACAGTGATGAAACCAAAACCCTTGTCAGTCTTTTTCTTGACTACACCGTTCATGATTTTGTAATTATATTAATGAGGTAAGCGCAAATTGAGATATATTTCGAAACTCGACGACTTTTCTAAAGATAAATATTTTGCTAAGCGAGTATAGCAGGTATCCAAGGTTTAGTCAAGACCCGCGGGGAACGGTTCATGGTATAATTAATAAAGCCATGAGTTTCTTGAAAGCAAAACACAAACGCAAATTAAGGCACGGCACAAAGCTCGTGACCAAGCTGCTGGAGGCCACAGGTCTTCCCCATGGTTATTCGATGACTGTGGCCTGGTTTGCTGAACGCATTGTCCTGGCATCTTTCGGTTTGATGGTGGTGTCCTTTGCCGCAGGCGCAATGTTTGTGCTCAGGCTAGCAGACCCCATTGGTAATAGCGGGGTATACAATGCCGCGGCTTACAGAGCCCAGCTGGCAGAGCAGGGTATACAGGTTTTTTCGCAGCAGGTCATCGACGTTGCTTCCCCGGTTTTTGCGAGCCTGGTCAAAACTTATCGCAGCGAGAAAGATATTGAGGCCAAAGAGCTCGCGGCTCGCAAAGAAAAGTTGAAGGAATATCTCGGGCGCAAAAATTCACCGTTTGCCAAAGACGAGGCAGCGATTGAAGCATTTGCCACCTCGAAAAACATGAAGCTCATGGTTGCTATTTCATTTGTAGAAAGCACTTTTGGTAAGCGCTGCTATTATTACAACTGCAGCGGCATTGGCGGCACTCCTCCCCATCTGCGCAAATACAATAGTTACGCGGAATGGGTTCGCGATTTTGACGACCTGCTGGAGAGGCGCTACAAAGACCTGCCGCCGGAAGAGTTCATCGGGCTGTATGTGCAGCCTGGCAGCGCCAACTGGCTCCATGGGGTAAAGCAGGTCCTGCGGGAGCTCGAAGAGCAGGGAATAACCTAACACAAAACCGTCTTTAGTCGGTTAAGGTTTCAGTCCTTTTATCAAATTTTCCTTTTTTGTCCGAGGCCACTTTTTAACCTGGATTTCTCTGCGCATGGCATCTCCAAGAGTGTTATAGGTTTCTTGATAAACAATTTCGCCGCCACCATGGGTTCTCACGTAAACTGACCCTTTACCTGAATTATGGCGATTCTGTCGATTTTGTATATTGTTTGTACTACCGCAATATAGAGCCCCGTCCTTACAGTGTAGAATATAGAAATAAAACATGAATTGATTATAGTCTTTCGACTCCGCTCGAGACAACAAAAAACACCTCACGCGAGGTGTTTTCTTTTGGTAGCCCCACGGGGAATCGAACCCCGATTACCAGGATGAAAACCTGGCGTCCTAACCATTAGACGATGAGGCCGCATACGAGAACTGTAAAAAGAACTAACTTAATTTATCATAAATTTTGAAATTGATCAACTGTCCTAAATATCAATATAATTTATCCAGATTGCCATAAATGCAACGATCGTCGTTTTTGTGGCAATCAGAGTTTATAATGCCTTTTTAGCGCAGAGTCATCGTCGAATTGATCTGCTCGAACAAAGCGAATAAATTGCAGCAGGTCAGATTCTCGCAAGTATTCTACCGCCGAAGCCGGTAATGGGAATGGAGTAACGAACACACTTTTTTGTAGTTGATAGAATCCGAGATTTTTGATCAAAGCTCGAATTCTGTTGCGCTGCTGCTTTGAATCCTCTGGGATATCCCACATGATTAACCGCCATTTTCCATCCCACTTTTGTCGTTGCTTGAAATCCTTGTCCAATCTGTGAAGCAAGGCGCGAAGTTTGCCTTTTTGAGTTAATTTTATGAACAGCCGGTCATTCCTGGTTTCCAGTTCAATTTGTTGAACGCTTTCTAGATAGTCCATTGCCCGTTTATAACGCCACCGCTTGGGAGCTGGAATTCCCCGATTGCTGCGCCATATCCGCCTTAGGGGGTCTTCGAAGAAAACGGAATGCTCACCAAAATCTATCAGAAGATCCAATATCGCCTTGGTCATCGAATAACCGAGGGGTATTTTTTGTCGCTTGCCCTTCATAAAGATCAGATTATCACTGAATTGCCATAAATGCAACGATCGTTGCAAATGTAGCAATTCAAACGGATGAGTTAAATTGCTAAAGTTGAAGTCCGAATCAAATCATTTAGAAATGTAACTATGCAGGGGTTCGATCTATCACAGGAAATGTAACCCTAGCTGGCTCCTTTCTTGGGGTTA
>MFEF01000029.1 GCA_001777515.1 Candidatus Doudnabacteria bacterium RIFCSPHIGHO2_01_48_18
TCTTAAGTCAGGATCCCGCATTTTGGGGCATTGTTACAGGTATAGCTGATCCGCAACTAGTTAACTCATATGCTTACGCAAGAGGCAACCCACTGACCTATAACGATCCAGATGGTCAATGGCCAAGTCTTGCACAGACTAACAGCTTTTTAGCCAGAGTTGATAGATATAATCCTTGTTCCATACCCCCCTCTGGGCCAAAGGCTACTTTGTCTCCACCATCGGCCTCGATGAGCGCATCATTCGCAGATACGTAAAATACCAGGACAAGCACAATCAAACCAATCAGCCTTCACTCTTCGACAAACTCTTAAATTAATCACCAGCCGCTCTGCCGACTTGTCGGCAAACCCAAAACCACCAGACCTTAGTCTGGTGGTCGGTTATTTACCTTAGTTCAAATGTCAGGGTCACGTTTACCACAACATCCTCGGTACCGGGCTGCACTGGGGAGGAGTTCGGCACTCCTGGCAGAGGCGGAGACGATTGGCGGTCATAGAACATGGGCGGGAAATAGCCCGAGCCTTCGGTAAAATTGATAACCTTGCCGAGCTTCACCCCAATGCGGTCAGCGAGCTCCTGAGCTTTTTGCTTGGCTTTGTCGATTGCCTGATCTCTGGCCTCGACTTTGAGTTTATCCGGGTCTTCAATCGTATAGGATACGTTGCCGATTTGATTGATGCCTTTTGCGGTAAGACCGCCGAGAATCGTTGGGACAGTCTCGAGTTTTCGTACTTTTATGGTCACATTCTGCGTCAGGTTGTAGCCAGTGATCGTGCCTTGCGAGTTGTTTGAGTAATCGTACTGCGGATAGAGGCTGTATCCGCTGGTTTCCGTGTCGTCTTCGGCAACGCCGTTGCTCTTCAGATAATTCATCACATCGGTCATTTTGGCGTCATTGTCTGTTTGCACGCGCGTCGAATCGCGGCCTTGGGTAACGACCGAAAAATTCAGCGTCGCAATGTCGGGCTTGGCTGTAACCTTTCCGTCCGCGCTCATGTTGATTGAGCGGGTTTTAGACAGGTCGTAGCTGCCGCGAACGCGATTGCTTATTTCCACGCCCAGAAAAATTATTAAAACAATAGCAAGCACTGCGGCAAGCAGGCCGAGAAGGTTCTTGATTTGTTCTTTCACATTTGTTTCGTTAATTGATAATTATCCGATTTGATTATATCATATAGATCCGCAGTGCCGGTGTAGCTCAGTCGGTAGAGCTGCCCGCCACAGCCTGAGCCCACGTAGCTCAATGGTAGAGCAATGGTATCGTAAACCATAGGTTGTCGGTTCAATCCCGACCGTGGGCTGAGGCGATGGCAGGCGGGGCAATGCTTTCGTAAAGCAGATGCCCCGAGGGAATATCCCGGGAGGTGGCTCCAGCAAAAAAAGATTAACACGTCAAGGGTCTAGTGCCTTGACATAAAGCTCGAATAATAAGGACAATAAAGCTGCCTATACTCGTAAAGTAGGGCATTTTTTGTTATTATTACTCGGATGGAAAACAACCCTCCGAAACAAAAAAGTCCGATAGATAGGCGCGAATTGGTTTCCCTTGCCTTTGAGCTTGGGTTTATCATCGCGTTGCCGATTGTCGCTTTCGGCTTCGCAGGCAAATGGCTCGACTCGGCAATGGATACCGAGCCGCTGTTTACCTTGCTTGGGATACTTTTAGCAATCACATCAACTTCGATTTGGATGTACAGAAAATTCAAAAGTTATTTTTAATAAATCAGACCCCTCTCCGCCGGATTACCGGCGCACTCTCCCCTCGTCAGGAGAGAGTAAAAAAGATGAAAACTTATGATTTTTTCCTTGCCGCCGCTCGCGGCAGAACCAATTTTTAATATCGGCAGCTTCCCGGTCGCCAACACCCTGATCAATTCGTCATTGACTGTTGCTCTGTTTGCGGCCATTGGTTTTGTCCTGCGCAAACGCTCCCGCGAGATCCCGGATAAGATTCAAAATTTCGCGGAAAGTATTATCGAGGTTATTCTTGGTTTTATGGACCAGGTCACCCGGGACAGAAAAAAGACGATAAAGTTTCTGCCCGTCGTCGGCACCCTGTTCTTTTTTATTCTGGCGTCCAACTGGCTTGGCATTTTTCCGGGCATCGGCTCGATCGGCCGGTGGCTGGTGATGCATGGCCGCCTCGAGCTGGTTCCGCTGTTCCGGCCGGCCAACACTGACCTGAACATGACGCTGGCCATGGCTGTCTCGACGATTATCTTGACGCATGTTTTTGGAATGGTGGCCGTTGGCTTTTGGCGTTATGCCAACAAATTTGTGAAACTGGGCGATATTGTCCGCAGCGTGCGCAAGGGCGGAATGAGCATCTTGGTCGCGGTTATCGAATTTTTTGTCGGCATTATTGAAATTTTTTCGGAAATTGCCAAAATGGTTTCGCTGTCGCTCCGGTTGTTTGGCAACATCTTTGCCGGCGAGGTTTTGCTTACAGTCATCGCCGGCCTGATTGCGTATTTTGTGCCGTTGCCGTTTATGATGCTGGAAATTCTGGTCGGTCTCATTCAGGCGATCGTGTTTTCCATGCTGGTACTGGTTTCCTTTACGATGGCCACCGCGGAAATCCACGAAGCGCATTGAAAATAGATTTAGGATTTAAGATTTAGGATTTATGAACTATTCATAAATCATACGTCGTAAATCGTAAATCAGATTTACAAGTTCGCCAGCGCGCAATATAAATTAAAATAATAACTGCGCTGAAGTGAACGGAAAGGATTAAATATTATGGATCCAGAGACAATGGCCACCCTCGTCAAAGGGATGACAATCGCCATCGGCGGTATTTTCCCGGCCATCGCGATCGGCAAGACCGCGTCCAAGGCCATGGAATCAATCGGCCGCAACCCCGAATCAGCTGACAAGCTGTTCGTGCCGATGCTTCTTGGTATGGCGTTTGCGGAAGCTATCGCCATTTACGCCTTGGTTATTACCTTCATTTTGTAGAGCGTTTAGTGCGTAGCGTATAGAGTTTAGCCTATACGCTCCACGCTGTACGCTGTACGCTAATTATAAATATGGACATACATTATCTCATCACGTTAGTTACAGAAGCCGCAGTCGAACATGCAGAAGAGGGAACAGGCGGAGTTTTGGGTACGCTTGGCATCAATTGGAAGCTTTTTCTGGCCCAGCTGGTAAATTTTTCGATTATCCTTTTTATCCTCTGGCGCTGGGTGTTCAAACCGGTTGCTGGCGCGCTGGAGGCGAGGCGGCAGAAGGTCGAAGAATCGGTAGCCAAGGCTGAAAAAATAGAAACGCAAATGCGTGAAGCCGACAGCGAACGCGAACAGAAACTCCAGCAGGCCAGACTCGATGCCGAGGAAATCATCAAGCGCACCGCGTCCGAGGCTGAAAAAAACAAGCAGCACACCTTGCTCGCCGCCAGGGATGAAGCCGAGAAGATTTTGAACAAAGCCAAACAGCAAATGACCGCGGAAAAACAGCAAATGCTCAAAGAGGTGAGAGAAGAGGTTGCTGACCTGGTGGTCATGGCCACGGAAAAGATTTTGCGGGAGAAATTGACTGACAAAAAGGATCGGGAAATGATTCAAAATGTCATGCAGGAGATGAAATGAGGTATAGCGTCAAGCAATACGCGCAAGCGCTTTACGAAGCGCTGCACGACACGCAAGCCAAGGACCAGGAAAAGATTTTGGATAACTTTGTGGCAGTGCTGAAGCAGAATGGTGACCTGGGAAAATTTGCGGAAATTGAAGACGAGTTTACCGCTTACGAAAAAACCACCAAAGGAATCAAAACCGCGCAGGTTACAACCGCCCGGAAACTGTCTGAACACGAAGCGGGCAAGCTGATCAAAGAGATGAACGATTATCTGGGAGCAAAGGTGGAATTGAAGCAGAAAATCGACGCGGGCGTGTTGGGCGGAGTGCTAATCCAGGTGGAGGACAAGCTGATCGACGGCAGCATCAAACGCAATTTACAAGATTTAAAAAATAATTTATCCGAAAGCTAGCATGTCAACCAAATCAATCATTGAAAACCTAAAACATAAAATCTCCGGACTCGAAACCGGAGCGCGCGTGGAGCAGGTCGGGCAAGTTTTGCAGATCGGCGACGGCGTGGCCAGAGTTTCCGGGCTGTCCCAGGTGGCCGCCTCGGAAATCGTCGAATTTGAAACGACCACCGGCAAAGTGGCAGGCGTAGTGCTCAACCTGGAAGAGGGCGAGGTTGGAGTCGTGGTTTTGGGGGAACAGCGGCATATTTCCGAAGGAAACACGGTCCGCGCCACAGGCCGTATTCTGTCCGTGCCGGTTAGCGACGCTTTGATCGGCCGTGTGGTCAACGCCCTCGGCGAGGCAGTGGATGGCCACGGCGCGATCCAACCGCCAGCCGGCGGAAAAAAATACTATCCAGTGGAAAAAATCGCCCCGGGTGTTATTACGCGCGAATCCGTCAAACAGCCGCTGCAAACTGGTGTGAAGGCGATTGACGGGATGATCCCGATCGGCCGCGGCCAGCGCGAGCTGATCATCGGCGACCGCCAGACTGGAAAAACCGCGATCGCGATCGATACGATCCTTAACCAAAAAGGCCAGGATGTTATCTGTATTTATGTGGCGATTGGACAGAAAGAATCAAAAATCGCAAAAATCGTCAAAGAGCTCGAGGCAAAAGGTGCCATGGATTACACGATTGTGGTTCTTGCGGGAGCATCCGAGCCTGCCGCGCTTTCTTATATTGCTCCCTACGCTGGTTGCGCCATGGGCGAATATTTCATGGACCAGGGCAAGGATGTTTTGGTGGTTTACGACGATCTTTCCAAACACGCGGTAGCGTACCGCGAAATCTCATTGCTTTTGCGCAGACCTCCGGGACGCGAAGCATATCCGGGCGATGTATTTTACCTTCACTCGCGCCTGCTTGAACGCGCAGCCAAGCTCAACAAAGATTTTGGCGGCGGCTCGATCACTGCCTTGCCTATTATTGAAACACAGGCTGGCGATATCTCGGCTTACATCCCCACCAATGTTATCTCCATCACCGACGGGCAAATTTTCCTGGAATCTGATCTGTTTTATCAGGGTATCCGGCCAGCTCTGAACGTCGGTATTTCTGTGTCGCGCGTGGGATCCGCGGCGCAAATCAAAGCCATGAAGAAAGTCGCAGGTAAGCTTCGTCTGGATCTTGCGCAGTTCCGCGAACTCGCGGCGTTCGCGCAGTTTGCTTCTGATCTTGATGAAGGAACAAGAAAGCAGATTGACCGCGGCCGCCGTATTACTGAGATCCTAAAACAGCCGCAATACGCGCCGATGCCCGTGGAACACCAGGTGGCGATCCTTTTTGTTGTCACAAACGGTTTTCTCGATGACGTACCCGTTGAAAAGGTCAGGGATTTTGAAGACCGATTCCATAAATACCTTGAGGTGAATGCCAGAGAGCTCTTAAACCAGATCCGCGTGAAAAAAGAACTGACCGAAGATGTTGAAGAGAAGTTGAAGAGATATATAGCAGAGTTTAAGCAATTGAAAATGTAAAAATCAAAGTGTAAAATGACAATGTCATTTTGAGATTTACACTTTACATTTTGCATTATAATTATTATGCCCTCTACGAAAGAAATAAGACGAAGAATCAAGTCAATAAAAAGTACCAGGCAGATAACGAAAGCCATGGAGCTGGTCTCTGCCGCCAAGATGCGCAAAGCGCAGATGCAAACATTGGCGACAAGAGCGTACGCGAAATACGCCTGGCAGCTCGTGCAAAATCTGACCGTCAAAGCGGACCCGCGTATCCATGCTTTACTTAGACCACCAAAGCAGAACGGCAGAGCGCTCATGGTGGTTATGAGCTCAAACAGGGGACTCATTGGCGCTTTTAACAATCACATTACCGAAGCGGCAAACGCGTACGCGCGGAAATTTGTCGGCGTGGACGTCATCACTCTCGGTAAAAAGAGCCGCGATTCTCTGAAGAAGCTTGATTTCCAGATCGTTGCTGATTTTGAAAAAAAGGACACGACAAATTCGGTAATGGACATTAACATTTTGTCGCAGATGGTAATTAGCGAATTTGTTTCCGGCAAATACGATCGGGTCGCACTGGTGTATATGGATTTCATAAGCACTCTGCAGCAAAAACCCCATGTACTCGAATTGCTCCCCTTAAAACAACCGGACCCTTCGCTTGGCATGATGAGTGCGGAAGGCGACGATGAATTTACCCCCAGCTTTGAGGATTTCGATTACACTTTTGAGCCAAGCGCGCAGTTTGTGCTCGAAGAGGTGTTGCCGCGGCTGACGATTATGCAGGTTTATCAGGCTCTTCTTGAAACTAACGCAGCCGAGCATTCCGCGCGCATGGTTGCCATGAAAAACGCGTCAGATGCGGCCGGCGACCTGCTTACGGATCTGACGCTCGAATATAACAAACTCCGCCAGGCCAATATTACCAAGGAAATCAGCGAGATCGTCGCCGGTAAATTGGCCTTGACAAATTAGTATTTAGAATTAAGTTGTAAGCAATAAGTAGTATGAATAAGACAGGAAAAATCACACAAATCATCGGTCCGGTCGTAGACGTCAGATTTGAAGATCATGTCCCGGCAATTTATAACGCGCTGGAGCTGAAGAGCGGGCAGAAAAGCATCATTCTCGAGGTCGCTCAGCAAACGGGCGGAAACACAGTGCGTACCATTGCAATGGATTCCACGGACGGCCTCAAGCGCGGCACAGAGGTCCGCGACACTGGCGCGCCTATTTCGGTGCCCGTGGGCAAACTGACCCTCGGCCGGATTTTCAACGTACTGGGGGAAGCAGTAGACGGACAGGATTCGCCAACAACGGAAAAAAAATACCCGATTCACAGGCCAGCTCCAAAATTTGTCCAACAATCAACCAAAACCGAGATTTTGGAGACGGGTATCAAAGTCATCGACCTTATTTGTCCGATTCTGAAGGGTGGCAAGGTCGGGTTGTTTGGCGGCGCAGGAGTGGGCAAGACTGTTGTTATCCAGGAGCTCATCAACAACATTGCCAAAGCGCACGGCGGTGTGTCAGTGTTTGCGGGGGTCGGGGAGAGAACGCGCGAAGGAAACGATCTTTACCACGAAATGAAGGATGCCAAAGTGCTCGACAAACTAGCCATGGTTTTCGGTCAGATGAATGAACCGCCCGGTGCCAGAGCCAGAGTCGCTCTCACCGGCCTTTCCATGGCTGAGTATTTCCGCGATGAACAAAACCAGGACGTTTTGATGTTCATCGATAACATTTTTCGGTTTACGCAGGCCGGCAGCGAGGTTTCAGCTTTGCTCGGCCGTATTCCGTCTGCTGTCGGCTATCAGCCAACATTAGCGACCGAAATGGGAGGTCTGCAGGAGCGCATCACTTCAACCGATAAAGGCTCCATTACGTCGGTTCAGGCTGTGTATGTGCCGGCCGACGACCTGACTGATCCTGCACCGGCCACGACCTTTGCCCACCTTGATTCCACTGTGGTACTCGCCCGCGCTCTCACGGAGCTTGGCATCTACCCTGCTGTGGATCCTCTGGATTCATCCTCGACAATCCTTGATCCAAACATTGTCGGCAAGGAGCACTATGTTGTAGCGCGCGGCGTGCAAAAGGTTCTGCAGCGCTATAAAGATCTCCAGGACATTATCGCGATTCTTGGCATCGAGGAGCTTTCTGATGAGGACAAGCAAACAGTGGCGAGGGCCCGCAAGATCCAGAGATTCCTTTCCCAGCCGTTTTCGGTAGCTGAAACATTTACGGGCAGAAAAGGAGAGTACGTAAAACTTTCCGATACGATCCGCGGCTTCAAGCTGATTCTTGACGGTGAACTCGACAGCGCGGCTGAAGCAGATTTTTATATGAAAGGCGGAATAGAGCAGGTGCGGGCGTGAAATTTCTGATTTCGCAATTTTCAAATTTCTTGTATGGCAAAATTAAAGTTTAAACTTATTACACCTGAACGGGTGTTATTAGACTCAGAGGTTGACTCTGTCTCTTGTCCCACGCAAATGGGAGAGATAACAGTTCTTCCTCACCACATTCCGCTCGTCGCCAATCTTGCCGCAGGGGAGATGAAGGTTGTTTCGGACAGTGAGCCGCGGTTCATGGCTGTTTTGGGCGGTGTGGTGGAGATCAGGCCCGGTAACGAAGTTATAGTTCTCGCGGACGCGGCTGAAATGGGCCATGAAATTGACGTGAAGAGAGCGGAAGAAGCGCGCGAGCGCGCGCACAAAATCATGGCAGAGAAAACCTTGTCTGACGAGGAATACGCTGCAACTGCAGCAGCTTTGGAAAGATCGCTTGTCAGACTGCGGCTAGCGCGACGAAGAAAAACTAAAGCGGTCTGACCAAAAACCGCCCGACGGCGGTTTTTGCTTGTCCGCCTCAGGTGGGATATCATTGCTGTATGGTCCCGCGGCACGTATAACAATTTTCATACCAAGATGAGACGAAACAACAGTTTGGCAATGGCGATGAGGTTTTCCTGGCCAGATAAATCAAAGCATTCGAAGGGCGCTTTTGATATTGTCCGCAAACTGCGGAAAGTCGGACATAAAGCCTACATTGCGGGCGGCGCTGTGCGCGACGCGCTTCTGAAAAGAAAGGTTGAAGACATTGATATTGCCACAAGCGCGGCCCCTGCGAAGGTCAAAAAACTTTTTCTAAAGACGATACCGACCGGTGAGAAGCACGGAACTATAACGGTCAGGCTCGGCAAAATGAATTATGAAGTCACCTCGTTTCGCACAGAATCGGCCTATGAAAGCCGCCGGCGGCCAAAAGCCGTATCTTTTGTGGCTAGCCCTGAAAAAGACGCTAAAAGGCGGGATTTTACGCTTAACGCGTTGTTTTATGATCCAGAAGCCTCCCATATCCTGGATTTTGTGGGAGGTTTGGCTGATTTGCGCCGCGGCCTCATCCGCACTGTGGGCAGTCCCGACGCCCGGCTTCGCGAAGACGCTTTGCGCCTGATGCGGGCGGCGCGATTTGCGACCGTTTTAAACCTGTCGATAGAAAGAGAAACCAGGAGCGCCGTCAAAAAAAACGCCAAGCTGATCAGAAAAATTTCCGCGGAGCGCATAAAAGCCGAGCTTGATAAAATAATTTCTTCTGACCGCGCGCCAGCCGGCATTGGTCTCCTAGATGAACTAGGGCTGTTACAATTTATTTTGCCGGAGCTAAAGGATTGCCAGCGGGTCACGCAGCAAAAAGATAAACACGCCGAAGGAGATGTGTACACGCACTCAATTCTCTCGCTTGAAAATTCTGAATCGCAAGACCTTGCCACTCGTTATGCCACGCTGTTTCACGATCTCGGCAAGGTTAAAACCAGGGCGGTCAAAAACGGCAAGATTACTTTTTACAAACATCCGCAAGAAGGTTCGGAGATTGTTAAACGTGTTTGCGGGAGGCTCCGGTTTTCCAAAAACGACGCCGAGAAAATCATATGGTTGGTGAAAAGCCACATGGTGCCGGACGAGTTTATCAACATGCGTCCTGGCACCCGCCGGAGATGGGGTTTGAGCCCGTATTTCGGGGATTTGCTGGCTGTTCATAAAGCTGACGCTATTGCTTCCTTGGGCCCCAATGGCGCAGCCAGCCACGATACCAGGCCATATGAACAGGGACTAAAAATTTTGAAAGAAATAAAATCCAGGCCGGAGCTGGGCAGGCCGATTATTTCCGGAAATGATGTCATGAAAATCTTAAAAATAAAATCTGGACCATCTGTTGGAAAAATTTTGCGACACATCGAAGAAAAAAAATTAGCCGGAAAATTTTCAAGCAAAAAACAAGCTCTAGACTATTTGCAAAAAAATAAAAAATATTTTGTAAAATATTAAATCAGAAATCGTGCTTGCACTCCGTAGCTTTAGCGAAGGAGTGTGGATAACTTTGTGAAAAAATTTGCAATATTATATTTTACACAGTAGATTTAAATCAGTTCTTACCTTTTGAAGTTTGATCTGGAAACAAATACTGGGTTTCCTCCGCCAAGCGAAGGTAGCGGCGGACAATATTGTCAAACAAAAATAATTTAGACTGAGGCAGAGTGTCGCCAAAAAATCGCGGTGTTCTCGCTTCAGCGAAGGAGTCTTTGCAAAATGGCAAAGAAACGCAAGGCTGCAAAAAGGAAAACAGCCAAAAAGAAGACCAGCCGACGCAAGAGAGCTTAAAGCTTTCATTCGCGGCTAAACAAGAAAGCCCCCCAAAGGGGTTTTTTTGTCGGGCAAAAATGTGATATTCTATTTCATCGGACTTTGAAATGGCGAAAGGAGGTAACAGATGGAGTTATTGGTGATTGGAAAAGGCGGCAGGGAAGCTGCTATCGCGAAACGAGCAGCCAGCGAGGGCGCAACCGTGTATATCGCTCCTGGAAACGCCGGAATGAAGGCGTGGGGGGAGCTCGTTAACATCAAAGAAGATGACTTGGAGAGTCTGCGGAAGTTTGCTGAATCGACAAATATCGACGTGACTTTCGTCGGACCGGAAGCGCCGCTTATTGCAGGAATCGTTGACGAGTTTGAAAGCGCCGGCCTCAGAATCGTCGGCTGTAAAAAATACGCGGCTGATCATACCGAAGGGAGCAAAATCGCTACCCAGATGCTTCAGGACTATGGCATCAACATAGCGCCTGGCGCGTGGTTCGACACATCTGAGCTGGCCATGAAATACATCGACCGACATCCTGAAATGCTCGTCGTCAAAGCCGATGAATTGGCGCTTGGCAAAGGCGTCACCGTTGGAAAAGACCAGGAGCATGCCAAAGCGGCGGTTCAATCATTCATGATTGACCGCATCTTCGGACCGAAAATTGGCAACAAAATCGTTATTCAAAAACGCCTGACAGGCTGGGAAGTATCTTTTCATGTCCTTATCGGTAAAGACGGTTACAAGATTCTCTGCACCGTGCAGGACTACAAGAAGGCGCCGAACGGGGAAAACGGTGGGGGACAGGGCGCGCGGACCATCGCTATTCCCGAGTGGGTCGTTCAAAAGTTCAGGAAGAACATTTTGGAGCCGACCCTCGCAGCTTTCAGGGATATGGGGATCGAGTATTTTGGCATCCTCTACGCCGGTTGCATGGTCGTACCTGGCGAACGCGATGTCTACCTGCTCGAGTACAACTGCCGCATGGGTGATCCGGAAACGCAAATCATTTGCGCGAAACTCAAATCGCCTTTGCTGCCGGTTCTCCGGGGACTGGCCAGCAAGCGCGTGACAGATCTCAAGCTCGAGTACCATGACGAAGAGGTCGTTCTGGTTGTTGGGTGTTCTCATGGTTATCCCGGCAACGTGCCAGACAGCGCAAAGAACCACCCGATTACCAATTGGGATGCGTTTGATCCGCATGAGCAAGCTGTCTATGTTCTGCCTGCTGGAATTGGGTTGCACAATGGTCAGATCGTGAACACTGGCGGGCGGGTTCTCAATTTTATCGCCAAGGCCAAATCCAAAGAACAGGCAGCAAAGCTTGCCTACGATCTGAGTAATGAGATCAGGTTCAAGGGGATGTGGGTGCAGCCCGGAATCGGAACTGACTGATTCAAAAACTACAAGCTTCCAGCAGGACTTCGTGCGCCTGCTGGATTTTTTTGTCCCGCTGTAAAATACTTGAAATTTATGAACAAATCTGGTAGTATCACAAAGCGGGATAGAGCAATTGGCAGCTCGCAAGGCTCAAGTATTCAAGTTAGTCCGTATTCAAAATTCGCCAAATGGACTATTTATGGGCTGTACCGAGGGTAACCTCGGTGCGAAATCTATCAAACTCGGGGAAGCCTTCAGGCGATGGTAATCCCGAGCCAAGCCTGCTTGTGAAGCAGGAAGGTGTAGAGACTTAATGGTAGACATCCCGATAAATCGGGATGAAGAGAAAGTCCAGACCACAAACCCAAAATGGGCAATGAAAATTGTAGTGGTATGCATAACCTTGAGGTTCCGGGTTCGAGTCCCGGTCCCGCAACCAAAAAAATTTATTTATAATCAGGAAATCAGCTACGACACGGCTGGGTAGCTCAGTTGGTTAGAGCGAGAGACTCATAAGCTCTAGGTCGTGAGTTCGATCCTCACCCCAGCCACCAGGGCCCGTGGTGTAGCCTGGTCTAACACGTCTCCCTGTCACGGAGAAGACCGCCGGTTCAAATCCGGTCGGGCCCGCCATCAAGGAATCGCCGCCAACCGGCGGTTTTTTGTTTATCTGTATTTTTTTGCTTAATCAAGGTAAATTATTTTTGTTCAAAACGCACTTGTGCAGGGTTTTCCCTGTTGATATCATTTTGGGATTAGCGGTTTTATTTACTGTTCCGGCTGTCTGTTTAGTTATGCTCTCTCAGAACTGAATACGGAGGATCAATGGTGCATGAGGATCTCAAGATCTTGGACCCGAACTTCAAACCACCTCTTGCACAGCGACGCGTTTCTTATGGCAATGTGGTAAAGGAACTGCAGTACGCTGATTTGCGCTACCCCGCAACCCCGGGTCCCTGGCCAGTAGTTGCGATGATTCACGGCGGCTTTTGGAAAGCCGAATACGATATGGAACATGCCGGGCATCTTTGTCACGCTTTGACCAAGACGGGGCTCGCGACATGGAATATCGAATATCGAAGGATTGGAAACGGCGGGGGATGGCCAACAACTTTCGAGGATATCATAGACGCCATGAACTACCTTGGTCCTATGGCAGAGTATTACCCGCTTGATTTAAACAAAGTGGTTGTACTCGGACATTCTGCTGGCGGTCATCTTGCGTTGTGGCTCGCTGGCGCCCGAAAATATCCTGATGTCCTCCCGGAAACCAAGCTCACAATATCCCTGAAAGGCGTCGTTTCTCTTGCTGGCGTCGCGGATTTGCAGATCGCCTGGGAAAAGAGATTGAGTAATGGTATTGTTAAGGATTTTTTAGGCGGTTCACCGGACGAGGTACCCGAGCGTTATGGCTATGCTTGTCCGCTCAAGCGACTGCCAGCCGACACAAGGCAGATTCTCATTCATGGCGAGGATGATACAAAAGTCCCTGTTGGATTAAGCATGCTGTATAAGCAGCGGGCAATGGAATTGCAGAAGTCAACCGGAGAGAACGAACCAGTAGAGCTGCGCGTACTTGACAATTGCGGACATTTTGAATTAATTGATCCCGAAAAGGAGCAATTCGCATGGGTGAGGCAAGCGATAGCGGATTTGATCTAGTCTCTTGGTTCTCTCAAAAAAATGGAAGCGGTGAAAAGGATTTCGCCGCTTCTTTCTTTTATGTTAATTGAATGTGGATAATATGTTTATATTTTCTGTATTTACAAAATTGCGTTTTGGTGATAAAATCTATATTCCAATATTTCGAAACGGGGGAAACATGATATACCATCCGGTTCCGTTGGCCCATGCGCGGCCGCTCGTGAGAAGAATGCGTGAAGCAGGCATAGTCAAGAGTGATGGGATGCTTTTGGACCTGCAAGCAATCACCGACGAGCGCGTTCGTCGAGCGCTCGTTTTCCAGATGGTCAGACTGCTGCAAGACGTTTTAGCCTCATTCACTATGGAGTTTGACAAACTCGCGCCCGCGTCTCAATCGGTTTTGCAGATTGTTGAGCTTTTGTCCCAAAAAAGCGCTATTCCGGTGATCATTCCGAGCGCGGAAGGTTCCGGTTTCGAAGGCGGCAAAATCAAAGGCAATCTGCGGCCTGGTGAAAAAGTGCTGCTGATCGAGCTGGTTTTGCGAAAAAGCGACGACATAAGCCGCCTGATCAATGTCCTTAACAGAAACCAAGCGCACGTCGAAGTTCTCGTTTTGATTGACGAGGAAGTGCCGGAATTTTTGGATTACCCGGCTTCTTGGTGCTTGGGATTCAAAAACGGCGATGAGCCAGTAAGTATTTTCACGACGACTGAGCTGCGCGAACTGATCGCGAACGATCCATATCTGGAGGGTCTGGTCGCTTGACCTTTACCTAAGAGTTTAGATGGTGGAGGAACATCTATCTTTGCGTTTTATAGCGGGGAATTTTTTCTCCGCTTTTCTTTTTTATGGTATAATTAAAACGTGGTTTTCGAGATATTAACTCTAACGATCTTGCTGGGCGGCATTGCCGCTATTTTGTATTTTTTGCATCGTAAACCAAAATCAGACCAGGCCGTCCAGGTTATGCTTGATTGGATGAAATCGCTCCAGGAAAAAAACGAAGTCACGCGAAAAGAGATCCAGGATTCGATTACCGGCAGCAACAAAGACATCAATAACCGGCTGACTGAAGCTGCCAGGCTTTTTGCGGACGTGCAGCGCAAGGTCGGGGAGATGACAGAGCTGGGACGGTCTATGAAAGATGTGCAAGAACTTTTGAAAGGCCCGAAAACGCGCGGCATTTTCGGAGAAGACGCGCTCGAGATGCTGCTCAAACAAGTCCTGCCGCAATCTAGCTATCAGATGCAGTACAGATTCGAGTCAGGCGAGATTGTGGACTGTGTGATCCGCCTCAAAGAAGGATTGATCTGCGTGGACAGCAAATTTCCGTTGGAGAATTTTCGCAGCTTGCTCAAGGCGGAGAGCGAAGTTGACCAGATAGCGTTTCGAAAAACTTTCGCAAGGGATGTAAAAAAACACGTGGAAGCAATCGCGAAAAAATACATATTACCCACGGAGGGAACACTTGATTTCGCCCTGATGTATGTCCCGATGGAGAGCGTGTTTCAGGAAATTGTGAACGACCAGGAACTCAATGAATTTGCCAGGGGCAAGAAGATTTTCATCACCTCACCAAATTCGTTCTACAACTATATTACGACGATTTCCAATGTACTCAAAGGCGCGCAAATCAATGAGGTCGCGAGGCAGGTCCTGAATCTGCTTTCCGCGCTCAAGCAGGACGCGGATAAATTTGGCGGGACATTGAGCATCCTCACCAAGCATTTAACCAATGCCAAAAACACGGTCGATTTGGCAAATGAAGATTTTCGTTCTCTGTCATCCAAAGTCGACCGCGCCCAGACTTTGCAGATTGAGGAAAAGAAGCAAGTGGAGGAGCTCGGAGCTCCAAAGTTAGATTTATAATTCAATTTAGTATAATGATCAACGAAGTACTGAACATGTTCACCAAGCATGAGGAGCAGCGCGTCGCGGTTTTCGCGGACGTGCAAAATTTGTATTATTCAGCGCGCAATATATATAACGCGCGCGTCAATTTTACAGGCCTTTTAAAGGAATCGGTCGGCGCGCGAAAGCTGATTCGCGCCACCGCGTACGTGATCCGCGCTCAAATGCCAGAAGAACAAGGTTTTTTTGACGCGCTTTCCAAGGCCGGCTACGAGGTCAAAGCCAAGGATTTGCAAGTTTTTTTTGGCGGCACAAAAAAAGGAGATTGGGACGTTGGTATCACCATGGATGCCATCAGGCAGATGGGCAAAGTGGACAGCGTGATCCTGGCCTCTGGGGACGGCGACTATATTCCGCTCCTGGATTACTTGAAAAATTTCGGTGTCCGCGTCGAGGTGATAGCCTTCGGGAAAAGCTCTTCTTCAAAGCTTATAGAGGCAGCAGACGATTTTATCGACATGGATGCGTCGCCGAAAAAATTCCTGATTCCCATAAAGCGCTAGTTACATGAAGCCTGTTGCCATTTGGGATATAGACGGTACGATTTTTCGCTCCAGCCTCACGATCGAGCTTTTTCGCGAACTCGTCAAGCAAAAAATTTTCAAACCATCTCTGCTGCATCGTGTAAGCCAATCAGAACAAAAATGGCTCAACAGACAAGGGCATTACGAGGATTACATCGCTGGCGTGGTTGGGGCATACCAAAAAGCAATCGTTGGAAAAAAGAAAAGCGAAATCGCCAAGGCCAGCCGGAAGATCATAAGAGAGCACAAATTTCGCACGTACCGGTACACAAAATCGTTGCTTGACTCGATACGCGGCAAATATTTCACGATCGGGATTTCCGGGTCGCCACTCGAGGTGGTCACAGAGTACAATAAATTTTTGCGGTTCGACAAGCTGTACGGCTGGGAATTTGGAATAGATGAGAAAGGACGGTATACAGACGCGATTCTGCATGCCCCGTCACAGTACAAGAAAGAGATCATTGTCAGGTATCTCAAAAATCATGGATTGGATTTAAAAAAATCCATCGGGGTAGGCGATACGGAATCTGACATTGGCTTCCTTGATCTTGTCGAAAGACCCGTTGCTTTCAATCCAAACTATAGCTTGGCGCGCGTCGCTCGCGTGAAGAACTGGACAGTTGTGGTGGAGCGAAAAGATTTGATAATCGAATTTAAACCGAAGAATGTGAAATTTTTAAGGCAGTAAGCCACTGGTCCGCCCCCGCACCTTTGCGTCTCCATAGCTCAACGGATAGAGCGCGGCCC
>MFEF01000030.1 GCA_001777515.1 Candidatus Doudnabacteria bacterium RIFCSPHIGHO2_01_48_18
TGGCGGCTCTGCCAGGTGGCCATTCCGTTCCGCAAGACCAACCAGAGAGTTAAACCTGGCCAGATTCCAACCGCAGAGGTTAATTATTCACCAAACTCACCCTACATTTATTTGAAATATCTCGGGTATTATGGTATAAAATAATTGATAGATACCTACTTAGCCGGAAACAAAAATACTAACTAACGACAGATGATTAGAAATCTCTGATTTATAATGAAGTTTGAAATAAGCTCTTTAAAAGAGTTTGATTACCACGAAGAAGTGATTTTTTTCAGCGACAAGAAAAGTGGCCTGCGCGCGTTTATTGCTATACATAATACTGCCTTAGGGCCGGCAACTGGCGGCACACGCTATCAACACTACCATTCGGAACAAGAAGCACTAGAGGATGCTCTCAGGCTATCAAAGTCAATGACATACAAGTGCGCCTTGGCACAAGTCCCTTTCGGGGGTGGAAAAGCTGTGATCACTTCTGACCCGACACAAAACAAACGGTTAATTCTTAAAACTTTTGCAAAAAAAATCAACCTTTTTAATGGCCATTTTACAACCGGCGAAGACGTTGGACTTGACCAAAAGGATATCGAACTCATGCAAAGCGCTTCACCATTCATTAATGGCAGGCCTGGTTTGGCGGGAGATCTGTCTCCTTGGGCCGCCCTTGGTGTGTTCGCAGCAATACAGAGCGCGTTAAAATTTAGATTTAATTCTGCAACAATTAAGAACAGGAGCTTTGCCATCAAAGGAGTAGGAAAAGTGGGTATGGAACTTTGCAAGCTGCTATATAAAGTCGGAGGCATCATCACAGTAACCGACGTCGATGCGAACAGATTGAAATTACTGAACAAAATGTTTCCAAAAATAAAAACTGTACCACCACGCGACATACATAAACAAAAAGTTGACGTATTCAGTCCATGCGCCCTTAACGGAGATCTAAACTCAGGAATGATCGCTAAACTGAGATGTAAAATCGTGTGCGGTGCTGCCAATAACCAACTGGCATCACCAGAAATGGCAGAGATACTAAATAAACTGAGGATAATATATATTCCGGACTATATTGCAAATGCCGGAGGCTTAATAAACGCTGTGGCTGAATTGCGTAAAGAAGGATACGATCGCAATTGGGTCAAGACAAGGGTCAGCAAAATTGGCTCAACAGTAAAAAATATTCTTGCACTATCAAAAAAGCAAAAAAAATCGCCACTGGTAATAGCAAATCTTTTGGCAGAAAAAGTAATTCAGAAAAGACATGCTTAACATGGCAAAGCTAAGGGCCGGCATTAAAAATTTCTTTGATCAAGACAATGTCGAAGCGACATTTAATTACTTGCAATCTATCAAAGAGGACGATTGGGATAAAATTTCAGAAGATTATCTCTTAAATTTGTTTAGAGAGACGTTTGAAAGAGTGCGGGGGTATCATGATTTTATTGAAGCCAATAACTTCCAGCCGTTAAATGTAAAATCCCTGGCCGATTATACAAAAATCCCTGTGACCAACAAAAATAATTACCTCAGAAGTTATCCCTTGGAACATTTGGTATTCGACGGCAGGCTAGATAAAACTATTTTAGCAGCCACATCCGGTTCCTCTGGACATCCATTCTATTTTCCTAGAAATGAGGTCATAGACTGGCAATCTTCAATATTCCATGAACAATTTCTTCGATATGATCCCGAGAACAGAAATAAGTCCACATTGGTAATAAATTGTTTCGGCATGGGCGTTTGGATCGGGGGATTAATAACGTATCAAGCCTTCCATAAAATTGCAGCTCGTGAATATCCGTTAACAATTTTAACCCCTGGCCCCAACAAAAAAGAAATTTTCGAAGCACTTAAGCACCTTGGAAAGAAATTCCAACAAATAATTCTATGCGGCTACCCTCCTTTCATAAAAGATGTTATCGATGAAGCAGAAGGATATCATATTAACTGGAAAGAACTGAAGCTAAAACTAATTTTTGCGGCCGAGTCATTCACAGAACAATTCCGAGATTATATCGTAAAAAAATGCGGCATCACCAATCCATATATAGACACTGTGAATATCTATGGAAGTGCTGATCTTGGTACTATGGCAATAGAGACTCCGCTTAGCATTTTAATCAGAAAACTCGCAATCGAAAATAAAAAAATTCATAAAGAGCTGTTTCATGAATCTGGTCGTTTACCTACTTTAGTACAATTTAATCCGCTTTTCGTAAATTTTGAAGCTCAAGAAAATGAGGTTCTGTGTACCGGTTACAATTGCTTACCTCTAATTCGCTATGCAATAGGTGATAAAGGTGGAGTAATTCGATTTTCTCATATGTTAAAGGTGTTTAACGCTAATGGTGTCGACCTAATTACGCTAGCAAAAAACTTAGGTTTCGAACAGCATATCTACCAATTACCATTCGTTTACGTTTATGAAAGAACCGATCTTTCTACAAAATTATACGGCGCAATCATATATCCGGAACATATTAGAGAGTCTCTTCAACATCACATTTTAGAAGACTTTGTAACCGGAAAGTTCACAATGTTAACAAAGCACGATAAAAAGCATAATCAATATCTTGAGATCAATCTCGAACTCAAGCCACGTGTAAAGGAAACTCATGATCTGACCGAGATCGTGAAAAAAATAATTGTTGAAAATTTGCTCGAAAAAAATGCTGAATACAAAAATAATGCTCAACTACTGGAAGAACGGGTAGAACCAAAAGTTGTATTTTGGGATCACGAACACCCGACTTATTTTAAACCAGGAGGTAAACAAAAATGGGTAAAGAATAACTAATTCATGATAGAGCTTGAACTACTAATAAAAAAAAGAATGTCGGGAACTGAGATATTAATTCCCGAAGTTCTTGATATGAACAAAAAAGCTGATCAAAAAAGAATAAAAAAATTATTTGCGCAGAAAAAGATCCATCACATAAGCGATGATTACGAAGAGCATCTGAAAGAACTTTTTTCTGTACAAAACCCTCATCTAATTTTTTCGGAAAATTATTCCACGTCATTAGAGCAGTTTCTAAATAAATTGCGGCATAGGAAGCCTTTTTTTCTGCAAGGCAAATGGATATATTTTTCTTGGCTCTCCTCATTGGTGCATTTGCTTTCTGATCATGAATTTCAAATGGTCCGAACCGCCAGAAATAAAAACCTTATAAATGCTTCCGAGCAAAAAAAATTCTACAGTTCGGTTATCGGAATTGGAGGGTTAAGTGTAGGAAACAGTGTCGCGCTCGCAATCGTTTTACAGGGAGGATCTCGTGTAATACGCATCGCAGACTTAGATAGACTTGCGCTCTCCAACATGAATCGTATCCGTACCGGAGTGCAAAATTTAGGATTACTAAAAACCGAAATGACTGCAAGACAGATTTATGAAATTAATCCATATGCTCGCGTAGAGGTTTTTCCATTGGGTTTAACAGAAAAAAATATTGAAAAATTTTTCAAAGGACCGCCCAAGCTGGATATTATGATTGATGAGCTTGATAACCTCGCCATTAAATATTTGGTTCGTAAACAAGCGAAAAAAAACAGAGTCCCTGTTCTTATGGGTGCTGATGACGGAGATAATGCCGTAGTTGATATTGAGCGTTATGACCTAAATCCCAAAACAAAATTTTTTCATGGAAGAATGGGTAATGTCTCTTATGAATTTCTTAAATCGCTCGATAAGCGGGGTATCGGTAAAATGATAACCAAACATATAGGCCCCGAGAATGTGACCGAAAGAATGCAAAGTTCACTTTTACAAATTGGTAAGACAATAGTCTCCTGGCCTCAGCTTGGAGGTGCAGCGATGCTTAATGGCTCGGCTGTAGCGTTAAGTGCGCGCATGGTTGCGACTAAAACAAACTTTACCAGAAATCGTGCATTAATCTCTCTGGATGAAAAACTTGTTCCAAACTACAATACATCGCCTTCAAAGAAGAAAAGAAAAAAAATCGCTAACAGTTTCAGAAAAATTTTTGGACTATAACTATACTCGTGGAAAATATAATAGAAAAAATAATCAATCTAGCAATCCAAGCCCCGTCCGGTGAAAACTGTCAGCCGTGGAGATTTGAAATTGGCAATAACGAAATCGATATTTATAACGTTCCCGAACGGGATCAATCACTTTATAATACAAATCAGGCAGGGTCATACGTAGCTCATGGAGCCTTGGTAGAAAATATGATTATTTCAGCAAAAACCCTAAGTTACTCGGCAAGCATCACTCTATTTCCGAAATCGAGCGAGCCCGATCTGGTTGCGTCGATCACTTTGAGACAATCTGCGCCTCAAGAAGATTCACTGCTAGATAGCATCGCCAAGCGAACAACAAACCGAAAGCCGTATATGAAAACACAGCTACCTACAGAGCAGTTAGAACGTCTCGCTGCTACATCTTCTCAAGTTGATGGAGCGAAAGCAGAGTTCGTCACTGATCCAGATAAAATTAAGGCGCTGGCCGAAGCATGCAGTGTAAACGAAATTGTGATGTTCAGCAATAATACATTACATAACTTTTTCTTCAATCATATTAATTGGACTCAGGAAGAAGAGACAAAAAAACGTTTTGGGTTCTACGTTAAAACTTTAGAGCTGCCTCCGCCAGCACAACTCGGAATGAAAATGTTTAAGAATTGGCCATTAATGAATCTGTTGAATAAATTTGGTTTTGCTAAGCTAATTGCCAAAGGAAATGCAAAGATATATGCAGCTTGTTCCGCAATGGGCGCAATCGCTGTACCGGACAATGATAAAAATAACTTGATTGCTGCAGGTCGGTCTTTCCAAAGACTCTGGCTACAAGCCACACAGATGGGACTGAGCATTCAACCTCTGACAGGTGTGCTCTTTCTTATGAAAGCTATCACAAATGGACGTGCGTCCAAATTTTCTGACAAACAAATTGAATTAATAAAACAGGCCTATAAACAAATCTGTGAAATTTTTTATTTCCCCGATAAAAAAATCGCATTATTGTTTCGGATAGGCCGTGGCGACAATCCAAGTGCACATTCACTAAAGCTTCCGGCAAAGATAACAAAAAAAATATAAAATGGATTTTCTAACAAATTTAGATTTATTCTCTGTTGGCATAACCGTAGCGGCAATCGGCATCCTTGGTTTCACTGTATTTTTCACTGATCGCAAGAGTTATACAAATAGGGCATTCCTTTTATTTGCCTTAGTAACTATTTTCTGGGGCATCGTGAACTATTTGAGCTACAGGGTGAGCTCGCCAATACTCATTCTGTGGTTACTGAGATTAGTAATTGCTTCTGCGACGCTCCACGCGTTCAGCTTCTTTACTCTATTTTACATCTTTCCAAAAACCCAATTAACTTTCCCAAATTGGTATAAGTTTATTCTGTTTCCAATTTCTATCCTTGTTTTCTTAATAAACTTAACCCCTCTTTCCTTCAGTCGAATCACCCAGCTCTCTTTGACAGGATCAGTATCGACAGTCGAAAAAGGCCCCGGAATGCTCCTGTTTGTCTCTCTAGTTATCTTTCTAATTGCTGGTGGACTATATACTCTAATCAAAAAAATGCGATGTGCGATCGGGCTTGAAAAAACTCAATTCAAATATATTTTTTTCGGTACCATATTAACATTCACTTTAATCTTTGGGTTTAATTTCTTTCTTCCAGCTGCTTTCGATTATGTGCGGCTTATTCCCTTAGGCGCGGTATTTATTTTTCCCTTTGTTGCCTTCACAGCTTACGCCATATTCAAACATCACCTTCTAAATACAAAAATCATCGCAACAGAAATATTGACTTTCGTTCTGGCAATTGTGACGTTAATGGAAGTTGTACTGTCAAAGGATGTTCCAATATTAGTATTCAGGGGAAGCACTTTCCTTCTAATCTTAAGCTTTGGAATCTTACTCATAAAAAGCGTTTTAAACGAAGTCAGACAACGAGAACAGCTGCAAATCCTTACCGGTAAACTGAAAGAAGCGAACAAGCAATTGAAAATTCTTGATCAAGCCCGCGCAGAGTTTATCAGCATGGCCAGTCATCAGCTGCGCACTCCCCCGTCGAGCATCAAATGGTATCTGTCGGCGCTGCTGGCTGACGAGTTTGGGAAGCTTCCGCCAGAGATCAAAGAAGCCCTGGTCCGAGTCAATACCACGAACAACTCTATGATTTCGCTCATCGACGCGCTCCTCAACGTATCTCGTATCGAGCGCGGAAAGCTGGAATTTGTGTTTGAGGAGGCAGACCTGGCTGAAATTACCCAGATTACAATCGATCAGCTTGCGCCGCTGGCAAGGGAAAAAGGACTGGAGCTTGTCTACAATAAACCCGCTGCTCCGTTGCCAAAATTGATCATGGACAAAGAAAAACTGCGCCAAGTCATCAACAACATGATCGATAACGCCATAAAATATTCCAAAAAAGGAAAAATAGAAATTTCAATAGAAAAGACTAAAAGAGACGCTACTCTCAAGGTAAGGGACAATGGCAAGGGCATGAGCGCCAAAGAACTAGATGTTTCCTTCTCCAAATACGGCCGCGGCAAAGATTCAATCAAATATTCTGCCGGCTTGGGGCTTGGCATGTATTTGGCCAAGGTCATTGTTGAGCAGCATAACGGCAAGATCTGGGCCGAAAGCCCTGGCGCCGACAAAGGATCAACTTTTGCTTTTTCTGTCCCCATTAACAACAAAATCAAACCAACGTCCTTGATCTTTGATCTCACCAAAACGCAAAACGTAAAATGACAGACATAAAAACAAATACGGAAACAAAACCGGTCTGGCATGCGCTCGAGCTGCCGGAAGTTTTGAAGCGATTTTCAGTCAAACCTGAGGTTGGGCTTGCTGTCACAGAGGTGGAAAAACGGCGGGAAAAACATGGTCTCAACGAGCTTCCCCAGGGCAAGCAAACCACAGCGCTCGAGATGTTCCTGCGACAGTTTGCCAGCCCCCTGGTTTATATTTTGCTGGTCGCCGCGGGACTGACCTGGTGGATTGAGGAATACTCTGATATGGCTGTCATTCTCGTAGTGGTGTTTGTGAACGCAATCATCGGGCTTTACCAAGAATATCGTGCCAACGAAATTTTTGAAAAACTCAAAGCAGTTGTGAAAGTTCAGGCCCTGGTTATTCGCGGCGGCAAATTGGCTGAAATTGACTCTGCGGAGCTGGTGCCTGGGGACATAGTGATGCTCAAGGGCGGCAACAAGGTCCCAGCTGACGCTCGTCTCCTGGAGGCCTCAAACCTGGAGGCAAACGAAGCGATACTCACTGGAGAATCAAAAGCCACCAACAAAACTCCGGGCACGGCCGAACCAAAATCATTGGTGGGTGATCGCAAAAACATGGTATTCATGGGCACGGTTATCGAACGCGGTGAAGGTAAAGCGGTTGTTGTCGCGACTGGCGGCGAAACCGAGATCGGCCAAATCTCCGCTCTTACCCAAAACACGAAAGACGAGCTCAGTCCTCTGCAACAGCGCATGACCAGGCTTGGCACCTTCCTCACCGAACTGTTTGTCGTGGTTTCTCTCGCCATTTTTGTTGTCGGGATAGCGGAGGGGCAGCGGCTGGTTGACATGGCAAAAACCACCATTGCGGTAGCTGTCGCTGCTATTCCCGAGGGGCTGCCCGCGGCCATTTCTATTATTTTGGCGGTATCGAGCCAGAACATTCTCAAACGCAAAGGACTGGTGCGCAAGCTGGTTGCGGCCGAGACTTTGGGCTCGACATCTGTCATCTCCACGGATAAAACCGGGACTCTGACCTTGGGCATCATGAAGGTGGAAGAGGTTGTGAGCGACGACCCGCAAAGCGCACTGAGCGCTTTGGCTCTCGCCAATGAAGCGGTGATCGAAGAAAAAGACGGCAAATTTTTAGTCCGCGGGGAAGGCACGGACAAAGCCAAGCTTGAAAAATTTCTTGATGGCGGGGGCGATTTCCAAAAAACTCTCCAGGAATTTCCGCGCGTTGCCATACTGCCGTTTGAAGAGTCTCGTAAATACATTGCTTCATTTCACAAGCATGGCGATTCTTTGAAAATTTTTGTTTCTGGCGCGCCAGAAACGGTCATAAAACGCTGCACTCTGGACAAAGGCAAACAGCAGGAAATCGCAAAAAAATATGAAAACTACGCGAACCGGGGGTACCGCCTGATCGCGGTGGCGCAAAAAACCGCGCCGATGCTCTCAAAAACAAACTGGTCCATTGAAGACATGACCGCTCTGGTTCATGATCTTGAATACCTCGGCCTTGCCGCGATCCGCGACCCTATCCGCACCGATGTAAAACAGGCGCTAAAAATGACCCGTGACGCGGGGATCCGCGTGCTGATGGTAACCGGCGACCATATACTGACGGCCAAAGCCATCGGTCTCGAACTCGGCTTTGGCACCGGTCAAAGCGCTGTCATGAACGGCGAAGAAATGGATAAAATGAGTGACGCCGAACTCTCCAAACGCTTAGCAAACCTCGAAATAATCGCCCGGGTAACGCCAACACACAAGATGCGCATCATTGATCTGTGGCAAAAAAAAGGCGCGGTCGTGGCTATGACTGGCGACGGCGTCAACGATGCCCCAGCGCTCAAATCCGCGGATATTGGCGTTGCCGTCGGTTCCGGCACTGACGTGAGCAAAGAAGCTTCTGATCTCGTGCTGCTCGATGACAGTTTCAGTACGATCACTGCCTCCATTCAAGAGGGGCGCACGGGCTTTTCCAACATCCGCAAAGCTACTGTCGCGGTGATGTCGAATGCTTTTACCGAAATAATCCTAATCACCTCGAGTCTTGTTCTAAAAACGCCGTTTTTGCCGATTAGCGCTATACAGATCCTGTGGGTCAATCTTGCGGAAGATTCACTGCCCGTTCTGGCCATGGCGTTTGAACCGTCAGAGAAAGAGGTCATGCAAGGCAAACCCACCTCTCCCAAAGAGCCTATCCTCGACAAAGAAAGCAAATCAATAATATTTATCGTTAGCCTAGCGAGCGATCTCATCCTGGTGGGTATATTTTATTATCTCTACAAATTCGCTGGCTGGAACCAAACTGCTATACAGTCATTTGTGTTTGTGGCGGCCGCCACCCCCACGCTTCTGAATGTCTTTGCCTTTAAATCTTTCAAAAAACCGCTTTTCCGCATTAACATTTTCAACAACAAATTTCTGATCGTGTCGGCACTAATTGGCTTTGCGTTGATGTTCGTCGCGATCTATGTGCCGTTCTTCAACCGGCTTCTGAAGACTGAACCACTCGCGCTTTGGCCAGCCTTGTTCGCGTTTGTAGCATTTCCAGTGTTTAAACTAATTCTTGTGGAACTGACAAAATGGTGGTACCACATGCGGGATACGGATCAATATGCTAAAACCTAAACAAGCCGCTCCCTACGAAGAAGATGACCTAAAGGAGCCGGTCGGGCATTTGGTTGAACACAGGCTCCCTTGGCTGATCCTGGGGCTCCTTGGCGGGCTCGTCACTTCCGTGATTGTTTCTGAATTTGAACAAATCTTGGCGGCTGACGTGCGGCTGGCTTTTTTTATCCCCATCATTGTCTATATGAGCGACGCTGTGGGAACTCAAACCGAGACAATCTTTGTCCGACACCTCAAGCAGACCGGCAAAGGTTTTTGGCGTTATCTGGCAAAAGAAACCCTGCTTGGACTCAGCGTGGGTCTCATTTTCGGCATCATAATCGGCTCCTTTGCCGCTTATTGGCTGAGTTCTGCGGCAATAGGACTCACGGTCGGCCTAGCGATGTTTATAAATGTCGCGCTCGCGCCGATATTGGCGACGTGTGTTCCCGAATTGCTTTACAAAGAGCATACTGACCCTGCTCTCGGCGCCGGACCGCTGGCAACAATAATCCAAGATCTTATCAGCCTGCTGATTTATTTTTTTGTGGCAAGCTTGATAATTTTTTGACTGCCGCCGCGGGCAATTTTGCTTAATTATGATTTTTTTGCTATAATATTTTCATAACTATTTAAAAAGGGAGCAAAAAAACCAATGCAAGACGAGAATACCAACTCCCCTGCTGAGGAAACTACAGAAGGATCGGGAACGACCGCACAGCACGATCCCGCGCAGCACAAAACAGCTGAAGAGAAAACCGCTTGTGAATTCTGCTAGTCCCATATTAACTCTCAATGTTGATGTACGAGGCTAGCGACGTAATCGTCTATTCCAGCCTACTCATCGGAGCTTTGTTAGCGATCGCTTTGGTCAAAAAAGAGCCAAGCGATTCTTTAAAGCTCTTTCTTTTTTGGGGCATGGTTATCCCGATTACACTCACGACACTTTATCTGGCCATTGGAACCGTAGTAAAAAACGAAAAATCCGCCACTGGCGGGCCGGTGCATTGGCACGCGGATTTTGAGATATCTGCTTGCGGGCAGCCAGTGGATTTAAAAAATCCATCCGGTATTTCGAATCGCATTGGCACAACGGTTTTGCACGAGCACGGAGATGACCGCATCCATGTCGAGGGCATCGTGAACAAATTATCTGATGTAAAACTTGCCAAATTCTTTGAAGTTATAGGTGGAAAGATGGAAAAGAATGTGATCCACATTCCGACGGATGACGGACAACTCGTTATTCCAAACGGTATGGAATGTCCGGACGGCAACCGCGGTACCTGGCAGGTTTTCCGCTATAAAACCTCAGGCAAAACCGTTATTCAGGAAAAATTGGCTGATTTTCCCAATCATGTACTCGCACCGTATTCGCAGATTCCGCCGGGCGATTGCATCATCATGGAGTTCACCGGACAGGTCAAAGACAAAACGGAAACAATTTGCAATTTCTACGATATCGCCATTAAACAGGGCGAGTTGGAGTATCAACAATAACTATGGGTATTGAATCAGAACTCCCGACAATTCTCACTGTAATTCTCACCGCGGCGATCGATTCGATCAATCCCTGCGCGATTGGCGTACTGATCCTCATGATGTCAGTAGTCCTCGCAGGCGGCGGCACGCTCAAAAGAATGCTGTTTTTGGGTTTTGTTTATTGCTTTGCGGTGTTCGCGGTTTATCTCGCGGCTGGCATTGGTCTTGTGTATTTCCTCGGTCGCATCCCGCTCGCGGTAACCGAGTATCTTTCGATAAGCGTAGCGCTTTTGGTGGTTCTGGCCGGCATCCTCGAGATCAAAGATTATTTCTGGTACGGGCGCGGCTTTTCTCTCGCCATTCCAGCAGGCATGGCCAAGAAAATTCAAGGCTTTGCCTCGCATACCACAGTTTGGGGCATCGCTTTCCTCGGCGGTTTTGTTTCTGCGGTGGAGCTGCCCTGCACAGGTGCGCCTTATTTAGCCATTATCACGATCCTCGCGCAATATTTTGACTGGAAGGCTTTCACTCTGCTCGTAATCTACAATATCGTGTTCGTCTTGCCTCTTATCATTATCCTTCTGCTTGTAGCTTCAGGGAAAAAGATCCAGGAAATCAAAGGCTGGAAACAGGACAATCGCGGTTTTATGCGCCTCGCTATCGGCATACTTCTTGTTGGTTTGTCATGGCTTCTCATCCTGATTGCTAACGGCACCATTAACCTGGGGTAAATCTATGGCCACGCACATCGTAAAAAGACGGGGGCACAAAGAACCGTTTGATCCGAGGAAAATTTACGCCGCTACCTACGCATCCTGCCGCAATGCCCACCTATCGGAAATGCTCGCGGAAAATATCGCGGAAACCGTTCAAAAACGAATGGAGAGCTGGATCGATGACAAAAACGAGCTCACGTCGGAAGAAATTTTCCACGAGATTATCGCCATACTCAAAGAGCTTCATCCTGACGCGGCCTTCCTTTTTGAAACCCACCGTGATATCTCATGAGCGACCTGGCCAGCAAAAAATGTGTTCCTTGCGAAGGTGGGGTTGAACCTTTCACCAAATCGCAGGCTGAGCAGTACCTGCCCCAGGTACCCGGCTGGGAGCTTGAGGATCGCCACCAAAAAATCGAACGCAAATTCAAATTCAAAAACTTTGCTGAAGCGCTTGAATTCGTAAATAAAATTGGGGTGATCGCCGAAAGCGAAAGCCACCATCCGGACATCGAGTTCGGCTGGGGTTACGCAGAGGTAGAATTATCTACCCACGCCATAAAAGGCCTCTCCGAAAACGATTTCATCCTCGCCGCGAAAATAAATAAAATCTAGTAATCTCTAAGTTTTTGGATATTGCGGTGTTCTTTGATGCGCTCAAGGGCCTTGGCTTCAATCTGACGGATGCGTTCGCGGGTTACCCCAAACTCCTTGCCTACCTCTTCGAGCGTGTGAGTCACCCCGTCCTCCAGGCCAAAACGCATCTTGAGGATTTTTTGTTCGCGAGGATCCAGGTCTTTCATGACCTCAGTGACGTATTCTTTCAGGAGCTGGCGGCCGGCAGATTCTGACGGCACCGACGTTTGTTCGTCCACAATAAAATCACCGAGCCTCGAGTCTTCCTCATCGCCCTCATCCCCTACCGCGGTATCAATGGAGACGGTTTCCTGGGAGATTTTTTGCAGTTGCAAGACCTTTGACACCTCCACACCCATTTCCGCGGCAATCTCTTCCACGGTTGGCTCCCGGCCCAGTTCCTGCACGAGCGAGCGCTCGGCCTGCGCATATTTGTTCAGGGTCTCCACCATGTGCACGGGGATGCGGATCGTACGCGACTGGTCAGCCAGGGCGCGGGTTATCGCCTGCCTGATCCACCAGGTGGCGTAGGTGGAAAATTTGTAGCCTTTGGTCCAATCAAATTTTTCCACAGCCCGGAACAGCCCCAGATTGCCTTCCTGAATAAGATCGAGGAGCCCCAGGTTGCGACCCATGTATTTTTTGGCAATGGACACCACGAGGCGCAGGTTGGCCTCAGTAAGCTTCTTGCGCGCTGCGACGTCGCCTTTTTGGATGCGCTGCGCGAGCTCTACCTCTTCTTTGCCCTTGAGAAGTGACACTTTGCCAATCTCGCGCAAATACATCTGAATCGAATCGTCATAGATATCGCCCAAATCATAGCTCTCCGGCGTGGCGCTTACTGATTTGGACCGCGGTCCCTCAGGTTCTGTTTTACCCTGCTCCCAAATCGAGGCCACCTCAGTATCAACCACCTCCACCCCCAAACGGTCCAGTTCGGAAAAAACCTTTTCCACGGCCGTAAGATTTTCTTCAAGATGCGGCATAGCGTGGATTATTTCCGATTCTGTCACAAAACCGCGCTGCTGTCCTTTGTGCACCAAATCGGTAACTGCCTTGTCCCAATCAAAAGCATGCTCCACCTCTGCTATCTTTTCAGCTCTGGGCGGAGTTTTTTTCCGGTGAACTGCGTGCCGCGAACGAAGTTGTTTCTTTTTCGGCTTTTTTTGGACCGGCCTGCGCCGCAAGCGGTGGCTGCCTTTGGTTTTTTTATGCTTTTTTTGCTTGGAACTCATGTTGTATATGAAATTTGCTTAATTGCGTGGCCAGATTATTAAATTCAAACGATAAACTTTTTACTAATTCTTTTTTTCCGGCCGCTTCCGCGTTTTTTATCTGCGCGGTCAGGATCAGCATGCGCCGGCGAATCGCTTCGAGGTGAAACTGTGATAGAAAAGTCTTTTTTAAACTCTCGAGATTCCACCCTGGCGTTAGCGCGATTTCGTTTTCCAGAGCAAAAACCAAAAGATCGATTTCCGAGGCTAGTCCCGGATAATCAGCGAGAACATTCTCGAGCTGCAACCGTCCCGCTTTATTTTCCGCAGACATAGCGCGAAAAATTTCTTGATGCAGCGGAACAGAGAAATCTGACTCGTTTAGGATATTGAGATCCACCGTGAGTTCTTCGGAAAACTTCAGGAGCAAACCCAAAACTCGCGCCTCCAAGAGTTCCTGCTTGGTTTTCTTTCTTGGCTGCCTGTCAGGCTGCGGCGCGGCAGGTTTGAGGGCAGGTTTGGCCTGGGATGAATTTTTATTGAGAAGGTCAACAATGACCTTTTCGGAAACCTCGACAGCGCCGGCCAGTTTTTGCGCAAAATGGACACGGTCAATGCTATCAGGTAATTGTGATAAAAGCGGGAGAATTTCTCGCACCGCTTGTTTTTTGCCAGTGTTTGATTGTAGATCTATTGTAGCAAAAACCCTCTCAAAGTAAAAGTCCATGAAGCTTTGGGCGTTTTTGACCTGGTCCTCCCATCGCCCCGGGTCTTTCCGGATGAGCTCGTCCGGGTCCTTGGCAAGGCTCTTGGGGATGGAAATAATTTTGACATTAAAACCAGCCGCGAGCGCCAATTCCACCGCGCGCCTGGTCGCGGCAAGGCCGGCTTCGTCCGCGTCCAGCGCGAAGCTGATATTTTCCGTAAATCTCTTCAGCATCTCAAGCTGCATGGCCGTGAGAGCGGTACCAGAAGAACCAACAACGTTAGCGTATTTTGCCTCATGGCAGGTAATCACATCAATGTTTCCTTCTACAACTATGACCGCATCCTGTCTGCGGATTTCCGTCTTGGCCAAATGCAATCCGTAGATCAACCGGCTTTTATTGTAAATCACTGTTTCAGGAGAATTCACATATTTCGAAGCACCTTCTTTGTCCTGGAGGATCCGGCCAGTAAACCCGACAATACGGCCGTGCATATCAAAAATCGAAAACATCACCCGGTCATGGAAGCGGTCAAAAAAACTGCCATCGTCTTTTCGGACCAGAAGCCCGGCATCTGCCGCTTCCTGTTTGGTATAGCCTTTTTTGACGATGAACTCTTCGAACGCGTGATAACTTTCCGGCGCGTACCCGATCTGCCACGCTTTGACAGTTTCCGCTTTCAATCCCCGCTTCCGCAAATATTCACGCGCGCTCTTGGCGGATTCCGAATCAGACAAGACCTTGGCGTAATACATGGCTGCCCAGTTGTTGATTTCATATAACGTTTTCTTTTTGTCAGGCGAATATGACACGCTGCCTTCGGGACGACGCAGGGTCACGCCAGCGCGGGAGGCCAGGATATCGAGGGCTTCTCGAAACTCTACCCCTTCGCTTTGCTCGATAAATTTAAAAACATCGCCTCCGAGGCCGCAGCCGAAACAGTGCCAAATTTGTTTGGATGGCGAAACAATGAACGACGGCGATTTTTCATGATGGAATGGACAGAGCCCGCGGAAATTAACGCCAGCTTTCTTGAGCTGGACGGTTTCGCCGATTAGATCGACAATATTGATTTTTTCCTTGATCTCTTCTGACGGCTGCATTATTTTTTGTAAGGAATTTTTATCTCAAAGGGCTTTATCTCACCTTTGGTTTCATAGGTTCCTGTCAAAAAAATGTTACTGCCTTCCATTCTCGCTTCTACGGTTTTAACCGTATCTCTGTCTTCGCTTCGCTTACCGTCACGGTCATACATTTGGGAATCAAAAATTTCTTGCATCATTTTCAACGACAAGTCCTTTACCTTATCTATTTCACCAATGGACAAAGCAATCCCAAGCTCCATAATGTCATCTTCGCTTGGTACGCCAATTCGCTTCGGTTCTTTTTCGGGGTTAAACCCGGGAAAATTTTCTCTGTTCATGTTTTTTCTTATTTCTGGCGGTGTATTCTTGAATTAGCTCGAACGGAATTCTGCCCTCGCCGCGCACAGCGCGGCTCGGAATGGGCGGGCGGGCAAAATGAAAGGCGAAGCCGAGAGCATTAACAATTTCAAGTTTTTAATTGAGTTAAGTATAACTCAATTCAGTTAATTTTTCAATTTGAAATTAATGAACTACCCCGCAGCAAGCTGACGGGGTATCACAAGGATGCCCCTCGCAGCTTTGGGGTCAGATTAAAAAATCCAATATTCACAGGTTTAATGAGATAGGGTGGTGAAATATACGAAGGCAAGCATGAACCGATTATCACAAAGAAACTTTTTGATTCCGTTCAAGAAGTGATGATGAGGAAATCTAAACCTCACTCGAAAGGTCTTAAACCATTTTTGTATAGAGGATTTTTCCGTTGCGGAGAATGTGGCTGTTTCATTACCACCGAAACACAAAAGGGTCATAACTATTTGCGATGTACCAAACGGAAAAATCCTTGTGAACAAAAATATGTCCGCGAGGAAATCATCACTTCTCAAGTCAGAACGGAAATTCAAAAAGTTTCTTTGCCACTCGA
>MFEF01000031.1:0-42476 GCA_001777515.1 Candidatus Doudnabacteria bacterium RIFCSPHIGHO2_01_48_18
CAGTAGTAGAAACTTTGTTTCACTACGGGGTAAAAGGCCTGAACAAAATTATCAGGATAACGAGTCATCAGGACAGTACAGTCTTTATTATAAAGACAGTTCTTTTAAAACAGCATAAAAAATTCTAGAATTCGAAGCCTTCGAGTTTAACCCCGACTTTGTCGGCGATCTGGGCTATCCATTCTTTTTGCCGTTTTAGGGCAAAATGCAAGGCTGCGGCTTCGGATTTCCAATGTTCACTGTTTTTGTAGATTGCGTCCAAAGTGGTCGTGTGGCTGTCCAAAATACCAGGCACGTTTTTCATCTCTGCGCGATGGTCTGTGAAATCCTCGGAGAGTTTGGCCAAAAAGCCGGTCGCGCGAGCCAGGGTTTGGGTGATCGGCTGCAAATCTTTTTTGGTAGCCAGGACATTGAGCCGTTTATTTATAGTTTGTAGATCTTTTTTCGTCAGGTTTGCCATGTTTTCAGTCTAGGCTTGGTCATGGTTTCTGTCAATTAAAGCAGGAATAGGATTGCTTGTCATCCCCGACGAGATCGGGGATCCAGATCAGCAGCTCTATCCTTGCTTGTAAGTTCTCCTTATTTCCTCGCCCCGCTGTGGGAGAGGGTAGGGTGAGGGGACGTGGTAAGGCAGAACCTTGAAAACTAAATAGGCAGTAAATCCCAGCGCTGATTTGTCGTCTAGGAGACGGCAGACTAGCGCTGGGTATTGCCGTCAGCAGAGATTCCCTCGCCCCTAACGGGGAGAGGGTAGGGTGAGGGGTGATCTCCGCTGCCGGCAATCCAAAAAACCGGCAAATTTCAGAAAAGCCCGAAGCGCCGGATGATGCGTTAAGGGCATAGGAGGGAAGATGGTTGAAGCAAAGTGGGGTCAAGGGATTGATGCCACATATTGGAAAAGGATTGTTTCCGGTCTGGTTGAATACCTGACCGGAAAAAACACTCCGGCAATCATTTATCACGGGTGGCAAAAGGATTTGCCTCCCTTTGACGGCCGCCTCCGGCTGGTGATTGGCAGGTCGAATGATTGGCCAATCATTGAGGGTCAGGTGCGTGTGGAGGGAATCTACCACACTCACTGGATCCCGGGCGGTAACTACATCAGGATCTCCGGCTTGCCGGAGTATCCTGATGACGATTCCAGCGTCCTTTTGGTAGTTGTCAAAAGAATTCTGGAGGAACTGCTCCCGCAAGTCGTGGAGCAGGATCCGGAAAAAGTAGCCGCAATGATTGCGGCGCAAAAAGAGGCCGAACGGATTCGGTCGCGTGAGGCGTATGTCAAAGAGTGCGCCAAGCGAGTAGATAAAACCGTCAGGGAGACTGAAAAAACCCTGGCGGAAAAGCAGAGGTCAGTCCCGGGGCTTCTGCAAGCATACATTCGTGGAGTCCGGGAGATCGCTGGGCTGGAGCGCAAGCTCGCCCAGATCAAGGCGTCAACCCAAGGCGAGCTGGACAAGATCGGCGAAGAGTTCGATAAACTCGCCTCTCTCCCGAAAGTCCAGCGGGTCGAAGTCGCAGACGGGGTTATCAAAGTTTTTACCGAAACCCTTTTCTGCACTGACGACCGCACCGGAAAGACCCACGAGATCGGGGCTTTCCGGATTGATGTCTACACAAATGGCTCCAATGACGGGGTGCGTTGGACCAACCTGTCGAGGAAACTCGACGGGATGTACGCGCCCCACGTCGATGCGAACGGCAAGGCTTGCCTGGGCACCGCTGCCACAGGTTTTTGCGAATTCCTTGCGGCCCAGGAGTACGCGTTGGTGGCGATGTATGCCATCAATTTCGTAGAGTCGGTTAACACCGACGACCAATGGGGCCGCAAAATCGATCTCTGGCCGGTGGCAGGACAAGCCCCGGCTGAAACCGTCAACCCAGCACCCGAACCGCGGGTGCGAACCTCGAGGTGGTAACATGAAATTTTCAAGGGGGTTCGCCCCCCACGAATTCGGAAAACGCGTGGAAATTGTCTCTGGAGCGCCGCGGGTGCTTTTTACCCGCGACGCATTCCAGGACAACTCGCACCTCGTGGACATTTGTCCGGCGGAAGTCGGGTGGATGGGCCACGTCCGCCGCGTCGGAAACGATTTTCTGATTCACCGGATTTTTTTGGTGGAGCAGGAAGTGTCGGGCTCGACGTGCGAGCTCGACTCCGAGGCACTCGCGGGCTACGCGGTTTCGTGTCTGTCCGAACCGGACGGGGAGGAGCTTTTCAACTCCATCCGTTTCTGGGGGCATTCCCATGCAAATATGGGGACGTCCCCGTCAGGACAGGACGAATCGCAACTCCACGATCTGGCGAATCGTGGCGGAGACTTTTTCCTGCGGGGAATTTTCAATAAATTGGGAAGAGCCGAGTTCACCATCGCTCTCCCATCCGCAGGAATTTGGCTCCGCGACGCCGAGTGGCAGGTTGTTGACGAGGTCAATGAGGCCCGCAAGGCCCATTGGCAGAATCTCGTCAGCGAAAAAGTGCGGGAGAAGGTCTTCGTCAGCCAGTTTTCGTCCGAATTTTATGGGCGAAATTGGCGCAACGGCGACGAACCCGCACTGCCTGCCCCTGCGACAAGCCGCTTGGTTTTTAGCGGCGGACCGGAAACGTTGAAAACGAAAGGAGGGCGGAAGAAATGGGAACGGAAATCGTAAATCCCATCCGCCACCTTAGCGTTTTCGACCCCGACGCGTTCGGCGAACGTCGGGTAGATGTGATCGGCGCGGGCGCAACTGGTTCGCGCGTAGTCCTGTCCCTGGCCAAGCTTGGGGCTCGGAATTTGCATGTGTGGGATTTCGACAGTGTCGAATCCCATAATATTGCAAATCAGGCATTCTCGATGTCTCACATCGGGATGCCGAAAACCCAGGCTTTGGCCCAGGTCGTGGAGACCGGGACAGGGCTGACCATCACTGTCCACGAGGAGAAAGTGGACGGCACTCAATCTTTGGGTGATGTAGTTTTTCTCCTGACTGACACGATGGCGTCTCGAAAAGAGATTTGGGAAAAGGGTTTGAAACTCAAACCCCGGACTCAATTACTCATCGAGACGCGAATGGGCGCGGCCGAGGGACGGGTTTACAGCCTGTCCCCGAGCCGCCGCCAGCACATCTCCGAGTATGAACAGACGTTCTACTCGGACGCAGTAGCCGAAACGTCGGCCTGCGGCGCGTCAGTCAGTGTCGGACCAACAGCAGAGTTTTTGTCAGGCCTCGCAGTCTGGCAATTTCTCAAATGGTACAAATTCGATCAAGCGGGAGAAGGAGACCCGCCCGAATTTGAAAGCATTTTTGGGCTCACGCCCATGCTGTTTTTCTGCGACCGAAGCCTGCCGTGGTAACGGTTGCATTGCACTTTTTGTGCGCTTGTCCCGCACCATTCAGTTTTTAGCATGGTGCGGGACGTTGGAGAGGGAGTAGGTTTCGGCATGATTTCCTAC
This sequence comes from Candidatus Doudnabacteria bacterium RIFCSPHIGHO2_01_48_18, assembly GCA_001777515.1. Lineage (GTDB taxonomy): Bacteria > Patescibacteriota > Doudnabacteria > UBA920 > 2-01-FULL-46-14 > 2-01-FULL-46-14. The sequence continues at coordinate 3,435 of MFEF01000031.1, forward strand.
CCCTCTTCCTTCCCTTTTAGAATTATTTTTTATTTGTCATTGCGAGCCGTACTCGGCGCGGCAATCTCGAGATTGCTTCGGGAGTACCCTCGCAATGACGGAGTAGAAAATATTCTGCAAGGGGAGGCAAACGCGCAGTATGGCGAGTGCTTCTACTAGTTACAAATTGGGGCGCTGACCCAGGGGAGAATAGCCCAAAAGACAGTCGTGTTGCACGGTCACGCGGCGAGGTGTTTAAGCTCGCTACAACGTCAGGAAAATTCCATAAAACCTTTGCAAGGTTTCCTTACCAGAAATGGAAGGTTGGGATTGGAGATTAAAATCATGCCAACTTCAACTGTTGTTAAAATCGGGATGGTCGGCGCGGCCATCCACACTGAAACGTTCGTCCCTGGCTCCACCGTGGAGCAAGCAATCAAGCAGGCGGGTTTCAACCCGACCGGCTTCGATTGCATAGTGAACGGCGCGAAGGTCACTGACCTCTCGCGCCCCGCGGCCGCCGGCGACATGGTTATCTTGTCCCGCCAGGTCAAGGGCAATGGCCTCGACCTGGCCTACGCGACGATCCACCTCACGACCAAGGATGGTCGTGAGCAGCAGCAACTCATGGACCCGGCGGAGCACCCGACTGTCCGCACAGTGCTGGATCAGGCGGGGATCAAAGTTGTCCACGGCGAGGAAGGCGTCGAGGACGGCACTGGTGACCTCGTTGACCTCGACGAGGAAGTTCACGACGGTATGTATTTGAGGATCGTTGTTTCCTACCCGGCTCCGGTTGCGGGGGAAGACGACGAGCAGGCCGCTCGCGACCTCGCTCGTGCTGCAGCGATAGAGGAGGCAGAAGAATTGCCTCCGGGATATGGGCCTCCTGCCGACCCCGGATCTGGTATCAAGGTCGTGAGCCGGGACCCCGTAGCTATCCGCAAGGATGCCGAAGGGTTCGCTGCCGCGGCCGTGGCCAACCGCGAGGAGGCCGCCCGTCTTCTTGACGAGGCGAACCACCTTGCGGCGAAGGCGTCGATCTACAAGGCGGTTGCCGCCGAGATCGAAGGCGCGCTCCAGGATTTTGAGCGGGCGAAGGATTACCTTCGCAAGCTCGGGATTCCGACCAACGCGCCGGTAACAGCGGCTTTGAAGCAGGGCCTCACGGCTCTGCCGAAAAAGACGCTCGTCCAGATCGCGGAAGCGATGGAAGTGGAGGTTGCCAAGACGGCAACCAAAGCCAACATCGCGACTGCGATCCTCGCGGCCGAATAAGTAATTTCGGTCGCACCGCGCGCGGGACTGAAAATCCGGGAGTAGTCCCTCCGGTTTCGACGGATCCCTGACAGGTCGTGTCAAAAATGAAGTCAGGGTGAGGCCGCCTGTGGTCAATCAGAAGACCCTCTCCAAGGCCAAGAGCAGAAAATTGGAGAAAATAAATCAGTCGCCATATTAGGTAAGGCGTGAATCCTAATGATGCCCTGTCGTTCGACGGGGCAAGCACTCGGCAAGCGGAGAGACAAAATGTTTGCACAACATTTTCCTCTCCCTTCCGATCCAGAACATTTCAAGGAATGGATTCCCGATCAGGTCGGGAATGACAACTTGAAGTGGATTGGACGGGAAGGAAGTTGCGTTGAAAGGTCTGAAACTTTTAAAGCAGCAGAGTGCCCGTCATTTTGCAAAATAGGAGGTGCAAAATGAAGAATAAAGATCCGCCTATCATGGTCTAAACCATGCGGCGGGTGATGACGACCACTGGATCGTGGGAAATGTTGCGCAAAGCGCAGCATTGGCCCAGTCTGCAGAGCTTGGCGGAGCCGCAATCTTCGCCAGAGCCGAAAGCATCCAGGAAGCCATAAAGGGTTAGGCGGACCCAAAAACCGTCATTTGCCTGGAGCAGAGGTTTTGCTAAATTCCTCTGTAGCCGCGGCGAATCCAGTAATGCTGCTCATCCGAACGGTCCCGCGAGTACCTTGACCTCATGTCGGGGAAAATGGGATGCAGGGAGTCGGCGCAGTGATTCCTTGCTCGTTAGTTCCACAAGTGTGGGACGAAGCCGTAAACGGATAGGTCGCTCAAGCATGCACCTTTGAGTGCATTGAGGCTGTTTAGATTTTTGGAAAACCGGCGAGCTGACTGTATAGGATAGGGGAACTATAATGGCCCAATCACATATGGAAAGCGGGTTTTGCCAGAAACAAAACAGCCAACACCAAGACAAGCTTGAGCAGCTGCCCGGGCGAGTTTGCGCGGCCTGGGGCAGTTCGGTTTTTCTTTTCAGAGAGAAGGCCGACGCGCTTTCCCGCTCCCGATTTGGAGCGGGCGAACAGCAAAGCGGGGATCCCAAGGGTCCCCCCGCAAATCAGCAGCGCAAAAAAATAGTCGAGCAGAAAACCAGACCCTGACATGCGTAAGGGGCGAAGTTAATCTGACTCGTAAAATTGCAGGCATGAGGAAAAAATTTGCCAGACCGCATGTGGCTGGCCAAACGAGTAGCTGAATCGAGTAGAAGCAACCGGGCGGATGATCCTGGAAGCTTTGAAAGAGGAGGCCAAAGGGCGGTGATGCCAGCTGGCAAGCAATTATAAATTGGAAGAGAAGCGTTTAAGTCGTCACTCACGACTTGCTTCTCTCCTTTCTTGAACTCATTTACCTCACCTAGCCTCTCCTTGTAAAGGAGAGGAACAAATGCGGAGAGGTAGTGGGTTCAAGATTGGATGAAAAATTTGCGGCAAGCGCCCAGGGTCAAAAGATTTTTAGCGTCCTCTTTAAATCTTTTTGGCTCTGGACATTTTCCGGAAAATTTGCTAGCATTAGGATTAAAAGAGGCAGAGGACGCAAGGGCGTCCTTTTTTATTTTTCTCCCGGGGCAGAAAGATTAAGACGTTCATGGGAATTGCAAAATTCACACGAGCGCTCTCCTACTTAATTTTTTTGCTCCAGGAGAGGGACAAAAGGAGGATAGAATGAATTTCAAAATGGTTCTGTTGTATTTGTTGGCAGTGGGAAAAACTCTGGAATGGACTATCGCTTCCGGCCGGACGTTTCAGATAAGCGGAGACCATCGCCTGGCCGCGTATTGGGAGCGATTTTTTCCGCCCAAAAGCGGCATGCCGCATCCGACCCGCAGACATCTTTTGGCAGAGGAAGCCGAGGAAGCGTTCCTCGCCGGCACGGAATTTACCTTGTACGAGTCGAACTTTGATCAGGGCGAAAAACTCACGCGCCAGGAGCTGTTCGCGAAAATTAACGGGCTGTTTCCGGGATTTGCGAAAGGAGGAGAATGAAAAAAGTTGATTTGAGTCTGATTCTGCTGTCCGAGGAGGCAGCCGCGGCCTGGCAGGAATATGTCGGGCGGTTGTTTGAGGGCTTGCTCCTGGCCCGGCTTGCCAAAGATCCGAGCGAAATCGTCCAGGAGGCGGAGATCAAAGGCAGTGAACTCATTTTGCACTGCCGCTGGTCAGGAAAGCGCGGCAAAAAGGCGGAAGCTGAAATGGCCGTGCCATCTGGCCACTGGCAATGGCGCGCGCCGCAGAATTGAAACACGCAGAGTATGCTGGACTAGTCCAGCATACTCTGCCTCTCTTCCGGGGCGGAAATAGTTAAGACTTTTATCGTAAACGAAAGTTTGCGGCAAGAGCTCTCCTACTTAATTTATCCAGCACCTTCCAGAATACCCCGCAGCTTGCTGCGGGGATGAATGGCTCAATATAGCCTTCCTGCGGGGTGCAATACCCCGACAGGAAGGTGCTGGATTTATTTCCGTTCCAGAAGAGGGAAAAAAGAAAAACCATAACAAAAATTGCTTTTTGAAAATTTAATATTGTTTCAAGAATTCCTGCGGGGCAAGAATCGGAATATTTTGGATTTGCTTGAGGTTCAGCAGGTGTTTGTCGCCGGAAATAATGCAGGCAGCTTGCGCGGCCAGCGCTATCTCAAGAATCCGGTTATCGCTTGGGTCTTGGCTTATGGCGGCAATCCGCTGCGTCGGATGCGCAAGCAGGGACGCGGCCAGGAGTTTGTCGAGCAATGTTTCGAGCGGCGACTGAAGCTTTTGCGCCTGTTTCTGAATATGCGGATACCGGATAACCCGGAAGAGCTCATCTATAGTTTGGGGCGAGAAACAGAGGATGATTTGCCGGGTATTGGCCAAAACCAAAAGCCGCTCCAAGGATTTGCCCCAGAGCAGCATTGAGATAATAACGTTGGTATCGGCCACCACGCGCATGACTAAAATGTCAGCGGTTTGCCTTCAATGCTTTATTCAGCGCCGCCTTTGTTATTTTTTTGCCGAGTTTGCGCAGGGTTTTAATTTCTGTTTCGGTAAAAATGGTTTTGGATGTCGGGACTTTGGTAATAGTTGCGGTGTTGCCGGTTACACGAAAAAATACCTTGGCGCCTTTCCAGGTTTTAGGCAAGGCAACGGAGTTGTTTTTGATTGTGGTGATCACGGCTTGTGTCATAGTGTCAGTATAATTTTTTAGAGTGAATTTGTCAACCAGGTAGTGAAAGTTCGAGAGGCCGCTTTTGGCGGCCAGAATGCCCGGTAAGATTTTTCCTAAAAAATAATAATACCTGAAACCTGCACGGCAGAAATTGGTAAATTGTCTGAATAACTCGAACTTCTACTACCTGGTCAATTGGAATTCTTTTCCGGAACCGGGATACTTGATTTCAATCCTTGTTCCAGAAGAGGGAAAAATTTTCTAGGAGGATTTATGTTGAATACGATCACTACCGAAGCGGCATTAGAGAATTTTTTGGCGTTTTGGCAGGCGCACTTTCCGGAACAGCAGACACTGACAAGAGAGGCGGCTTTAGCTTGGTTTGACGAACAGCGGCGGGGCTTTTCCAATACGCGGGCATCAGATCAGGAAATGACTGCTTACCAAGACGATGTCTCGCGGGTCTATGGCGCTTACGAAAATGCCGCATTCCAAATGGCGACCGTTGAGCGCATTATCAGGCTGGCAAAAAGATTGCCTGCCAAGGCGACCATTGTTTCTCTGGGCTGCGGCCCGGCTTCATACGAGCTGTGGCTGGCAACGCAGACAGACTACCGATTTACACTCGTTGACCATTCTGCTGGAATGCTTGATCGGGCGCGAGGGATTGCGCAAGAGCTTGGTGTCACGAATCAGATCACGATGATTCAAAGCGATGCCAGCAGTGTGCCAGCCGTTCCATCTCACTGCGCTGATCTGGTGTTTTGCCTGAACAGCATGCACTGGTCCCGGAATTGGCAGCAATGGATCGTGGAAGCAGCCAGGATTGTGAAGCGGCGCTCGTGTGTCCTCGTGACTTGCACCTTTTTTATGCCGCGTAGCATGATTACTCCCGAGGATTTGGGAGAAATCATGAGCCGGTATTTCAAAAACGAAGGAGCGGGACCGCTCGTCCCGCCGGTTGATGTCGGAAACGGCATGGCTGCAGTCAGCGGCCGGTTTCTGTGCATTGGCAGGAGAAACGACAAACCGCCGAAACGCAAAAAGCGGTGATATCAGAGAAAGGAATAGCAAATGATTTGCGGTTCCTTTCTCACCTTTCTCGAGTTCTCGAATGGTCGAGGATTCAAGATCGGTAAAAATCTAGAGGAGGTTCCCAATGTTCAATGTTCTGTTTGCGTTTGTGTTGTTGTTCCAGGTTGCGGATCCGTTTGCCGCGCTGGAAAAATCCCTCGCAAAAAATGCTCCGGTACTAACCGCGCGCGATGCGGCGTTCAAGCAATTCCAAACTGCCGTTAACGGAGTCAATGCGGTTGATGTAACCCAGGCCTGGACCCGATATATCACGGCATGGGATGAGGGTGTCAAGGTTTGGCTGCCCATGAGAACTGAACTTGACCGCGCATCCAAGGCGGTGATCAGCAAACAGCCAGTCGACGCCAAAACTAAAGACCGACTGGCCAAGCTCACGGCGCAGGTTGAATTGTTTATGAAACACCCTGCGGGTTACGATGATCTGATGAAAAAGTATCGAGAGCGGATAGGCGATCCCGACACCGGCCCGCAAGTGCCAGTGATCCGCAAACCAAAACAGCCGTAAATGCTGTAAACTGGCAGAGTCGGCAAGGTAGTAATTCCTTCGGGAGTTCCTACCTTTTCTTTTTTATCCAGCACCTTCCAGAATACCCCGCAGCTTGCTGCGGGGATGAATGGCTCAATATAGCCTTCCTGCGGGGTGCAATACCCCGACAGGAAGGTGCTGGATTTATTATGATAAAATAGCTTTATGAAAAAATCCGAAGAACTGGAAGATATAAAATATTCCATAGCCAGGTTATGCTACGATCTACAGGAGGTTGGCATGGACATGAACGAGAAAGATTTCAAAAACATGATTACAAAGCTAGAAAATATCAAAAGTAGCATAGATTTCAGATCACTAAACTGAACAGGCTGCTCAAAGAATAGCGCAGCTTTCTATGCAGGTATCATACTCGTTTTTTAAGGCACGCGGACAATATCGGTCGCAATTCTGACGTCAACGCCTTTTTCATGATAGATGTCTTTTATCTTCATCATGAAGCCTTTTTGATAACAATATTTTGTTCTCTGAGAACGTAAAATAAGGACATCTGGCCATTGTACATTTGTGTGGACTTGGGATTATTGCGCTCGCGTTTTATTTCGCCAACACAATATTCGATATCGATTTCCTTGGTGCCGGTCAGAGCCTCTGCCAGTTTACGATAATGGAATTTGGTTAAGTGAACTTGGGGAGCAACCTTTTTAGATCTGTGATAAAAATTGCTGCTGTCAAAAATGACTAGGATTTTGCTCATTTGTTCAAAAAGGTATTAAAAACCTCCGGGTCTTTTTACAGAAGCCGGAGGGGGTTTAGTAAGGTAATCTCACAGCCGGAGCCAAACTACAATCTGTGAATGAACCTGCAGCTTTGGACAATTCAAGGCGGGTTTTGCATTGTCCGAGATTAGAGGCTAAATATGGAGGGAGTTTCGTAATTCAAAGTTATCAGGAATTCATTCATGAGCCGGAATTGTTACCCGAGTCCATGCTTTTACTGGATCGACGGCATGCAGCAGTCGCAAAAATTTTTGGCTTCGAGGTGGAGTTTGTTGCCAAATATCAGTCGCCTTCTCTTGGTAAAGCCAAAATCCAAGGCGCCTGAATGATGGGCGGATGTCGGAAAAAACCGAGGATTTACACAAGTCCTCGGTTTTCAGTTGCGCGTTTTTGCATTTGTTTAGAGAATCAGTCATAATAATCGCAGAGCTTCGAAATTGGGCATATGACATCAAAACAAAGAACAATCTACCGATTTCTTATTACAAGCGCGGCGTTGCTGGGGCTTGTGATAATGTCATATTTGACTTATATTCACTATGCTAATACCTCTTCGTTTTGCGACATTTCCAAAGAAGTCTCCTGCGATGTGGTGACTACCAGCCTGTATTCGGAGGTGTTTGGTCTTCCAGTCTCGGTATTGGGTTTAGGATATTTTTTGATGGTGTTGGTCATTAGTTTGCGCAAAATGAGCCCGGATAAATTCCGGTTTTTGTTTATGGCCACCGCGTTTGCGCTTGTTCCTTCGCTATACCTTTCCTACATGGAATATTTTGTCATCAAATCATTCTGCATTTTGTGCGAGACCTCGAAGATTTTAATGTTTATAATTTTAGGGGTTTCTTATGCGGCAATCCGCGACAGGCTTCAGAGCCTGGGGCGCTTGCTTGCGCCAATAATTATCGGTGGACTCGTCATTTCAGGGATTACTTTTTTTATCCAGAATGGGAGAGTGATTAGCGAGGATTATACGGATTTTGTCGAACATCTGAACCGCCGGGGCTGGGTGTATTATAAATCTTACACCTGCTCGAACTGCAAACGGCAGGAAAAACTGCTCGGCGAAGCATACAAAGGATTAAATGCTGTAGAATGCCATCCCAAGGGCCCGAATGGCAATCCGCAATTGTGCCTTCAGAAAAATATCACCAAAACTCCGACTTGGCTTTTAGAGGAAAATGGGAAAGTTACTGTCCGCCTTGAGGGACTACAGCCAATCGAAGAGCTAATGAAAATTTCCGGATATGAGAACAATAAAAATTAATAAATACACAATATGCCTGGTCAGGATTTGACTATCGGTCTAGTGGTTGCTGCCGCGGCTGCGGACAGCATTAATCCTTGCGTGTTCGGGGTGCTGATTTTTTTGATCGCTTTCATGACGAAGCTGTTCAAAAGCCCGCGGATGATGCTGGTCGGCGGTTTGTTTTATTCCGCCGTAGTTTATGGCGTTTATCTGCTGCTCGGTTTCGGCATTCTGAAGCTGGCTCTCAATACCGGCCTGGCCTTTGTTTTTTATTGGGTGGCCGCGATCATCGCGATTCTGGCGGGGTTGCTCGAGATCAAAGACTACTTCTGGTATGGCAAGGGATTTACCTTGCAGATCATTCCGGGCGGTGCCAAGCGGATTAAATATTACACCAGCAAAATCGCGGGCATGGAAAAACGCCATCCGGCTTACTTGTTTTTGATGATTGCTCTGCTGGGAGTGCTAGTGGTTCTGGTCGAACTGCCCTGCACGGGCGCGCCCTACCTGGCCATTTTAGGCCTTCTATCCCGCGGGGATTTCGCGACGGCCGTGCCTCTGCTGCTGCTGTATAATTTTGTTTTTGTTGTTCCGCTCTTGATAATTATTGGGATTGCGTATTTTGGGACGTCCTCTGAGCGGCTGGAGAGCTGGCGCAAGGATCATCGGGGGGTAATGAGATTGGGGATCGGCCTCTTCTTGGTCGTGTTGGGGCTGTATATGGTTTATACAATTTATTCAGGATTTTAAAAATGGATACCAAAAAAATTCAATGGATTTTGCGAATCGGGATTTTTGGAGAATTTCTGGGGCATGGCGTGTTCGCCATTCAGGGGAAAAAAGACTGGATCGCCTGGACCGAGCAGTTAACAGGTATGGATACGAGTGCTGCCACCACGTTTATCCTGGTCGTCGGCATTATTGATATTCTGATTGCCTTCAGCATCCTGGTTAAACCAATGCGCGCTGTCCTGCTGTGGGCCGCGGTTTGGGGTGTTTGGACCGCTCTCCTGCGGCCGCTGGTTGGCCTGCCCATCTGGGATTTCGTGGAACGCTGGGCCAACTGGGCTGCGCCACTGGCCCTTTTCTACCTGCTGCAAAAAAATAAGCCGCGTTAACCTTCTGCTTTTTAAATTTTGGGTATGTGCGGGGGCGTTCCGGTTTCGGCTCCGGAATAACGGAAATATTTCACAACTTGGCGGTCGATTTGACATTTCTCGAGCTTTTTGCTATAATTATATATACAAGAGTAAAGATAGCTCATCAGCAATTTTAGCGCTTGATGGGTTTTTTATTCCCTGAAATCATGACCCCAATATTACACAAAGAAGAATCATTTGACGGACTCGGCATCGCCCCCAAGCTGCTTGAGATTTTGGACGCGCTGCGATTCACCGCCCCCACGCCGATTCAATACAAATCCATTCCAGTGGCCATTGAGGGCAAGGACATCATCGGCATCGCGCAAACCGGAACCGGCAAAACGCTGGCGTTTGGCATTCCGATGATCCAACGGCTTGCCATAAAAAAAGGCATGGGCCTGGTGCTGTTACCAACCAGAGAATTGGCTGAACAGGTCAACACAGAGCTGCATAAAATCGGAAAATCTCTGGGATTGCGCACTGCGCTCGTCATCGGCGGCGCGTCGATGTGGCAGCAGAAGAAAATGCTCAAAACCATGCCGCATGTGATTATCTCGACTCCGGGACGGCTAGTGGATTTGCTTCAGCAAAGAGCGGTTAATCTTTCCCCCGTAAATGTTTTGGTACTCGATGAGGCTGATCGCATGCTTGATATTGGATTTGCGCCGCAGCTGGGCCAGATCCTCAAAGTTTTGCCCACTGAGAGGCAGACCATGCTGTTCTCCGCGACCATGCCGCACGAGATTGTCGCGCTCGCCACTAAATACATGAAGCTGCCTCTGCGTATTGAGGTGGCCCCTGCCGGCACTGCCGCGGAAAAGGTAGAGCAGGAACTGATCGTGATTCACAAGAGCGATAAAATGAGGCTGCTTGAAAAACTGCTGTATGATTATCATGGTTCCGTTTTGGTTTTTTCACGCACCAAATACGGCGCGAAACGCATCACTGCTGACCTGCGAAAAATCGGCCACAAGGCCGCGGAGATTCATTCCAACAGATCGCTTGCGCAGCGCCGTGAAGCGCTCGAAGGCTTCAAGACAGGCCGTTACCGCGTACTTGTCGCGACTGACATTGCCGCGCGTGGAATCGATGTCAAAGGCATTGAGCTCGTTATCAATTTTGACCTGCCTGATGCTAGCTCCGATTATGTGCACCGCATCGGCCGTACTGGCCGGGCAGGACATACAGGAAGAGCTATCTCCTTCGCGACACCGGACCAGAGAGGGGATGTACAATCAATCGAGCGCCTGCTGCGCATGACATTGCCGAAATCAAAAATTCCCGGTTTTTCTGACATACCGCTGGAGGCGCCGCGGTCAGTGTACCGGTCCGCTCGCGGTTTTCGCGGCCGTCCGCGCTACGGATCTGTTCCTGGCTCGCGGGGTCATTTCATGTCCAGGCGCCGCGGATAGATCGCGCATCGCTCGCAATACCAGAGCTTTAAATTCTTAAGGCTTAATAAATGATCAAACAGCTTTTAGCGGCAGTATTCGGAGTTGCGCTTGTTGTTGCTTTGATTGTTGCCGTCTTTACTTTAAACCAGGTCCGTGACGAGCGCGAAGATTTAACGGTTGATTTGGAATATCGCAGTGCCCTTTTGGCGGAGCGTCTCCATGTTGGTCTTGCTCCATCGTTCGTCACGCCAACCTCGACCACGCCGGAAGTACTCCAGGCTCTTGTCGAAAATTTGAGCCAGCAGGAACGACTCGAGGGCCTCGTGGTATATGACAACAAGGATAATCTACTGGCTAAATCAAGCACGCTGACTGATAATCTCGAAGCTCAGTCAGAATTGGCGCGAACGGCAATGGACAAAGACCAGGCCGCCAGCGCATTTTTGCGTTTTCAGGAGAAGCAGACCTATGTGCTCGCCCTGCCGATCAGGCAGAATGCCCGTGTTGTAGGAGCAATGGTAATCTTGCGTAACGCTGAGCATATCGAAGCAAAGCTTGACATGATCTGGCGGGACAACATTTTCCGCCTCCTTCTCCAGGTATTGATTTTTTCAGCCGCTATCGGCCTGATTTTTTGGTTTGTTTTTTATAAACCCGTGGTCAATTTGGCTGAATCCGTGCGGCAGGTTCGGGCAGGCAAGCGGACACCTGAACAGCAGCCCGAAAAAACGCCATTTTTGTTCCGTCCTTTGATCGCGGAGTTTTACAAGATCATGCGTTCACTTTCGCAAGCCAGATTCTCGGCGCAGGAGGAAGCGCGTCTACGCCTGGAAAAAATCGACACGCCGTGGACCGCGGAGCGGCTTCGTGAATTCGTCAAGGACCTTTTGAAAGGCCGGGAAATTTTTGTGGTTTCCAACCGTGAGCCGTATATTCATACGCGTGACGGCGGCGCGCTCCGTTATTTCGTGCCGGCAAGCGGGCTGGTGACAGCCATGCAGCCGGTCATGGACGCGACTGGCGGCATGTGGATCGCTCATGGCAGTGGCGATGCTGACCGCGAGGTCGCGGACAAACAGGACAAGGTCGCTGTCCCGCCTGACGAACCGAAATACACGCTGAAACGCATTTGGCTGACGGAAGAAGAAGAAAATGGTTATTATTACGGCTACGCCAACGAAGGGCTTTGGCCTCTTTGCCACCTGGCTCACACCAGGCCGACTTTTCGCAAGGAAGATTGGGAACAGTACCGCAAGGTGAACGGCAAATTTGCCGCGTCCATTCTCGCGGAAATCAAGCAGATCGAGAACCCGCTGATCCTCATTCACGATTATCATTTCGCGCTGTTGCCGCGGCTTATAAAAAACAGCCGGCCGGACGCGCAGATCGGCATTTTTTGGCACATTCCCTGGCCCAACGCGGAGGCATTCAGTATTTGTCCCCAGCGCAAAGACCTGCTAGATGGTTTGCTCGGGGCGGACATCATTGGTTTTCAGACACAGGCGCACTGCAACAATTTTATTGACACAGTGAGCAAAGAACTCGAATCGCTGATTGATCTGGAACAGTTTTCCATAACCAGAGAAGGGCATAAATCATACATCAAGCCCTTTCCGATTAGCATCGCTTTTGCCGGGACCGAGGATGCCGGTGAAGAAATCAGTCCCGCGGAACGGCGCCAGTTCCTGAGCAGCCTTGGCATCGAGAGTCAATATATCGGCCTCGGCGTAGACCGGCTCGATTACATAAAAGGCATCGGAGAAAGACTGCGGGCCGTGGAAGAGTTTCTGGAGAATAACCCGAAATACATCAAAAATTTTACCTTCATACAAATCGCGCCGCCAAGCCGCGATCAGATTCCCCGTTTCCGTGAGTTTGGTGAAGAGATCAAGTCCGAAGTTGAAAGAATAAACAAAAAATTTGGAGCGAACGGCTGGCGGCCAATAGTGCTGCTCAATCGTCATCACACGCATGAAGAACTGAAGATCTTTTATTCTGTCGCTAATGTGTGCCTGGTTACCTCACTGCATGACGGCATGAATCTCGTGGCCAAAGAATTTATTTCTACCCGCAGCGACGAACAGGGCGTTTTGATCTTGAGCCAGTTCGCGGGCGCGTCCCGCGAACTGAAAGAGGCGCTTATCGTCAATCCGTACCATGTCGAGGCAGTCGGCGATATGATAAAAACCGCGCTGACCATGAATCCCTCGGAACAAAAAAAGCGGATGAAGCGCCTACGCAACCAGATCAAAACCAACAATGTTTACCGCTGGTCAGCCGAACTCCTCAAAGCGATTGTCAGCTTGGGGTCCTAAGGCAAGGAAAGTCTCTGATGCTACGGCTACGCGTTATCTCGAGGAACTCGAAAGAGCTGGAAAGCTCGTTCAATCCGGGACAAAAAGGGGTACAATTTACCGAGTAAAATAAGGCTCAACCCAGGTTGGGCCTTATTGTTTTTGCTGGGGGAAAGCGTAAAATAAGGGTATGCATTTCCAGATTGTCCTACAGCAGCTCGGATATTCTGAACACGAGGCGAAGCTTTATCTCGCCTCTTTGAAGATGGGAGAATCCAATATCGCCGATCTCGCAAAGCAGATGCAATGGCCGAGATCCACAGTCAATGAGCTTTTAGAGCACATGCACGCGAAAGGCTTGATGCATTATTATGTCAAACACAACCGCCGTTATTGGCTCGCGGTAAATCCGGACAAGCTGATGATTAATCTTGAAGAACGGCGGGCCGCGCTCAGAACCATCATGCCGAACCTGCAGGCCATGCGCTCTGATAACGGCGGCAAGCCCAATGTCCAGCTCTATACGGGAGTTGAGGATCTTAAACACATTATGGATGATATTATCGACACCAAGCATCATGTTTCTGCTTTGCTTTGCTATGATGACTGGCTCGATTCGTTTGGTGAGGATTATGCCAATGATTTTATCGAACGCCGCCGGTCGCATTTTTTGCGGATGAGAATGGTTACTCCTAGAACCGATCTTGCTCTAAAGCTCAAACAGAAAGACCAGGAAAGCCTGCGGCAAATGCGTTTTCTGCCGACAGACACAGACCTGCGCCGGACTTCCAATTTTATCTACGATGGCAAAACTGCGATGATGTCACTTGGCCAAAAGCGCCCGACCGGAATCCTGATTGATGATCCCGACGTGGCGCACGCTATGTCTATTTATTTTGAAAACCTCTGGAACGCCAGTTCCGAACGATAATGACGGCAAAAGTGTTGCCAGTATTTTCGTGAAGAACCCATAGCTTTTTGCTAGCGTAAGCCAAAAAAATACAGGGTAAAAAAAATCGCAAAAAAAGCGATTTTTTTATTGTCAAAAAACCGGCTGGTGCCATACTAAAACCAAGCGGATCCCGGTTTTTCAAAAATCGCAATCCATAACAGACCGATGGAGGCGGCCAAAGGCGCGGTCTTTAACCGCAGAAGAACCGGGATCCCCCCACATAACATAAAAAATATGAAAGAAATTGGAAATATTCTAGAGGGAGGTGAACAATATATGTTTCAAACAATTTTGACAATCAAAACCGGGAGCAGGCTGGAGGTCGTGGAAATTACGGATCAGATTAATGAGCTTGTGAAGAATCACAACATTGAACGCGGGATGGTCTTGCTGTCTATGCTGCATTCTACCGCGGCGCTGACCACTGTCGCGTTTAAACCGGGAAAAGATCTGGAGATTCTGGAATCGCTTGAGCCCGACATTCCCGCTGATTACGGGCACCTCCGCGGATATTTCCATCTGCCGCATCATCTCATGTCCGCGCTCCTGCAACAGAGCCTGGTTTTGCCGATCAAGGACAACCAGCTGTTACTCGGGCCGACGCAAAAATTGGGACTGGTCGAATTCAATGGGCCAAGACCCAGGCAGATTGCCGTAATGATTTTTGATCATGAATGGTTGAAAGAGCCTGTTTTAACTCTGAAGCAGATTAATTATGAATAATATGCGCGACAATCCTATAATTAACCGGTTTGCGAAGGGAGTGATATCGGCAAGTTGGCTAGGTGACGTTCAAAAAAAATTAAAAATCAAAAAATGAAATTGTTAAATGCAATGTACGCTGCGCTTTCACGAAATCTCTAAACATTAAAGGTCGAAATTCGTCAACAAAGGAGATCATCTTATGAACAACTTCAATTTGACAAAAGCACTTGGTTTTGGCGTCGTTATTTGGTTCACGATGTTCGCGCTTGTTTCCGCGATGGTTGGTTTTAATCTCTTTGATTCGGTGCTCTCGCAGATCACGGTGGGCATCATTGGCGGGATCGTGGCTTACGGCTTTGCCAGCAACGCGCGCTCTCCGTCCCAACTGCAAAGCTTCGCGTATGGCGGCACGTGGCTCGCAATCGGCGTGATCCTTGATGCTATCGTCACCTCGCGGTTTGAAACTGGATTGTTTGGTTCCTGGACATATTGGCTCGGGTATGGCTTGATCCTATTCGCGCCCTGGCTGCAGTTGGAATTGCGAACGGGTGAGCACCATCAACCCGTTATCTGACTTATGTAAAGTGAAGGCGCAGCAAACGAAAGGCGGTGATAATCATGAATTATATCGTTACGCATGGGAGTGAAAAAATCGAACATTATTACGGCGACGCGGTGCGGATGCTATTTTTGGTGGCGGCGATCATCATGCTGACGAGTCTTCCGATGTTCGACCAGTACATCAATATCCCCACGGTATTTTCAGTGCTCGCTATTCTGATCCTGGGACTCGCGGCCGGTTTAACAAATCCGAGGCAAATCTGGGACGCCGGGATCAACATGGGCGTGTCATCAGCCGGATTCCTTGTGTTCATGACCTATGCCGTGAATTCATATCAAGCGTCCACTGGTGAGAAATTTTTTCTCACCAATCTGGTACTGGGGTTTACCTTTTTGCTATCCACATATTTCAGCGTCAAAACTTTTCGGGGATTATTTCTGCAGAGGAGAGACAGCGACAAATAATTGTCGATTGCTCCAATGACAGCCCGAGTTTTTTTGCTTGATAATAGTAATGAATAAATCCAGCACCTTCCTGTCGGGGTATTGCACCCCGCAGGAAGGCTATATTGAGCCATTCATCCCCGCAGCAAGCTGCGGGGTATTCTGGAAGGTGCTGGATAAAATTAACAGGGTGAATGGATGACTTCCTGGTGTGCCATGGGTTCTCGTTCTCGCGAGACGCGAAATGGGGCCACGGCTGGACGGCAATATCGTTTTTTATGAGTGCCGCGTCGGTCCTCACTGGAGGCCTTCTGTGGCTCAAAGCGAATACTTTTTATGGCGGGTTGGTTGAACGGATTGGCGTTGGCGCGATATTGTTTTGGGTGTTTTTAGTCTCCGTTAATCTATTTTTGGAATATGCCATTGAGGATATTTTGCAAAGTAAAATCGCAAAAACATAAATTTTATGTTAATATATTGATATCTGACAAAAATGATGAAACAAAAAAAAATCGAACAATTTTTTGATTTTACAGGCAAAACAGCCATTGTAACTGGCGGGGCAATGGGCATTGGCCGCGGCATCGCGCTGCGTTTGGCTGAGGCGGGCGCGAATGTGGTCATTGCTGATCTGGTGGAAAATGGCGATTATTTTTTCGTGAAAACCGACGTCAGTTCCGAAACGGACGTCAAAAATCTTATCCAAAAAACAATAAAAAAATTTGGCGCGCTCGACATCATGGTGAACAATGCCGGAATTTTTCCCTCCAAGCCGGTGATGGAAATGGATTTGGAATTCTGGGAAAAAACCATGAGTGTGAATTTGCGCAGCGTATTTCTCTGCTGCCGCGAAGCCGGCAGGGTTATGAAAGCGGGTGGAAGCGTCATTAACATCGGTTCCGTCGATTCCCTGCATCCCAGCATGACTGGGCTCGCGGCCTATGACGCTTCAAAACACGGGGTATGGGGTTTCACAAAAAATTTTGCATTGGAAATCGCTCCGAAAAAAATTCGCGCCAATGTCATCGCTCCCGGAGGCATTAACACGGAAGGCGTGTCCAGCATGATGAAAGGCGCCAATATGAAACAGGTGATCAAAGATTTTGAGTCCCGGGTGCCGCTCGGGCGTTTTGGCGAGCCAGATGACATCGCGACCGCTGCGTTGTTTCTCGCCAGCGAAGCGTCCAGCTATATGACCGGGTCAATTTTGGTTGTTGATGGCGGTGTTTTGTTAAGGTGATTAACGCCGAAAATTGTGAATAGAAAAACACAGATCAAACTCTTGTATCAATTCATGCAGCGCCAAAAGCTGGCGGTGATGGCAAGCGTCAATACTGAAAGCTGGCCGGAAGCCGCGGTCGTGGGTATGGTCGTCACGGAGGATTTGGAAATTTTTTGCAGCACCTTCAGAACATCCAGAAAATTTGAAAACATCAAGAACAACCCTCGAGTTGCTTTGGCGATCGGGTGGGAAGATGGAAAAACCGTCCAATATGAGGGAAATGCGGTGGATGTGACTGACGATGAATCATCTGAACTTTTGAAATCGCGCCTGGCGAGCATCCCCTCCATCGCCAAATATTTGGAGAGGGATCATCAGATTTTTTATAAAATAAATCCCAAATGGATCAGGTTTTCGGATCTGTCGGTCGATCCCTGGCAACGGTTCGAAATTACTTTTTAGGTGATGAAGAGGACAATAACATGAGCAAGCATATATATCTGCGCAATTTTATTTTCGGAGTCGAGGACAGCCTTGTATCCACCGTTGGTTTGCTGTCTGGCGTGGCCATCGCGGGGGTGCCCGCAAAGACTATTCTGCTTACAGGCACGGTGCTGATCTTTGTCGAAGCTTTTTCCATGGCGGTTGGCAGCTTTCTTTCCGAACATTCGGTTGATGCTTATCTCAAACAGGGCGAAGCCGAGTTCAGGCTGCCGATCATCGGCGGGCTGGTTATGTTTTTTTCCTACTTTGTCTCTGGTTTTATCCCGCTGGGGCCTTATTTGCTGACTGAACCGGCGATCGCCCTTAAATGGTCGATCGGGCTGTCCCTCATCTCGCTATTTATCCTGGGGATAATCGGCGCGAAACTGTCCTCCACTAAACTCTGGAACGGCGGATTCAGGATGGCGATGGTCGGAGGCATAGCTATCGCGCTCGGTGTCATAGTGGGCAAAATAATCGGTCATTAACAATTAAATTAACATTAAACAAAAATCATGAATCAAAAAATGCTATTGTTTCTGATGAGGGTGGCACTCGGGTGGCTGATGTTTTACGCGGGAATCACCAAAGTGCTCAACCCGGATTGGACCGCCGCGGGATATTTGCGCGGCGCCAAAACATTTTCCGGAATATATAATTTCTTCGCGTCTCCAGAAATCCTGCCGGCGATCGATTTTATCAACGAATGGGGACTGGCTCTGCTTGGGGTGTCACTAATCTTAGGCATCGGCGTGCGAATCACTTCTTGGTGCGGGGCCGCGCTCATGGCGCTATATTACCTGCCGATTTTGCGTTTTCCGTATGTTGGAGAGCATTCATACCTCGTTGACGAGCACATTATTTACATTCTGGTATTGTTGTATTTTTCCAAAGCTGGCGCCGGGCGGGCCTGGTGGGGCATGGAGGACTGGTTCGCCAGCCTGCCATTCATAAGAAAGAATCGGAAATTGAAGGAATTATTAGGCGGTTGCGGTTAATGTACGCGCGAGAAAAGAAAATCTTGATTTTGGGCGGCGGTTTTGGAGGAATGCGGGCCGCGCTTGATTTGGCCGCAAAGAAATTGCCTGATACGAAAATAACTCTCATCAGCGACAAGTCGCATTTTGAGTGCCACCCGGCACTAAAGACTGTGGTTTGACAAAGAAATCATGAGGACTATAATTAAGGAGTTTTTGGCCTTGATGCTTGGCTGGTTGATTCCCTCCTCGGTCGCAGTTTTTCAGAATTTTTTAAATGGCCGGCATAAAATTTTGCGTCAACTAAATGCATGGTGTATTTTTTAGCAAAAGTGAATCATTACTCAATGGGACATACTTTCAATTTTAAAATGCCGCCGAAGAAATTAGTCGTTCTGTTTTTGCTTCTTATCGGAGCGGGGGTTATTGTTTATTCTCTGATTGTAACCTTTCGAAGCGGGGCAACCAAATCCGGCGTGATCACGTGTCTCGACAGCGGCGAATGCTTCTGGACGGCCCACATTCATGCTTATATCCCGGTCACGATTTGCGGACAGGAGTATCGTCTGCCAATTGAAAAAGGCGATCTTTCCGGGCCGCATACCCACGAGGAAAAAAATCTTGCGCATTGGCACGATCGGCTTGCTTATGATCCACAGGCCAGGCAAATCATCGATACCAGGCCGTTGCTTCTCAAATCATTTTTTGAAGCGATCGCAATGCCTTTTTCCAATACTGGTATTGCCGGCAAAAACAATGGCGATATCTGTCCAGGTGGCGGAAAAGGCAGTCTTCAAATGTTCGTTGGCGGCAAATATATGGAAAATCCCGAATCTTATATCATGCGTGACCTGGATGTGGTTCAGATTTTCTTTGATGAGCGCGATATAAAAACAATCGAAGAAGACATCAAAAACAACCCGGTACCCTTTCCGGCACTCGGCAGGGGGTAGTAAAAAAATGACCAAGCAACATAAATTTTTTCTTCTATTGCCGCTAGTCATCGCTGCGGGAATCGCCGGATATTTTTTTCTATTCCGCGCAAAAGCAAATACTGTAACCATCTCAGACTCTGCCCCGTGGTTTTTTCCAACTGTACTGGAAATCGCACCCAATACTACCGTGACCTGGCAGCTCAAGGCCGCGGCAGTTCATCCGGTTATGACCCTTGAGGGACCGGAAGAGATTCATTCTGGGCATTTTACCAGGGACTTCAGCCATACTTTTACAAAACCCGGGGTTTATGTTTATATCTGTCCGATTCATCCGTACATGCGGGGCGTTATCGGCGTGGGGGCAAAAGTCCCTCCAGAAAAAATTCCCAAATGGGCCAGCTGGCCGCCGCCGCCGAGTCAAATCCCCGGTGAATTGCCGCCAGTCAAAGGAGCGGGACATATCTGGGTCGAGGCTCAATTTCAAGAATCTGAAACCAAGAGCAAACCAGGGAGTATTTTGATAATCAATGCAGATAGCTGGCAAATTGACGAAATCATTACTGACGAGTCACTCAACAACCCCCATAATCTCTGGGAGATAGGCGGTAAAATAATTGTTACCAACTGGTTTGACAAATACCTAAGCGTGTTTGACAAATTTTCCAGACAGCTTGTGGATCATGTTCTTGTCGGTGAAAGTCCGGCACACGTTATGGGAACCGGCGATAAAATTTATGTGACAGTGCAGGGAGAAGACGCCCTGGCGATTCTCGATGACGAATATGAAATACTAAAAAAAGTTCGCGCTCCCAAAGGCCCTCATGGGCATTGGATGAGTGAGGATGGCCGAATCATGGCGGTCGCGAGCACGGAAAAAGGAAAAATCAGTGTCTGGGACACCGAATCGGATACTATTCTTTTTGAAGAGTTTCTGGACGATGAATCGGCGGTCAGCCACGAAGATATGCATATTGACGAGGAGCATAATCACTCCTTGCCGCTTATGGCCGGAATTACCGATGATGGGCGATTTGCTTTTGCTGCGGGAAACGGTGACGGTAAATTTTATGTGTTCGACGTGCCAGGTAAAAAATTTGTAAAAGCTTTTGATATCGGCTCCGGTCCGGTTCAAACCGTTCCATCGCCTGACGGCCGATTTGTGCTGGTACCCTTGAGCGGCAGCGGCGAAGTCGCGGTCGTGTCTACAAAAAATTGGACGATAGTGAAAAAAATCGCCAATGTCGGCGCAGGAGCGCACGGCGTGGCCTATGGGAAACGGCAAGATGGGAAATGGTATGCTTACGTCAGCAACAAATTTGCCGCCTGGATTACCGTAATTGATATGGAGACACTGGATATTGCCGGATACATTCCTCTGCCGCCTGATGCCTGGGGCGGCCAGGGGATTCTGGTTACCAATTAATTTTTTTATATGAGGCGGCTGCGTTTATTTAGATTAACTTTTTTGGCTATTTTTGTTTTTCCTTATTTTGTTCACGCCCAGGGACTGAGTTTGGAAGCCCCCAAGCTGTCCCTGCCGATTATTATCGGGTTTGGACTTTTGGACTCGATTAACCCATGTGTGATTGGAGTTTTGTTGTTGATGCTGACCATGCTGCTGAAGACCGGCCAAAAGCAGGCAGTTTTGAGAAATGGCGCAGCCTATGTGGCAGGGGTCTATGTTACGTACCTTGTAGGCGGCCTCACGCTGCTTGGACTGTTCAATGCGATGAGAAGCATAGTGGTCATTGGGCAGGTTTTTTATTTTGTAATCGGAGCGTTCGTTCTGCTGGCCGGACTGCTGGAAATCAAAGATTATTTCTGGTACGGCAGGTGGTTTGCATTGGCCATTCCGCGACGATTTATTTCAACGATTGAAGCAAAAGTCACAGGGGTTCATGCTTCGCTCGTTGCCGCTTTTTCGTTCGGAGCACTCGTGACCCTGGTGGAGCTGCCCTGCACCGGCGCGCCTTACCTTGCTGTGCTGACACTGATGTCACAAAGCGGTTACCAATATCTTGCCAGTCTGCCTCTGCTCTTGTTTTATAATTTAGTCTTCGTCTTGCCTCTGATTGTCATCATTTATCTTGCCTACCGAGGGGTAAATCTCAAACGGATGGAAGGCTGGCGCAAGGAAAAAAGAGGGCTCATGAGGCTGTTTATCGGGTTGGCATTGTCAGCGGTGGCTATTTGGATTGTTACCACTGTTGCCGATTATTTGCTTTTTCCCCTGGTTTGGGGCGTTGGGACCGTGATAGGCCTCATGAGTATTATAAAATATTTGAGCACCCGCAGGCCTGATCTCCATGCAGATTTTCAAAAAAATTTTGATATCTCTTTTAAGCAAGTAGAAAAACGGTCAGGAAAAATCGTGCCGTTTGATCAAAATCTGCTGCTGCAATCCCTGACACTGGCTATGCGCGATGCGGCTGCAGTTGATGATCAGCTTGCGCTAACAATCGTACAGACAGCTGTAAACAATTTAAAAAAAAGCGGAGACGGCAAGATTGTCCCCACTGCTCAAATACGCCGAGCCATTGCCATGGAGCTTCTCAATCGCGAACTTTTTGAGATACATAATGCTTATTTTCGTCACAGATTTCATTAGGAGCGGTTAAAGAACACAAGGTGTTAATAAGCCCCGGCCTTGATATTTTTTCAGTCATTCTATAGGATATAGGGGTATAGGATATTAAGTATATATATGTATCAGCATTTAAACCAAAAACTCAAGAACCGGGCCTTGCACCGGGCCAAAATCATCAAGGGCCAGATGGAAAGCCTCATTCGAGCAGTTGAGAAAGAAGAATATTGCCCAATGCTTTTGCACAGGTCTTTTTCGATCCAGCGCTCACTCAAGAGCCTGGACGCGCTGATGCTGGAAAACCATCTGCGGACGCACGTAAAGCAGCAGCTTTCCGGCAAGGAAGAAGAACGGGCCATACGGGAATTGATCGAAGTATTTATTTTATCTAGTAAATAACCCGGAAAGGGCAAAATTATGAACAATAATCCGTTTTTTGCCGGCGCCGTCGGTTTCGTTGCCGGCATTGTTCTGACTATGTTTGTGTTTCCGTCGTGGAGCATGACCGCGGGGCCAATGCGCGGCATGATGAATTGGCGCTACGATGGCAATAACATGATGGGATCGAACATGAATCGTAACATGGATGAGCACTTCATTGAACAGATGATCCCTCACCATGAGGACGCCATTACCATGGCAAATATCGCTTTGGAAAAAACCCAGCGCCAGGAAATAAAAGGTTTGGCCGAGGATATCGTACGCACCCAGACTGCGGAGATCGAGCAGATGAAAAGCTGGTATGAAGACTGGTTTAGCTTGGAAAATTCCGGCACGAAACAGGCGATGGCTCACGGCATGATGAATATGGGCATGATGGGGGACAACTCTGATATTGACCGGCTCGAGACCGCGGTGCCGTTTGATAAGGCTTTTATCGAGGAAATGATCCCTCACCACCAGATGGCCGTGATGATGGCCCAGATGCTGGAGCGGACCACCGCGCGTCCGGAGATGAAAAAATTGGCCGGGGATATTATTACCGCGCAGACGCGTGAGATCAACCAAATGCGGGAATGGTATCGCAGTTGGTATCAAAACTAACATGCATTATAGCGAGGGCTATCAGGTCTACATTTGTCCGATGCATTCGGAAATTCGTGAGGATCAACCAGGCCGTTGTCCGGAATGCGGGATGAATCTTATAAAAATTCAAAATGCAAAAATCAAAAATCAAAATGACAATGCAAAATTAAAAAATGATAAACACAAAGGACATTCAACCTCAACATTTCTAAAGAAGTTCTGGGCGAGTTTTGTACTCACTATTCCGATTGTTTTATATTCGGAACTGCCGATGCGGTTAGGATGGGAGCTGCCCAGATTCGCCGGATGGGAATGGTTTATTTTACTGCTGGGCTCGGTTGTGTTTTTCTACGGCGGCTGGGTGTTTCTCGCAGGCGCGGTCCGGGAGATTCGCGGCCGCTCTCCGGGCATGATGACGCTCATTGGCATTGCCATAGTCGCTGCCTATAGCTTCAGCGTTTTCGAAACGCTGCGGGGACTGTCTGCCGACGAGGCAGGCAGCGCGCATACTCTGTTTTGGGAACTGTCAACGCTGATCACCATCATGATCCTCGGGCACTATCTCGAGATGCGGGCAGTTCAGGGAGTTCAAGGCGCCTTGAAGGAATTAGCCAAGCTTCTGCCTGACCAGGCAGAGATTATTCGCAACGGCCAGACGGAAATTGTTGCTCTGGCCGAACTGAAACAGGGCGATCTGGTTCTGGTCAAACCGGGCAGCAGGGTTCCGGCTGACGGAGAAATCACTGAGGGAGATACGGAAATTGATGAGTCATTGGTCACCGGCGAATCGCGTCCCGTGCAAAAAAATCGCGGCGACAAAGTCATTGCCGGCACGATTAACGGCGACGGCAGCGTAAAGATCCTGGTGACAGAAATCGGCGAAAAAACTTTTTTGGCCGGAGTGATGCGGCTTGTCTCGGAGGCGCAGGCGTCCAAATCCCGCCTGCAGATTCTCTCTGACCGCGCCGCGTTTTATTTAACAATCATTGCCCTGTCCGCTGGAGCGCTGACTTTTATTTCCTGGCTGGCGGCCGGCCGCGGGGCGGTTACGGCGACCGAACGATTAGTCGCTGTCCTGGTTGTGGCTTGTCCGCACGCGCTCGGGCTCGCTGTCCCGCTTGTCGCGTCCATCTCCACGGCCATGGCCGCGCGAAAAGGATTTTTGGTGAAGCAGCGATTAGCTTTGGAAGCGGCCAAGGATGTTGATGTAGTGCTGTTTGATAAAACCGGCACTCTGACTCGGGGCGAATTCGGCGTCGTGCAAATTCTGCCGGAAGGCGGCGATTCGGAAACACACGTCCTGCAACTCGCGGCCTCTGTAAATCAGCATTCAGAACACCCGCTGGCTAAAGCCATGGTCCAAAAGGCCAGGGAGCAAAATTTGAATCTAGCGGCAGCCGTAAATTTTCAGAGGTTGCCTGGCGGCGGAACGACAGCTCACGTCAAAGATCAAGAGGTGACAGTGGGCAGTCCCGGGCTCCTCGCGCAAAAGAAATTGAAAACCGGCAATCCGGAAAAAATTGCCGAACTCGGTAAACAAGGAAAAACCGTGATTTATGTCATTGCCTCTGGCCGATTAGTTGGTTCGATAGCCTTAGGTGACATCGTTCGGCAGGAATCGCGCGAAGCCGTAAGGATTTTGAAAAAGTTGGGGATAAAGACCGCCATGATCACCGGAGACAGCGACGAGGTTGCAGGATGGGTCGCAGGCGAACTGGGCATTGATGAATATTTTGCCCAGATTCGGCCAGAGCAAAAAGCGGAAAAAGTGAAACTGTTGCAGCAGCGCGGGCAAAAGGTGGCCATGGTTGGCGACGGCATTAATGATGCGCCCGCTTTGTCGCAGGCGGATTTGGGTATTGCGGTCGGAGCCGGTACCAATGTGGCGATCGAATCGGCGGGAATTATTTTGTTTAAAAATGACCCGCGCGATATTGCCAAAATCATCAAGCTATCGCAAATCACCTATCGCAAGATGGTCCAAAATCTGTTCTGGGCGACAGGATACAATGTGCTGGCCTTGCCTTTGGCGGCAGGGGTGCTGGCCGGTAAAGGCATTGTGCTTCAGCCTGCTCTTGCCGCGGTTCTAATGTCGCTTTCCACGGTTATCGTGGCGGTGAACGCGGTTTTACTCAGAAACAAACAGTTTTAATTGTCAAGGATTGGTTGGTTTTGACAATGGCCCAGATCCGCTTGTCCATTATTATTTAGCCATGCCAAGATACGGAAAAAAAGCGCAAAAAACAGTCAAACAAGCCGTCGCGATCGGTTTATCTGAGGCGCGAAAAAAAGGCGCCAAAGTGCCCTGCCCGCCTCGCTAGCGAGAGCGTTGCGGGCAGGCACCGCCGCCGAACAGCGTAAAAGAATTTAATCAGTGATAGTGAAATCGGAAAAAATCTCCGAAGGCTCGCGCCACTCGGTTTCAATTTTCTCAACCGATGCCGAATCTGGTCCGCTTCCGGCCCAGGTAATTAATTTTTCCAAATTTTCTTTTTTGCCTTGCGCGAGGATTTCTACTGTGCCGCCGTTTGCGTTTCGAACGTAGCCAGCGAGCTTTAAACTGCGCGCGGTTTTTTCTGCGTGATACCTAAACCCAACCCCGTGGACCTGGCCGTAAATTTTTAGGAAGATTTCGGAAACCATTGATTTTATTGCGAAATTGTGCTATAATTAGTATATCTTAGTTCAATTTGAAATAAAAATCCAAACCAGTGATTCGTGATCCAAACCAAATGAACAGCGCGGAATGGGCAGCCAGAGGAGCGCTTATGCCAGCGACCCCAAAGCGAAAAACCAGTTCTGTGCCTAGCGAACCGAATTTGAAATCCATCAAAGGAATGTCATATTCTGACTCGTCGAAATCTTTGCACAAAGAAATCCAAACCGGTCTGGCATCTCAAAAACAACCGGGTAACGCTGCCCCAAAGCCGGAAACCCAAAGCTGGCAGCCAGTTGATTTTTCGCGAGGCGCGATTCTAAAAAAAGGGATCAGCAACACCAAGAATTTCCGTTATCAGCTCGACAAGCAGCTCAAAGGCGTGTTTGCCAAATCCGGCCAGCGCGCCGCGGTCAGCAAAATGATCCAGGACAAAATCACCGGCTCAGGCCTGACCAGCAAGAATGTGAAAAGGGGACTATGGGACCTAAAAAATCAAGGACATATAACGACAGGGCAGATGAACAAGCTCATGGGCCATTTCAA
The DNA here is from genome assembly GCA_001777515.1 of Candidatus Doudnabacteria bacterium RIFCSPHIGHO2_01_48_18. Taxonomy (GTDB): domain Bacteria; phylum Patescibacteriota; class Doudnabacteria; order UBA920; family 2-01-FULL-46-14; genus 2-01-FULL-46-14. Next base: position 29,393 of record MFEF01000031.1, read on the forward strand.
AATCTAAACCGCCGTGAGGCGGATTCTGGTAGTATTTACAATTTTCTGTTTTTGTGGTAAATTATGAAAACTGTTTTGCAGGGTATGTAGCTCAGTGGTAGAGCACGTCACTGATAATGACGGGGTCGAAGGTCCGATTCCTTCCATACCCACCACCAGGGGTCGCTTATGAAAATTATAATTGGTTTAGCTGGCATTGTTATCGGTATCTTACTGGTTGTGAAATCCTACTTTCTAACTAGTACATTTGGACAGATCAGTTTTGCGGAAAAATATTTAGGATCTGGCGGTACATATACATTCTATAAATTGCTCGGCATTGCTTTTATAGTGTTATCTGTACTTTATATGTTTGATGTTTGGCATTTTAGTGTTCCAATTCCTCAAACGGGCCCTTAGCTCATTTGGCCCGCCCACCTCTTTTGGGGATGTAGCTCAGTTGGTAGAGCACTACATTTGCAATGTAGGGGTCAGGGGTTCGAATCCCCTCATCTCCACCAGAGGTGGGCGGGTAAATAGAGCTAGCCCAGCTTGCCCCGTAGTGAACGTGAAGCGTTCTACTATCGGGGCAGTGTCCACCAACAACAGCGGCTGAAGGCCGTTTTTTGTTTTGCCGGAGATTTTGACGCATGGCCACAGTTATGCTATATTAAAAACAATATTTTCGGTTTTGAAAGAAAAAGCAAACTTCACAAAGCAAAAGAAAAAATTTAATGTTTTTCTCCCGTTCTAAAAGCAAATTGGGCGTAGATATCGGCACTTCCACGATAAAAGTTGTTCAGCTCAAGAGAGATAATGGCAAATTTCTCCTCGAAACATACGGAATGGTAAATGCCGCGTCCCAGGTGATGTCCAAAGCGGACGTTGATGTGATTTCGCAGACTGCGGGGGTATTAAAAACCCTGCTGGAAAAGGCCAAGGTCACCACCAAAAAGGTCATTGCCAGCCTGCCGAACAACATTGTGTTTGTGTCCGTAATAGATATGCCAGCGCTTTCCGACAAAGAACTGAAAAATGCCATCGAATGGGAGGCTAGGCGGTATGTGCCGCTGCCGCTTGAGGAGGTTACATTATCTTGGAGCGTGATGCGTGAATCGCAAACCGCGGAAAAAATAAAAGTCCTAATCACCGCCGTGCCTACAACAGTTATCGAAAATTATTTACGAATGTTCAAACTTGCCGGTCTAGATCCGCAGGCCCTGGAGATTGAGGCTTTGGCTTTGATCCGTTCTCTCGCCGGCTCCAGACAGGATGCATTCATCATTGTTGACATCGGCGCTCGTAACACCAGCCTCAACCTGGTGGACAAAGGTTTTTTGCGGATATCTCGGAATTTGCCCGTGGGTGGCGACACTATCACTTCTGGCATCGCGCAAAGCCTGAAAATCAGCCCCGGCAGGGCTGAGCAGTTCAAAATGGACCTGGGTTTGTCCGGAGATTTGCAGCAGATTCCGCAGGTCATGAAAGCGTCACTGGAGAGTATAAAAAATGAAACCGGCCAGCTAGTGAAAATCTACGAAGCCTCAGGGGGCACAATCAGTGAGATTATTTTTGCCGGGAGCGGAGCTTATTTGCCGGGGCTGAGCGTTTATTTCTCGGATTTGGGCATCAAAGCCTCGCTAGGTAACCCGTTTAAATTTATTGAATACGACGAACGGCTCAAAACCGCCCTGCCCAAGGTTTCAATGGGATTGTCCATTGCCCTGGGTCTGGCAATGCGGGAATAACCCATGAACCCAGCACCATCAATTTCAATTTTACCCATGGACATTTTGAAAAACGAAATAGAATATAATAACGGTAATCATCCAAGAATAACCAGAAAGGATGGTGCTGGGTGAAAACTGAAATCAATTTATTAAAAAATGAGCTAAAAGATCGGGGCAGCGCGGTCAGTTTGGGCGGCGGCGGAGAAAAGAAGCTCACCTCGCTTTATATCGTTATTGCCCTGCTGGTTTTAGAAGCTTTAGGCTACGGCGCCCTGCTGTATTACAAGAAAACGATCAGCGACAAGGCGAAAGTCGTGGAAATAGAAACCGCCAACCTCGACCTCGAGATGCGCAGCACTGACCAAGCTCTGGGGGAGGTCCTCGGCTACCAGCTTCGTCTCGGCAATCTCGAGACTCTGCTTGATAAGCATCTTTTTTGGTCGCCTGTTTTTGACGAGCTCGCCAGATACACCTATATTCCGATTAGCTATGATGGATTTCAGGGCGACGCCGAAAATTTTCGAATTGTAGTTACTGGAATTGCCCCGACCTACACAGATATGGCCAAGCTGGTTTTGGGACTCAAGACCTCTGACAAATTCAAAGACATAGCGCTGCAATCAGGAGGGGCGTCCACGGGGGATGTTACGGGCTACGGTTTTACTCTGGATATAACTTTTGATCCTATACTTTTGAAAAAATGAAGAAAATCGATATCAGTCATTTTTCATCAGGTCTCGTGGTTCCGGTTTTGATCATCGCCGGTATTTTGTTCGGGTATCTGGCGCTTTATCCCCAGTACAAACAAATCAAAGACAGCAAATCTGAGCTGGCAGCCAAGGAAACTGCCGCGGCTGACAAAAAATCCTCGGTGAATAGCATTAAAAATCTGGTTGCCCAGCTGAATGACAAGCGCGCCCAACTTGCGCCGGTAGAGGAGTCATTGCCGCTCTCACCTGACATTCCAGAGCTTCTCGCCAATCTTGAATTTTTGGGGCGCCAATCCGGAATGGTAGTGGAAAACATCCAGGTCGCGCCGCTGCAGGATGTCTTGGGTCCGGATGGCAAAGTGCGCGAATCGAGTGATAAACTCGGCATGATCCGGGCGGATATGACAGTCAACGGCCGATACCCGCAGCTCCTGGCTTTTATTCTGAATATGGAGACCAATCTTCGCCTTTTGGACGTGCAGAGCATCAATTTTGGCGCCGCAAGCTCGGAAAGCCAGAATCAGTCATACGTACTAGAGATGATTACTTATTACCAAAAACCATGATGAAATTCCTACCGGAAAGTCAAAAAAAAGTAATCATGTCAGCAGTGCTGGTTATGGTTTCGCTTGGCGGCACGATTTATTTGAATTTCTTTTACGGCAAACCGCAAAGCGTAATCCCGCCGCCCAATGTCGTTCCCGCAGACCAGCTTGGCGATCAGGTTGGCACAGGTCAATTAAATCCGCCAGCCAGCGGGGAAACTCCTGCCCTTCCGCTGTCTGCCGCGCCTTCCGTAGTGTTGCCGTATGGGAGCGTGCTTGATACCACCATCCTGGATGATGAGAGGTTTCGAGTCTTGAGATCCGCGCCCAAGGTTGAGATACGCCCTGAAGAACTCGGGAAAACTAATCCTTTCGGAGGATAAATGGCTACTGCTAGCCCGCGCACTCAGGAAAAAAGAAAAACGTTTGAACAGTTTTTGGTTGATGAGCATCATCTCACGGCCAAGCAGCTTTCAAGCGTCCATCTTGAGGAGGCCAAAAACAAGCAAAGTCTCGAGACTGCCATTTTGGGCCTGAAATTGATGGATGAAGAGCGGCTGACCCGGGCGCAAGCCGCCTTTTTTCATTTACCTTACGCTGATTTGCGCAACCAGAGCTTGTCGAAGGAGGCGTTGAAAATAATTTCCCAGGAAACCCTGGAGAACTACAAGATCATTCCCTTTGCCAAAGAGGGCAATCTGCTACGCGTCGCTTTGACTAACCCCAGCGACCTACAGGCCCTGGAGGCTCTCGAGTTTTTAGCGCAGCAAAATAAATATCGCATTGAGCTATATTTGACCTCGAAGAAGAGTTTCGAGGAAGCAATCCGCAAGAGTCGGAACATGAGCGCTGAGGTGGGCGAAGCTTTGGCGGTCATCCAGGAAAAAGAAAAAAAACAAGAAGCGCCAAAAAAAGCGCAGGAAAAGGAGCTTGGCAAAAAAACCGCGCCCGAGGCGCCTATCACGAAAATCGTGGATGTGATAATCCGGCACGCGATCGAATCGCGCGCGTCTGATATCCACATCGAACCGCAGGAAAATGATTTGCGCATCAGGTATCGCATTGACGGCGTTCTGCAGAGCTCGCTTGTTGTGCCCAAGGTTGTGCATCCGGCCATCGTGTCCAGAATAAAGATATTGTCCAATCTCAAGATTGACGAACAGCGTTTGCCGCAAGACGGCCGTTTTCACATGGATGTTGACGGCCGGTCGATTGATTTTCGTGTTTCCACTCTGCCGAACGTGAACGGTGAAAAGGTGGTTATGAGAATCTTGGACAAATCAGGGGGCGTGCCGACGCTGGAGGAGCTGGGATTGAACGGCATGAAGCTGGCCAGATTCAAAGAAAGCATCTCAAAGCCCCATGGCATGCTCCTTGTTACCGGCCCTACGGGCAGCGGGAAATCCACCACTCTTTACGCAGTGCTCAACATTCTCAACAAGATCGGCGTGAATATCGTCACTCTTGAAGATCCGGTTGAATATTTTATTGGCGGCGTAAACCAGTCGCAGATCAATCCCGACATTGGTTTGACTTTTGCCTCGGGCCTGAGGTCTATACTGCGCCAGGATCCGAACATTATCATGGTTGGTGAAATCCGTGACCGGGAAACCGCGGAACTGGCGGTTCATTCGTCTTTGACCGGCCACTTGGTGTTTTCTACCCTTCACACCAATGACGCGGTCGGCGCTATCCCGCGTCTGGTGGACATGGGTATTGAAAATTTTCTTCTAACCGCTTCTCTGAACCTGGTCATGGCCCAGCGTCTGGTCAGAAAAATTTGTTCCGGCTGCCGCAAGGAGACGCCTGTTCCCGACGAAATGCGCGATATGATCAAAAGCGAACTCAAGGATATTCCGGCTGACGAAGCCAAGGGCCTTGATCTAAAGAATATAAAAATGTACGCCGGCAAAGGCTGCCGCCTCTGCGGCAATTCTGGGTACGCCGGCCGGATCGCCATTTTTGAAGTCCTGCCCGTGTCCGAGAAAATAAAGAATTCGATTTTAAATAGCGATTCTTACTCAAAGCTTCAGGAGCTTGCCCAGTCAGAGGGCATGATCGCGATGAAGCAGGACGGCCTCATCAAGGTCATAAAAGGCGTAACAACCATTGAAGAAGTTGCCAGAGTAACCAAAGAATAACCAACAACAGTGAAATTACTTTTACTCGAACCAGATGAATATTATCACCAGCAATTCACAAGCCACATGAGCCGGCACTTTGATATTATTCCCGTGAAAACAAGCCGGGCCGCGAAAGCCATGCTTGCCAAAAATAAGCCGGATATGGTGGTTATGGATTTGCTTTTGGAGGATGGGGCGAGCTTTGGTGTCCTTGAGGATCTGCGGCGCGCCCACGCCAACGCCGCCATGCCGGTCGTGGTATTTTCGCGTATCGACAATTTGGAGGATATTGAGCAGGTTTTGTCGATGGGAGTTTCCGGCTATTTTGTAAAAGGCAAAGATACTATCAACGACGTTCATAATTTACTATTAAGTTTGCATCATTCATGAGTTCATACAAAAATCAAGGCGCGGAGCTCGAAAGGTTCCTCGCCCATGTTCTGGAAACCGGCGCTTCTGACCTTCACCTCGTGGCCGGCAAGCCGCCCACGGTAAGAATCGACAGCGCTCTCGTATCAATCGCTGACGAGCCGATTTTGGATGGTGAAAAAATTTCCGAGCTCGTGGACGTCATGCTCGCGGATTTTCAGAAAAAGAGCCTGGAGGAAAAAAAGCAAGTCGACCTTTCCTATGATTTCAAAGGTGACGCGCGCTTTCGCGTAAATGTTTATTATCAGAAAGGGACCATGGCCGCCGCAATGCGCCACATTCCCAACAAAATCAGCACGGTAGAAGAGCTCAATCTGCCCGCGCAGCTTACGGATCTCACGCGGCACAAGGAAGGCCTGGTGCTTTTTGTCGGGCCCACCGGACATGGCAAATCCACAACCCTCGCTGCCTTGATTGACATCATTAACCATTCCAGAGCCGACCATATCATCACCATCGAGGACCCGATCGAATATATTTTTACCCAGGACAAAGCCCTCATCAGCCAGCGGGAAGTATTGCAGGACACTACGGCCTTTCCCGAAGCTCTGAGGGCCACCCTGCGCGAGGACGTAAACGTGATTCTCATCGGAGAAATGCGCGATCTGGAATCGATTTCCACAGCCATCACTGTCGCGGAAACCGGGCATTTGGTGTTTGCCACGCTGCACACCAATGACGCCCCGCAAACCATGGATCGCATCATTGACGTATTTCCGGCGCATCAGCAAAACCAAGTTCGTTCTCAGCTTGCCAACATTTTAATAGGCGTGGTTTCGCAGAGGCTTCTGCCAAGGGTTGGCGGCGGTCGCGTGCCTGCCGTGGAAATCATGCTTTCCACGAACGCCGTTCGAAACGTGATCCGCGAAGGACGCACCTATGAGCTGCCCAACATTATCCATACCAGCACGTCCGAGGGGATGATCAGCATGGACAAGGCGCTTGCTGACCTGGTTCGGAAAGGCCTGGTAAAGCTTGAGGACGGTCTCGCGTATTCCAGCAATGAAGAGCTTTTTAAATCTTTGGTGCGTAGATATTAATCCCTCACCCTTTTCTAAATTAAAAAATTATGCTGACTTATTTTATATTAATCAAAAGCCAACCAAAAAGGGTGAGGGATGACAGCATTTAGCTATCGGGCGAAAGATAAAAGCGGAGAAATCAAATCAGGCACTATTGATGCCGCATCTGTCGTGAAAGCTGCGGAAGCTCTGCACGGCGCTGGTTTGACGGTTCTGGACTTGGCTCCGGAAGCCAAAGGGGGCTTTAATATTGATCAATATTTAAGCTTTTTAAATCATGTTTCCAAAAAAGAAATCGTCATTTTTTCTAGGCAGCTCGCGACATTGATTAACGCCAAGGTCCCGATTATTCAAGCCTTTGAGATTCTGCTGTCACAAATCACCAATAGGGCACTGAAGAACGCGATCGCGGAAATGATGAATGACATTGAGGGCGGCAAGAGTCTATCCGAAGCGGTGGCGGTTTTTCCCCACATTTTTTCCGATCTCTATGTCAATCTGGTGAAATCGGGCGAATTATCCGGAACGCTCGACCAGTCCCTGGTTTATTTGGCAAATCAGCAGGAAAAAGACTATGAACTGACCAGCAAGATCAGAGGAGCCATGACTTACCCGATTTTTATCGTGTCCGCGATTTTGATTGTTGGCGCGCTGATGTTCGTATTTGTGTTGCCCCAAATGATCGGCGTGCTCAAGGAGGCGGACGTAGAGCTTCCAGTAACCACGAAAATTCTGATTTTTGTTACGGATGTTCTTCAAAACTATTGGGGCCTTATTTTTGCGCTGACAATCGGCCTCGGCGTTGGCAGCCAGTTCTATATTCGGAGTTCCGGAGGAAGAATCGTTTGGGACCATATCAAGCTCAAATTGCCCGTATTTGGCAAGCTTTTTCGCAATATTTACATGAACCGATTCGCGAGAAATCTTTCGACCCTGGTCGAGGGAGGCATCCCCATCGTTCAAGCTCTGAAAACCGTGGCGGAGATCGTTGGCAACATGGTTTATAAACAGATTATTCTCGAGGCCGCTTCTGAGGTTGAAACCGGTAAATCGATTGCCACGGTGTTTGTGGCAAGGCCGGAGATCCCCGCAATCGTCACCCAAATGGTCAGGGTCGGGGAACAAACTGGAACGCTGCATGAAATTCTCGGCAAGCTCGCGGATTTTTATGACAAAGAGGTCGCCAACACTCTTGGCACGCTTACCACTTTACTGGAACCGATTATTATGATGCTTTTGGGGCTCGCGGTCGCGGTCATGGTTGCAGGAATTTTGCTTCCGATTTATAATTTAGCTAGTGTTCAATAACGCGGATTAATATCTGTGGATATCTATTCCGTTCCCTTGAGAGGGGGTGAAACAAAAAGTGAAAGCAATCCATAATTTACGAAAGAGCAAAGGTTTTACTTTGATCGAACTTTTGGTTGTTATTGCCATCATTGGTATTCTGGCAGCGGTGGTATTGGTCTCACTTAACAGCGCCCGCGCCAAATCACGCGACGCCAAGCGCCTCTCTGATGTCCGCCAAATTCAAACCGCTTTGGAACTGTTCTTCAACGATAACAATCGTTATCCAGACGAAGACACGACCGCAGGCGTATTGAGCCCAGTCATGGCCGCGGAAGGCACGACTCCGGCCGTTGCTCCGTTCAACACGCTCCTTTCGGCCTGGCCAACTTCGCCGACGCCGGCTGATTCAACGACTGGCGAGTGCGGGACCTCTGGCACAGCGCCGTCAGCGATAACAGCTTCGACCAACGCCTATACCTATTGGGGTATGGACGCGGCAGGCGCGGCTGATACAAGCGACCCGGCATCATATCGTATAACGTTCTGTCTTGGAGCCGCTACTGGCGGTTACCCGGCAAACGAACTCATTGCTAGCCCATCTGGTATTATCCAGAACTAGTATTGAATGTAGATTCTCCCCCGCGAAAAACGGGGGAGGGTTCTATGTTGAATATGGTGAACAGCGTATAGCGCTTTGGCGTAAAGCTTATGAAACAAAAAAAATCCATACCCTATCCCCTAAATCCTAAACGCTACCCAGGCTTTACCCAAGCACCAGCTTTTAGTAAAAGTGGTGCTGGGTTTACTCTTATTGAGCTTTTGGTGGTCGTGGCCATTATTGGCCTCATGGCTTCGATCCTCACCATTGGCCTGACTGAACAGCGCCGGCGCGCTCGTGACGCCAAGCGTATTTCTGACCTGAAACAGATCAAATCAGGCATGGATATTTTTTTTGATAATGCCAGCGGCTACCCGAATGTCAGCGGCTGGGTAACCGGCAGCACCCTGAGCTGCGGTCCGATACAAATATTGTATATTCCGGCAGATCCTGGCGCGCCGGTTCACAACTATCAATATGCTCACACTGGCGGTCCGGTGACAGGCTGCGGCTTTAACAACCTTGGGCGGGCTTACACTTTGACCTTTTTCATGGAACGCATCAACGGTTTTTATATTATGGATGAAGATGGCGTGGTAAGATCGCAAGCCACTGGCGACGTAGTTTCGGTCGATAGCTTGCTCTAGAAATGGCACTAGTGTCTTTCGTCTTTGGTCTCATCGTTGGCAGTTTTCTTAACGCTCTTATTTATCGTCTCGGCTCGTGCTCGAGATCGATTTTTGACAAAGACTCCGTTTGTCCAAAATGTCAGCACGTTCTGGCCTGGTCAGACCTCATCCCAGTGGTGAGTTTTTTTTTGCTGGGAGGAAAATGCCGGTACTGCAGAAAAAAAATCTCCCGGCAATACCCCCTAGTTGAGCTGGCAACCGGGACAATTTTTTTGTTGATAGCTCAAAATTTTCAATTTTCAATTTTCAATTTTCAATTTTTAGCGCAACTAGTCTTCGCTTGCTTTCTGATCGTTATTTTCGTCTATGATCTCAAGCATTATTTGATTCTGGATAAGGTCGTGCTTCCAGCGGCGATTCTGGCCGCTGCTTATCAGCTTATAGCAGGCCAGCTTTTAAATGGATTTTACGGCGCACTCATTCTTTCCGGTTTTTTTTGGATTTTGTATTTGCTGTCCCGCGGCCGCGCTATCGGCTTTGGCGACGTGAAGCTTGGTGTTTTTTTGGGACTCCTCGTCCCGTTTCCGCAAACCATTGCCCTGTTTTTTCTTTCTTACATGTCGGGGGCAGTTGTATCAATTATCTTGATGGCCATCGGAGTTAAATCCCTCAAAGATCGTTTGCCTTTCGGAACATTTTTAACTTTCGCGGCATTTGTTGCTATGCTTTGGGGAGAAGAGTTCATTTCCTGGTATTTTTATCAAATCGGGATAAGGTAGGCTACGAACTACGAATATGTTACGAAAATACGAAAAAAACAAGAGAAGGATTGTGCATAGATTTCGTACTTTCGTATTGTTTCGTAATTTCGCCGCCAATAAGGGATTCACTCTGCTTGAGATGTTGATTGTGGTCGCCGTCACCGCGCTGTTGGCCGCCATTATAGCGCTCAATTTTCAAAACATGAGAGCGTCAGAAGAACTCAACTCCGCGAGACTTGATTTCATCTCGAAAATGCGGGAAATCCAAGGCAATATTTTGACTGGAACCAATGTCGGAACCGCTTCTACCGCTGACGAATACCGGGTTTCGATAGGCCAGGGGATACAACCAAGCTATCAAATATACTATACGATTGACGGAACAGAACAGCCGCTGGAAACCATTAGGCTGAGCCAAAATATCTCGACAGCGATTTATGTCGACGGCGCGCTGGATAGCGGCAGTTTTGATATCAGGCTCATATCGCCTTATGGCGTCATTCTCGCTGATAACCAGCAGAATCGGGTTGTCGAGTTTCGTTTAACCCATACCAGGTCTAATGTAACAAAGAGAGTAATAGTGGATGGCATTTCGGGACGGATTACCACTCAATAACTCGGCCGATCACATTCTTTAATGCGATTTGGCCCAGCGACCGGCTATCGAGGCTATCCAGACTATTGTCACCAAGAAGAGTTAGATAATCGCCTTGAACCGCGGCTACTCTTTTGCATAGCCGCTGGGTTTTGTTAGCGGGGTTTTGAAAGACTATAACATCTCCCGTTGCTGGACCCCGCAGTAAATAAGCCCACTGGTTTATAAAAAACAACTGCCCATCTTTTATCAGCGGCAGCATGGAATGGCCTTTTATCCTAACTATTTTTAGCGGCCAGCTCATAAATTTTCAATTTGAAAATTAAAACATTGAAAATTATTTCTTAGTCTCTGAAAAGATGTGCCCTATCTCGTGAACCGCTTCCTGTAATTCTTTCGCAGTCTGCATGTTGATTTCCTGCTTGTTTTTGGAGGCGAGTTTGCAGGCTTTCCAGATTTGTTCGTGAAGGTCCGGGTACTTTTCGAGGTGCGCAGGTTTGAAATAGTCGGTCCAGAGGATCAGGATCTCGCGTTTGCAGAGTTCGGCATGCTGTTCTTTGACCAGGATCATGCGCGTGAGGCTGTTGTGATAAGCAAGAAACTTTTCTTTTTCCGAATGGTGCGGCGGCTCGCCCAGTTCAGCAATTTTTTCATTCATTTTGACCACGGTGTCAGCCGCTATTTGCGACGGGTGGTCGGAATAGATCCCGCAGGGGATATCGCAATGCGCGTACACGGTTTCGATTAATTTCATAGAATGTGTCCTTTCAGCTATAATATTAACATATGGAAGATTCAGAAAACAATCAGCAGTCGAGCCAAAATTTTGTCGCTAAATACGGCATTCCCCTGTCCATTTTGCTCGGGATGTCGATCATCGCTCTTTCCATATATGCGTCGTTTGGGATGCAAGGCGGCCGCTATCCGGCCGTAGAGGGCGTACAGCGCATAGATGTCAGCGCTGACGATGACGCTATTTTGGGAAATGAAAACGCTCCTGTAACGATCATCGAATTTTCCGATTTTCAATGTCCATTTTGCCGTAAATTATGGCGCGAGACTTTGCCGCAGCTCAAGAGCCAGTATATTGATACTGGCAAAGCAAAATTCGTCTATCGCGATTATCCGCTATCCTCGCTGCATCCGAGTGCCCAAAAAGCCGCGGAGGCAGCGGAGTGCGCCGGCGATCAGGGCAAATATTGGGAAATGCATGACAAAATGTTTGAGCAGCAAGACAAGCAGGGAGAAAATACGGTGGAGTTTTCCGTTGCGGACATAAAAACCTGGGCCGGGCAAATTGGTCTTGATAAGGCTGCGTTTGATAGCTGTCTTGATGGCAGCAAATATCAGGCCGAGGTGGAAAAAGATGCCTCAGACGCGATCGCAGCCGGGCTCACCGGCACGCCTGGGACGATTGTGAATGGCAGACTCTTGAGAGGATCCCAGCCATTTGAAGCATTCAAAGCGGTAATCGAAGAGGAACTGCGTTGACGCGCCGGATTTTTTTCACAATCGCGAAGCTGTTCCGGCCAGTGTTGTGGTGATGGGTGAAAATAGTTTTTCACCTGCGGAAATGGTATAATTACCAAGTCAGGCAGGAATTGCCTATGGAAGAATTTTCTTCAGGAAACAAAAATCTAATCGACCAGGCAAAAAGTGAAACAGGTGGCAATATAACTCAGGTTGCCGGTTTTGTTTTTTTGGCGATTGTCGCGCTGTTTTATTTTTTTGCTGAGATGCAAGCGGGAAGCAAGCAGGCAGAGATTCTCGATAACCAAGAAGGTGTTATCCGGAAAAAAATGATAAACAGCCCGAACCTTGAACAGGCAAAAAAAAATTTATCAATCTTCAATCCATGCGGAGAGCGCGTAGAACTCTCCTGGCCGCTGGTCAGCGATTCCACACAATATAATGTTTATCGCAGCAGGCAAGCCCGCGCGGGCAGTTTCAGTTTGTCAGATTATGACCAAATCGCTCAGCTTTCCGGAACGAGTAATAGTTATACTGACGCTCCATCGGTCGGCGCATCATATTCCTACGTGATTTCGAGCATGAACAATGGTCAAGAAGCAGAGCCGCTTTACAGCGGCATCGCTTTCAACGAGATTTGCAAGCCCGCGATCATCGGGGTCATGACTATATTGACAGTCAATGACATAGCTTATATCAATCAGAATATCCACAATGATGACCAGGTGAAAATTCGGCTTACTTTCGGCAACACCGGCTCGGCTACCGCGAGTAATGTCCACATAGAGCACTCTGTCATCAAAAACATGTCTTACCTGCCCGGTACAGCTGTGGGAAGCGCGCCGAATAACGTTCTCCCCGAAGGCGGTTACAACCCGGTTGTCTGGAACGAGTCCCGGGATCTGGGGGACAAAACCACAGACGGAAAAAATTGGCATATAGATTTTCAGGCCAGGGTTTACAGTCATTCGCTCCAGCCGGTAGATACGTTCGCCGACAAGACCGTAATTTATTACGATGGCGGGAGCGCTGTAGTAAATGGGGGGCCGTGGTTGCTGCGGACTGGCAAGGCCAGGATACCATATCGTTAACCGGACCATTTTTCTATTGGCAAAAGGGTATTACCAGTCAAATGGTACGGTGCTTAATCGTTCTAGTAAGGAAATCATTGGGTGAACTAAACATTTGGGGTGAGGAAAATCT
>MFEF01000031.1:42493-43285 GCA_001777515.1 Candidatus Doudnabacteria bacterium RIFCSPHIGHO2_01_48_18
AGGAAAATCTGGCACAGAATTCTCTCACATAACTTGGGAACTTCTCGGGACTGACATGGTGGTACATTCTTCTAATGAAAGTCCGCAGATTGCCGAACATTCCCTCAATCTCCGAGGTCAGGCCAAACTGGAATTTCCGGTGAATATCCACTCTATGGTTCACTGGCCACCAATTCTCAATGGCTTTGTAAATACTTCCGCCATCAGTCTGTAACCTAGTATTTGGTTCAACACTCTGGAACAGGAACTCTGCGGCATGAGAGCGATTTAAGTTGGTTTCCGAGTGTATGGTGTAGGCTAATTCTCTGGTTCCAATCTGTTTAGCCAGCACTAAAGCGGTACTTCTTCTACCAAAGAAGAATGCTTCATCCATCTGCACCACATCCTTTAAAATATTGAATTCTTCAGGGATTTGAGAGCGGAACAGGTCATAGGCTCGCCTCACAGCTTCATTAGACAGGTGAGTCAGGCTCATGGCTTGTTTAACCGGGATACGGTTGCAGAAACACCAGAGAACGGCCCAAAGAGTCCTTGGTGATAATTTCAAAGATTTAAGGTACGTTCCAGAGAGCAAGGAGAATGATCTGCGGCATTTCCGGCAGCGGTAGCGATTCTCGTAAGCATAGACACTCCGAGAATTACAGAGAGGGCATTTGATGTTGTTCCCAAAGACAATGAGTCTTAAATGCTTTTGGATTTTCGCTTCCGAAGGGATCTGATTGAGTTGAAAGATCATAGGGTACAAGATTAGGAATTAATACCTTAATCATAACCTGTACCATTTGGCTTATA
>MFEF01000032.1 GCA_001777515.1 Candidatus Doudnabacteria bacterium RIFCSPHIGHO2_01_48_18
ACAAAAAATTCCTCATTTGAGGAATTTTTTGTGGTGGGCGGTGAGGGACTCGAACCCCCGAAGGCCGATGGCCGCCAGATTTACAGTCTGGAGTAATTGCCGCTATACGAACCGCCCATATTGGTAAACATCAAATATCTGCTTTTGTGTTTTGGATTCTTAAAACCTATTTCAGTAACATATTTGTATACATCATCTTTTCTTGTAAGGTATATATTCTTCTCGCCCACTCGGGAAGGATTAAAACCTAATCGCAATAGGATTAAACGCACTGACTCTAAAAGAGGACGGGAACGATTGCAGAAAGAGATTTGGATTGAACCCGATTTTAGTTTATAAATGGACCCGTCAGTATCAATTAGGCCACGCATCATCCCGATCATGAAAGTTTTTTTCCGTAAGCACCATTCCGGAACAGATACCTGAGCTGCTACCTTATTGAACGCCAAGCCCATTGATAATAGCCATCGTACGATTGGTGCAGAACCCAAATAAATTACTGCATATCCTGATTTGGAAAAAATTATTTTAGGTTTAACATTAAATAAATTTTTCATAAGCCGGATCACATATTCAGCGTATGTATTCTCCTTTGTGCCTAATGTAACAGTAACTTGAGTGGGGGATAAATGCCCATCACCAAGCAATATACCAATAAACTCTGCCAACTCACCTGTATATTTGTCAGGAACTGTTACTTTTAGATTTACATTATTGAAGCCAGGTTTTTTATGGCGGAGGGTTTGGATATTTAATCTCAGAAGTCTGTCATAAACCGCACTTTCCGATAACGATAGAATTCGACTAATTTCGCTGATGGTGCGGTTTTCTTTCACATAAAGAACTAGAAGCTCTTTGCGTTTTAGATCTTCCTCGGCGATGTTCCATCGTCTGGCCATGTAAATATTTTAGTTGACCACTCCGATATTGTCAAAGTGCTATTTTATTCTGGAGCCGGAGAGAGGAATTGAACCCCCAGCCTTCGCTTTACAAAAGCGTTGCTCTACCATTGAGCTACTCCGGCAGTATTGTGTATTTTACCAGTTTTGACAGTACGGGTCAATTAGTGCTATAATATACTAGTACATTACCTAACCATTAATGAAACAAATTAACAACATGGCTGAGAAAGCAAAGATTCTTGTAGTCGAAGACGAAGAAATATTGCTCACCGCTCTCAAAGAAGAGCTCTCCAGCGGGGGATACGAAGTCGATGGAGCAAATGATGGGCAAGAGGGTCTCGATAAAGTAAAATCATTTAAACCAGATCTGATTCTGCTTGATTTAGTTATGCCGAAAATGGATGGCATGGAAATGCTGCAGCGTCTGAAGGGCAGTCCGGAAACCAGGGATGTTCCTGTGGTTATCCTCACCAACCTTTCTGATTACGAGCGCATCTCGGAAGCGCTTTCGCTTGGGGCAATGGATTATCTCGTGAAAGCCAATTACAAACTCGAGGATTTACTCGACAAGGTCAAAACAGTGATTGCTCGCAAAGAAGGTCAAAACTAAACAATACCAATGAGCACTCCTGCTGATTACAAAAGCCTCATCGAAGAGATCGTCAGCAAGCAAATGGATATTTTGGGTCCGGAGATCGCGGTCCGTAAGGCAAAAAACATCGGCGGCCTGACTCTCGACGAAACCGGCAAGGTCACGAAGCTTGACGAGACTCATTCGCAAGAGATATTGCAACAATTGGTCGATGAATACATAGCTCTTTCGGGGGCGATCGTGAAAAATATTTTGGATCCGGTTTTTGCAAAATATCCGGAAATAAAACTCAATCTAAATAAATGATTCTCATCTTACAAGGACTGATAATCGCTGTCGTAATCGGTGTGGTCTATTCTTTGTGGCAAACCACTAAATCTTACGGCGGCCTCATCGGCACAGCCTTGAAATGGATCGGCCTCGGGATAATTTTCTTTACGCTTGAAGCTTTTGACAGAGTCTTTGGCGCTGTGGGCAATTTCAGCGTGATCGACTCGTTCAACATTGCTCCAGACATGATCCATAACAGCCTTTTGCTTTTCGGCCTTTTGTT
Source organism: Candidatus Doudnabacteria bacterium RIFCSPHIGHO2_01_48_18 (assembly GCA_001777515.1). GTDB lineage: Bacteria > Patescibacteriota > Doudnabacteria > UBA920 > 2-01-FULL-46-14 > 2-01-FULL-46-14. The sequence goes on from MFEF01000032.1 coordinate 2,048, forward strand.
CTGCGGGATAGGATTTTCCAAGCTGACTCACATCGCGAAATAGCAGCTCCAGTTTTCCGAAAACAAAAATATCTAAATGATCTATTTCGACATTCCCAGCGATCCCATATTTTGGGCAGCAATTTTTAGCTTGCTGGTTTTAGCCGCAGCTTGGTTTGAGTTTCGCCGCCTTTACGCCAAGCTTGTCGACCGCGAAGAAATGATGCGGCGGCGTATGTATGAGCTGTCAATCTTGCGTGAATTGGAAGAAAGGATCGGCTATTCTCTCAATGTCCAAAAAATTGTGGACGTTATTTCTTCTTCTCTTGGCACGCTGCTGCCGTATTCCATGGTGGTATACATGCTGCCCCTCGAGAGTGGAAGGCTCTTGTATCATGTAAACTTGGCCGAACCGGTCAGTAAAGCTTTTATCGCCGATGCCAGGAGTAGAATGCTCAAATCGTTTTCCACCCTCTTTGGAAAAAAATATTCAGATTCTGACATCGACGAAACTATTACCGGCGTAGTCACTGACCCGACCAATATTGGAAAGGTCGAGTCGTTTTTTAATATTCCGATTGTCATAAACAACCGGCCTGCCGGCATTTTTACGGTCGCCTCCACTCAGCCCGGTTTGTACCGCACCAGCCAAGAGGTCGAGATTTTGTATACCATCATGAACCAAGCCTCGGAAGCGATCTCGAAACTCGAGACTGTGCTCGAGGTAGAAAAAGGCAAGCTCAACTCTATGGTTTCCAGTATGGCAGACGGCGTGCTTATGGTGGATCCAGCCAACCGGGTAATCGTGGTCAACCCGCAGACCAGAAATCTGCTTGGCATTAAAACAGAAAACCCCACGATTTTTGATGTCCTCGACAAGCTTTCTGACCATCTTGACCTGCGCACCAAAATCGAGGAGAGCGTGCGTCGCGATCAAGTGATCGTTGAGGACGAGGTCGCGATCAATGGACATTTTGTGCAGATCCTCATTTCCCCGGTCAAGGACAACAAAAACGATGCGATTGGCAGCGTGGTTTTGTTCCACGATATTACCCACGAAAAAGAACTGGAGAAAATGCGCGAAGATTTCACATCGATGATGGTTCATGAGCTCAGATCGCCACTGACTGGCATTCGGTCCATTGCGGACCTGCTCAAAAATGACAAGATCAAAAAAGAGCAAAAAAAGTATCAGGAGTTCGTCAACCTGATTTCCGTCAACTCGAACTCTATGCTCGACCTTGTCAATGACCTTCTCGATGTAGCGAAGATTGAATCAGGAAAGCTGCAGGTATTCAAACGGCCGGGAAACATTAAGGAGATTATCAAGCAGCGGGCCCAATCTTTTCGCACTCTAGCTGCCGAGTTCCGGGTCGAGATTATCGAGAATATTTTTCCTGAAGTTCCCGAAGTCTTGTCTTTTGACGACATGAAAATCACTCAGGTGTTCAACAATATTCTCTCGAACGCGATCAAATTTACGCCGCCTGACGGCAAGATTACTATTTGCGCGTTTGTCTGCAAACAAAATGATGACCTCGCGGATTACGTAGCGAAGCTAAAATTGCCCTGGCAGGTTATCAGCAAGGGCAATGTCTGTTCCGGCGAGGAGCTAATCATCAGTATTTCCGACACTGGCATGGGGATCCCGCAAGCAGAGATGAAGCGCTTGTTTAACAAATTCCAGCAGCTTTCCACCGCAGCCAAAACTGAGAAAAAGGGGACTGGTTTGGGCCTCGTGATCGTTAAAGGTATTGTCGAAGCGCACGGCGGCAGCATCAATGTGGTGTCCGCGGAAGGGAAAGGCACGACCTTTTATTTCTCTTTGCCTTTGACCGAGGAAAAAGTTCCGCAAATTGTAAAAGTATAACCGAGCCTGTATAATAAAACGTACATGGCTAAGGTTAAAAACATTTTAGGCAGCGGAGAAAAAGTGAGCTTGCAAAATATTGAATATGATTTTGTAACGCTTGCCAGCCATCAGCTGCGCACACCGCTCTCCGCCGTCAAATGGTTTTGCGAAATCCTGCTAGGAAAACGAGCCGGTAAATTGACCAAGAAACAGGAAGACTATTTGCGGGAGATTTATCGCTCCAACGAGCGAGCGATCGGACTCGTCAATGATCTTTTGGATGTATCGCGCATCCAGGAAGGGAAGATACATCTCGAGATAAGGCCCCTCCAGGTTCAAAAAATTATTGAGGAGATTATTGACAGCCACGGCACCCTCATCAAATCAGCCGGTATCAACATTGATTTCGAGATTGTCAGCGGCCCTCTCCCGATGGTGGAAACTGATCCTGACAAGCTAAAACGGGTGATGGTGAATCTCCTCACCAACGCCATCAAATACACTCCACCCGGCGGGAAAATCCGCGTCGCGCTGGAAACAAAGGGCGCCAATATTCTGATCTCAGTAGCGGACACGGGAGTGGGTATCCCCAAGAATGAACAGGATCGGGTATTTCAGAGATTTTTCCGCAGCCGCAATGTCATTAAACTCTCTCCTGACGGGACGGGCCTGGGACTGTTTATCGCCAAATCGCTGGTCCAAACCATGGGAGGCAAAATCAGTTTCATTTCTGAGGAAGGCAAAGGCACAACGTTTGTGTTTTCATTACCTATAAAAAATTAATTAAATAAAAAAAGAACATGCCAGTCAACAACCCCTCCAACGTTCCAATCAATGACTCTTCTCCTGTCCCCACCCCGCGTAAAAGACCGCAGCCAAAAAAGATCGACGCGGGCGTATTGAGCGAACGCCGCTTGCTTGATTCCAAAATCGTGGTCAGTGATCAGCATCCGCATCACCGGCTCGCAAAGCTGATTCTGGTTGCCATGATTTTGGGAGCGCTCGTTGGTGCTGGGGTTTTACTGTATCTAAACATGGTTCGTCCTGCGGCGCTTCCGGAAGATTCCGGCCTGCCCCAGATCACTATTCCCGAAGAAAACGAAGCGCGAGGCTCGGAAACAGCGAACCCGACGCCTGCGCCGGCTCAAACTGCTCCGCCTCCAGCTCCCGCGCAGATTGTTGAGGTTCAGAGCACCCCGACCAATTTCCTGAATGTGCGCGGTGGCGCTGGCACCAATTTCCCGAAAATCGCTGAGGTCAAGCCAGGCGAGGTGTTTCTCCTTGTTTCCACTACTGAAGAAAATGGCGGTTGGTATGAAATCAAACTTGCCGACGGCAAGACTGGATGGGTTACCAAACAATACGCGGTGATCAAATAGAAAGCTCAAAATCGTCCTAAAGCCTCGGCGGTTGACCCGCCGGGGCTTTATATTTATAATTTGATGACAGTTAACGCCCACGTAGCTCAGCTGGTAGAGCAACTCCATGGTAAGGAGTAGGTCAGCAGTTCAATTCTGCTCGTGGGCTCCACAAATATGAAACTGGCAATCGCAATTGCATTGGCTTTGATCGCAGGGATTTTCGTGTTTAGTTTTTCGCAAAATAAGCCGCAAAATTTTTCCCGCGTTTCCTTGGCAAGCACAGAATACGAACAAGCAGGGCAGGAGATTGCCCAGCAAATAAATGATCTTTCTCCAACGCCGCCGACCACGGAAATTTTCGCCATCAAAGAGCTTGAGTTTGTAAAAAACCAGCCCTTTGTTTACGTGGTTTATCATGATACGCGTAACGCTTTTCGCGTTTTGCTCGAGACGTTAAAAAGCACGGGCTCTGACCGCAAATATTACCGCGTGGTTGCCGCGTTTGAAGCAGAAGGACAGAGATGGAAACTGACGGGCGGTCAGGACTTGGCAAAAGGCAAAGAAACTGTTAAAATTAACCCTAATTAATATTTAAGATTCCGAAACGACATGGCACAGGAAAATTTGGTAAAGTTGCAGTGTACGGTCTGCAAGCGCATCAACTACAATACCACGAGAAACAAGAAATCAGTGCAGACAGCCTTGGAACTCAAGAAATACTGCAAATGGTGCCGCAAGCACACTCCGCACAAGGAAATGAAGAAATAGAAAAAACCCCGTCCGGCACGGACGGGGTTTTTTGTGACTTCTGAGGTCTTACAGAACTGCTTCTTTGGCTGCCTTGGCGACGCGGAATTTGACGACTGTTTTGGCCGGGATCTGGATGGTTTCGCCGGTTGCCGGGTTGCGGCCCTGTCTGGCTGCGCGCTTGATTTTGACCAGCTTGCCGAGGCCGGGAAGAACAAATTCACCGCTGTTCTTAACCTCTTTGTAAGCGAGGTTGGTCATTTTCTCCATGAATTCACCAACTTCTTTTTTGCTCATGTTGGTGCCTTCGGCCAGGGCGGCCAGGATCTCTGACTTTGTCATTTTTGCCATTTGATAAATTGTTAATTTTTAATGGTCTACTGATATATTAGCAAGTACAGTAAATTCGTCAATAAAATCGGGTATTTTCTGGCAGGGGAAGAAGGAATCGAACCCTCATCCCTGGTTTTGGAGACCAGTGTTCTACCATTGAACTATTCCCCCAAGACCCGGGTTATTTTGTTAATTATACAAGATTTGCTATAATATATGAAACTCACAAAATCTCCAATGAAACAAAAAGGTTTTACCCAAGCACCACTTTTTTTAAGGTCATTAATTTCAGGGTCTGAAAAACCCGTTAAACTCCAGGCACGCAAAAGTGGTGCTGGGTTTACTCTAATCGAACTCCTCGTCGTTATTGCCATTATCGGTATTTTGGCCGGGATTATCGTGGTCAGGCTCAATAGCTCCAGGGAAAAAGCTCAGGCTGCCAAAAGCGCGGATCTGGTCAGAACCGTGCAAAAAGCCCTGATTCTTTACGTCAATGATACCGGCGCTTATCCTACGCCCTGCAATCTGAATTGCACTGCCGCTGACGATCCGTTTAGCGCGGACATGGGCGTTACGGATTGGGACGGTCCTTATGTCTCGCTGTGGAACTCGATTCATCCCTGGGGCGGTCATGTGGATTTTGAATACGCGGATTTTGACGGGGACGCCATAAATGACTCTATTTTTACCCTGAATGACGACAAACCAGGAACGAGCGATTTGGACAATACTTCGCCTATACCCAACCAATACCTAGTGGAGATTGATCAAATTCTCGATGACGGCGATCTCGCAACTGGAGAGGTTAGAGGGGATGGTTTGGGATTTGGCACGGAAACAGGGGAGATGCGGATCAGGAGCGATAAACTTTTCTAGATAGCTCACACAAATATGACCATGACGGGGCGAAGCGGTCGAGCCGGCTGAGAAGCCGGATTTTTGCTGCCTAGTTTTTCTGCAGAGTTATATTTTGGACATTTGTCTAATGATTAACGATTGCTGGGATTTTTATAATTGCTTATATGAAAATCGCACAAATTGCTCCCATTGTTGAACGCGTTCCTCCCACGAAATACGGCGGGACTGAACGCATGGTGCACGCTTTGACCGAGGAGCTTGTCAATCGCGGGCATGACGTGACTTTGTTTGCCAGCGGAGATTCAATCACTTCGGCAAAATTGGTTTCCGTTTATCCCAAAGCACTGCGCGCCGCCAAGATCAAAGAGATTTACGGCGCCAATGTTCACACTATGCTGAACATTGGTTTGGCTTATAATCGGCAGAAGGAATTTGATATCATTCATGACCACAATTCAATTTTGAGTTTACCGACAGCCAACGCCTGCGAGACTCCGGTAGTGATGACCATGCATGCACCTTACACGGGCGAAAACCGAAAGATTTTTCAAATCTTGCGCCGCCCTTTTCAAGTCAGTATTTCGCAATCGCAAGCCTATCTCGCGCCAGGCATAAATCATGCCGGAACGGTTTACAACGGTTTGCCCATGGAGCACTTTCCGTTTTCCCGCGAACACGACGGCTACCTGTTGTTCGTCGGCAGAATCTCTCCGGAAAAAGGCGTGCATTTCGCCATCGAGACAGCGCAAGCCCTAAACTTTCCCCTGATAATCGCCGCCAAACTTGAACCGACCGATAAAAATTATTTTTACCAGTATGTGGAGCCGCACCTCTCCGAACAAATCCAGTGGATTGGGGAAGTGGACGAAAAAGAGCGTAATCGGCTCATGAGCCGGGCAATGTGCTTTTTGCACGCGGTTACTTGGCGGGAACCCTTTGGTCTAGCGCTCATCGAAGCGATGGCTTGCGGCTGTCCGGCAGTTGCCTTTAACAAGGGTTCCATCCCGGAAATCATCAAAAACGGGAAAACTGGATATGTAGTACAAGATTTGGAGGGGATGGTTGACGCAGTTTCGAGTATTGATAATATAGATAGAGAAACGTGTCGAAAATATGCACTCACAAATTTTTCCGCTAAAAAAATGGCTGATGGATACGAGGTCATTTACCAAAAAATATTAGGAGGTAAAAAATGGAAAAGCGAGCGCTCTGGGATATGGGCATTAGCACAATCCGGGAGCTGGAAACCGAAGAAGGGATTCTAGCCTCGAGCCGCGAGGAAGTTTTTGGCTGCATTTTTGGGCGCGATTCACTCATCACAGATCTGGCATTGCTTAAGGTGCATAAGCGAATTGGGGATCCGTTCTTTTTGCATTTGGTGAAAAAAAGCTTGCTCAATTTGGCGAAACTCCAAGGACGGGTGAAAAACATCGAGAGCGGAGAACAACCGGGAAAGTGTATTCATGAATTCCGGCGTCAAGGACATGAGCATCTTACGAAAAAGGAAATCCGTCCGTGGTATCTGTATCAGGACAATGTGATGCGCAATTATGACAGTGTAGATTCCACGCCGCTCATGCTGATCGCGTTTTACCGCTATTATCAAGCAAGCAAGGACGAGGAATTTTTGCGCGCCACTCGGCACAATATCGAAGCCGCGCTCAACTGGATCATCCTCTACGCTGACAGCAACCAAGACGGATTTGTTGACTATCAATTTCCTCCCGAGCGGCAGAGCGGGGGATTGGTCACGCAATCATGGATGGATAGCACAGAATCTGTTTTTCACGAGGATGGCTCATGGATCACTTATCCCATCGCTCCAATGGAAGTGCAGGCATACACGTTTCTTGCGCTTCGGCTGTGGTCAAACCATTATCAAAAATCTGACCCCATTCTCGCCGAGCGCCTGGGCAGGAGAGCTTCGGAGTTGAAAAAGATTTTCAATCAAAAATTCCTCAGTGATTCGGAGATCGTTTGCGCGATCGATGGCGCGGGCAAGCCCTTGCGATCCACCCGCTCCAGCATCGGGCACACACTATGGGCAGCGCTTACCGGTGAAGACATGGGAAAATATCCGGAATGCATTTTGCGAGAAGAATTTATTTCAAAAGTGGTGCGCAGACTCCTGGAGCCGGATATGTTCGAGCCGAATGGCGGAATTCGCACACTCTCTTCGCAGTCCGTAAAATTTGATCCGTTCGGCTACCACATGGGCAGTATCTGGCCGCATGACAACGGCATGATTGCGCAAGGCTTTGAAAATTTTGGTTTTTATCAGGAAGCAAATTTGATTCATCGGGCGATTACGCGCGCCATTGAACATTTTGGTTCTCCAGTGGAACTGTTTGCGTTTAACGGCGATGCCGTGCAGCGATACAAATCGGCTTGCAAAAAACAAGCCTGGAGTGCGGCAACATTGCTGGTGATTGCTTCACTCGCCGAATGATTTTCAGGATTCTCGATCGAGAACCCTTTTTATTTGTCAGCGTTTTTGGTATTATTGATTTATATAAAGCCTAAGGGAAACAAAAAGTAACCAAATCGCAAAATGAATAAATATGACTATGATGTGATTTCCATCGGTTCTGGGTCTGCCGGAGGATCAGCCGCTTTCGTGGCCAAGCGCGCGGGAATGAAGGTCGCGATTGTTGAAGAGTTCAAAGACCGGCTTGGGGGACATTGTCCCAACTATGCCTGCGTGCCCACCAAGGCCTGGCTCAAGGCAGCGGAGATTTATAAAATGGCCAAGCGCGCGGGTGAATTTGGCGTTATCCTTGAAAACCCAAGCGTTGATTTTCAGAAATTTGCCGCCTATCGGGACGAGGTCATAGGCTTGCTGACTGGTTCGCGTATTGAGCGGAATTTGCACAACGCCGGCATTGAATTGCTATGGGGTAAAGCCCGTTTTGTCTCAGATCACGAGCTGGAGATTGGCGAAAAAAAATATTCCTTTAACCACGCGGTCATTGGCACGGGCTCAAAGGAATTTATCCCGCCGATTCCGGGTCTGGCAGAGAGCGGTTATTGGACATCAGACATCGCGGTAAAAGCTGGTGATCTGCCCGAATCCTTTGTGGTAATTGGCGGCGGTCCTATCGGCACGGAATTTACCGAGATTTTTACCAGTTTTGGGAGACCTGTTACGCTCCTGCAGCGTGAGCCGCAGATTCTGCAGCGTGAGGATAAAGACATTGCCGATTACGTGCAAAAAGAACTGGAGCACCGGGGCGTGCACATTATCCTGGACTGCGAGATCATCGATGTAACCCGAGCTGGCAGCTATAAAATCATCCGCGGCCGCGCTGGCGGTCGCGAGTTCAACGTGGAAGGCGCGGAAATCCTCGTGGCCACTGGCCGCCGGGCCAACCTTGATCTAAACCTTGAGGCCGCGGGCGTAAAGGTCACGCCGCAAGGACGCCTGGAGCTAAACGAATATCTGCAAACCAGCCAGGCTCATATTTGGGCAGCCGGAGACGCGGCCGGCAATTGGCAGTTCACTCATACCGCCGCGTACGAAGGCGATCTCGTTGGCCGTAACATTTGCCACCGCCACGATGAAAAGACCAACTATGATGTGGTGCCCAGGGTCACGTTTTGCGATCCAGAGGTTGCGAGCGTTGGCATAACCGAGGCGCAGGCCAAAACAAAGAATATTCCCTACAAAGCTGGCACCTATAAAATCGGCGGTCTGGGCCGGTACCTCATCAACCGCGATAGCAGAGGGTTTATAAAACTCATTGTGGAGCCGTCGAGCGGCCTCATCCTTGGCGGACACGTGGTCGGGGAGAGCGCGGGTCAACTGCTTCACGAAATCGCGCTAGCCATGAAAGCGAAAATCCCGGTAACTACCATGGCGCGCATGATCCACGCCTATCCAACATTTTCGGAAGCAGTGGGTGCTGCCGCGGAAAATTTGACAGCGCAGCGATGAACAAAACTAATTTATCAGCCGGGTTTACTATCATCGAACTATTGGTCGTCATTTCTATTATTGCTCTCCTGGCGAGCGTGATTCTGGTGAGTTTAAATTCCGCACGAGCGAAAGCCAGAAACGCGAAAAGAGTTTCCGATTTGCTGCAAATTCAGACCGCACTCGAACTCTACTATGATGACAATAATCGCTATCCGGTAAGCGGAGGGTGGCGGAGCCAGTGCGCAGGTTGGGGCAGCCTCGCTCAGAATCTGGTTGTTTATGATCCTGCTGCGGCAAAAGGCATTGTGCCCGCCTATATGGCCTGGCTTCCGGCAGATCCCTCAATGAATGCCGCTGCTAATACCGCGTGTTATATATATAATTCAGACGGGGTTAATTACAAATTCCTTGATCGCGGTATTGACGATATGACTCTTGCGGACGTTAATGGTCAATTTTTAAAATTCAAAGACCCGGCTCGTAATGACCAGGCGAGCCTGCCTCCCTGCAATGTGCCGGACCCGAACATTAGTATTTCTGTGTGGAATACATCGGGAGCAATGTGCTGGTAGAAAATTTGACAGCGCAGCGATAATTTGCTATAATATATAAAAGTTAAGTCAGTTTTTGAGACAAAAATCCAAACAACAAGATGAAGATTATTGGTGAAGGTCTAACGATGATGGGCGCGGCATTTAGCCTGGTGGCCGCACTTGCCTGGAATGAAGCAATAAAAAAACTAATTGATGAATTTATTCCAAAAGGGAAAGGAGTTCTTTCTCTTTTTATATATGCCGGAATAGTCACCGTTATCGCGGTGATCATTACCTCACGCCTGAGCTCTCTGAAGGAGAAAATAGGGGAGGAAGAAGGCAAATAATATGGCCAATCTGTCGGAAATCAACATCGAAACCACCACCCAGTTTGAGATTGTTGACATTACCAAAGGCGTGGCAGAGGCTGTAGCCAAATCCAAGGTTAAATCCGGGGCCGCGGTGGTTTTTTGCCCGCACACCACGGCTGCCGTACGAGTCAACCACAACGAGCCTCTCCTGAAGCAGGACATTATGAAGATGCTTTACCGCACGGCGCCCATAGACATCAACTATGCTCATGATTTGTTTGAAATCCGAACCAAAATTGAGCCGGGCGAGCGTTCCAACGGGCATGCGCACGTCAAGGCATTTCTTTTGGGAGACAGCGAAACAGTTCCGGTGGAGGGAGGGAAACTCCTTCTCGGCGAGCGCCAAAGTATTTTTTTTGTGGAACTCGACGGCGGCCGCAAACGCCGGGTTTATATCCAGATATTAGGATCGTAAACAATTAATTTTTAGAAAGGGGGTGAATTTATAAAATGCCAAAAGGAGAAGTAGTAGCAGTTTCACTGCAGGGACTTTACGATCGTTTGGCTATTTTTGTGCCGAACTTTATCGTTGCCGTCATTGTTTTGATTCTTGGATGGATGATCGGAGCGGCACTCGGTGGTCTCGTTCAAAAAATTCTCGAAACTCTCAAAGTCGACAGCTTGGCAAATACTGTCGGCATGGATAAATTATCTGAGCGCACAGGAAAAAAACTTTCCGTTGCCACCTTTGGCAACTGGTTGGTAAAATGGTTTTTCATAATCGCCACCTTTGTTGCGGCGGCTGACATTCTGGGTTTGGCTCAGGTCGGTTCATTTCTCTACGGTCAAGTTATTCCGTATTTCGGAAGCGTGATCGTAGCGGTCGCGATCATGCTTGTTGGTATGATTGCCGCCAATTTCATGCACGGCGTTGTGCGTCATGCCCTGCAAGCCTCTGGTCTTCGCACATCAGACAGCCTGGCCTTGCTCACCAAATGGGCCATTTTGATTTTCACTTTCTTGGCGGTTCTTTCTGAGTTGCGCGTTGCTGAGACTTTCGTTCAAGATCTTTTCCGCGCGGTAGTCGCGATGCTCGCCATTGCTGGAGGTATTGCCTTCGGTCTTGGTGGTCGTGACCACGCAAAGAAAATCCTCGATTCAATCGAAGATGATGTTACAAAATAAATTTGTCCGCGGACAGATTTAAATCAAAATCAAAAAAACAAAAACCCGCCTCACTGGCGGGCTTTTGTTTTGGAAGAAGACCCTGGGAGCACCCCAAAAATTAAAATTTTTGGGGGACCCCGGTTTTTGGGATCAACTTCCTTTTACCCCTGACATAATACTAACCCTGAAATGTAAATTAATTGGCGGCCACCATCTCGATTTCACTCGAGGTGGCCTTGAGCGGGTGTCGAAACGGCCAGCTGATCCGCTTTCGAAGCAAACATCTGAACTGTCACAACCGCCTCTTTGTCCTGAAATTTTCCTTTTACTACCGCGATCCCGATGTTGGAAAAGAGGGGAGACAGAAGATTTTCGCGGTGATGAACGCTATCCATAAAATCATTATGAAGCTCAAAAGAACTCGTATAGTTGATGGCGAGGTTCTCGCCGGCAAAAGAATATTTGAAACCAGTATTTTTTATAAAATCCCAAGGTTCAGTGCCGTTGGGCGCAGTGTGCGCAAAATAACCGTTCGCGAGAATGTCGTGGGCCTTGGCTTCTGCCGCGATCCGCAGCTTGTTGTCAGCGGCGAGAGGATCAAGGCCGAATCTCGCGCGGTCTTGGTTGAGGACCGTAAGCAGAGATTCCGGGTCCAGCTCTGTTTCGCGGGTCTGCGCCACGGGCGCATAAAGAGTTGAGAAGAGCAGCACCGTGAGGACAGCAATAATACGCGCGACTTTTGGTTTGTAGGTTTGGGAAGAAGGCTTTTTGAGAAGGGCTTCCTCAAAAGCAGATAAATTCTCTTGCATTATTTAGTTTTTCTTTTGTTTTTGTTTCGGAAAAAGTGAAACTTACATTGGTATTATAGCACATTTTTTTGTTCGTGTCCAGAGTTTATAATAGAGTTTGGTGAATAATTAACCTCTGCGGTTGGAATCTGGCCAGGTTTAACTCTCTGGTTGGTCTTGCGGAACGGAATGGCCACCTGGCAGAGCC
>MFEF01000033.1 GCA_001777515.1 Candidatus Doudnabacteria bacterium RIFCSPHIGHO2_01_48_18
TCGCGCTCCTTCGCGGTGTTCCCGCAGAGGTCATTGCCAAAGGGAAAAAAGGCATGTCTTATGGTTACCAGGATTATCTAGCACAGAAACGGCACATCCCTGTCTGGAATGAAATGGAGAGGCATGCTCTTTTAGGTGAATTCGTGGATATCAAGATGATCAGAAAAAAACTCCAGGACAATTTTCCCACCTATGATCAATTGATGAGCTTGTATAATTATCTGACATTAGTTTTGGGGAAAAAATAGCCATGATGAGCCGTTACAGCAACCTGAAATATTCTGACCTTGACCGGTGGTCGAGCTTTTGGTATCAGATCGCCGAAGTTTCAGCACTGCAACCGGAATCTATTCTTGAGATTGGGGTGGGGGACAAAACAGTTAACAATTATTTTAAAACTGCCGGCAAAAAAGTTACTTCCTTGGATATTGATGAAGCCACAAAACCTGACGTAGTGGGAAGCGTGGAAAAAATTCCATTTCCGGATAAAAGATTTGAGGTAGTTTTGTGCGCGGAGGTGTTGGAGCATTTACCATTCGAGAAATTCAAAACCTGTCTCTCAGAGATCAAGCGGGTAGCTGTGAAGAACCTCATTTTGACTTTACCGCATTGGGGCCGTCATTTCTCAGCCGAATTTAGGCTGCCATTTTTTAGACGAATAGGCTGGCAATACAAATCCGCGCTGTTTCCAATCACAAATAAGGTTGGCGAGCATTTTTGGGAGATTGGTAAACAGGGGTTTGATCTGGGAACTGTGCGTTCTGCGATACTTACCAGTGGATTTTCTATCGAAAAAGATTATATAATGTTTGAATCACCTTACCATCATATGTTTGTTTTGGAGGTAAAACAATGAAATACAAAGGTATAGTGTTTGATTTCAATGGCGTGATTTTGTGGGATGATCCGTGGCATGAAGAAGCGTGGATCCGGGTTTCCGAGATGCTGCGCGGGCAGTCTATGTCTGTAGAGGAAATGCGACAAAACATCTGGGGTGGCAATAATCGCAACGCGTTTCGGTATGTTCTCGGCAAAGATGTTTCTGCAGAGAAACTTTTAGAGCTTATTGAGTATAAGGAAAAATTATATCGTGAAATAGCGATAACTAAGCCTGATTTTGTCCTATCGCCCGGTGCCGAAGATTTATTTGATTTACTGTTAAAGAATAGGATTCCACGAGCGATTGCTACGAGCTCAGAAATCAACAACGTCAATTTTTTTATTGAAAAACTAAATCTCGAGAAGTGGTTTGACCGAGGGAACATCGTTTATGACGACGGCACTGTGCCGAGCAAACCTTCGCCAGAGATTTTTTTGCGAGCGGCAAAAAAACTTGGTCTAGATCCGGCCGTGTGTCTCGTGGTAGAGGATTCGTCGCGGGGTTTGGAAGCTGCGCATAATGCCGGCTTTGGGAAAATTTTCCATCTTTCACACGGACACCAGAAAGCTCCGGTGGATGTCCACCGCGTAATCAAAACACTAAATGAGATTACTCTCGCTGATTTTGAATAGATTTTTGCGCTATTTTTTGTTATAGTTAGGTACTAAATGACAGAAAAAAAGCAATACATTTTAGGAATAAACCTGCCCTTGCAAGCGCGCTGCCACGAATCTGGAGTCGCGCTTATTGATATGGACGGCAATGTTTTATTTGCCGTGAATGAAGAGCGGCTGTCGCGCAAAAAGCTGGACGGCGATTTTCCGGTGTTGTCAATCAAATCCCTGTTTGAATACACCGGCGTGGAGCCGGAAGAAATCAAATATGTCGCCGTCCCAACGCTCAATTTGTGGCAAAAGGCATTGCGCTTTGCCGAGTTTATGTGGCGCGAGCGCCGAGCGCGGATTTTTTCGCTATCAACGTATCGAACCATTTGGCGGACATTGTTTGGCGGGAAAAAACCAAAAGACTATAAACTGAATGTGGATCAGGAGCAGGAAACATTTACCCTGAAATATTTCTGGCGAGATTTTCTAAAGGACAATTTTCCACAAGCCAAAACCGTTTTGGTAGACCATCATCTCTCGCACGCGGCCGGCGCGTATTTTACGTCTCCCTGGCCAGACGCGCTTGTTATCACCGCTGATGGCGCTGGCAATTTGCTGTCCTCGATCGTTGCCACTGGCAGTAATGGCAAAATCAAGATTTTAGATAAAACTTTTCTGCCGCATTCGCCTGGGAGTTTCTGGGGATCGATTACCAAAGCTTGTGGTTTTCTTTCTGGCACAAGACACGGCGGCAAGGTTACGGGACTCGCGGCGGCAGGGGATCCTGCAAAATTAATCGACAAAATGCGAGAAGCGATTTGGGTGGAAGATTTGCGTTTCAAAGTTCGTGAGGATTTATTTTTTGATTCCCGAAAACTCGTGCCGAGCTGGGGCAGTTATGAGCCGGCGCGCATGAAAGCGCATTTGGGAGAACCTTCTCGTGAAGATATTGCCGCGGCCGCGCAACAGAGACTCGACGAGGTAATAACCGAGGTTGTGCGCAATGCAAGAAAGCAGGTCAAATTCGATAAAGTCGTTTTAGCGGGCGGCGTATTTGCCAACGTGCTTACGAATCAGAAAGTCCTCGAACTGCCAGGGGTCAGCGATGTTTACGTGTTTCCTGCTATGTCAGATGGAGGTCTGGCATTGGGTGCGGCTTTGTATGCACTTTCGCGGCAGAAACAATTGCTGCCAAAGCCTCTCAAAACTGCGTACCTGGGACCTGATTATAGCGGCGTCCAGATTGAAAACTACTTAACTAAAATCGGTGCTCACTACACCAAGATGACAGAAGCAGCAAAACAAGTCGCGTCATTGATCAACGACAACAAAGTCGTCGCGCTGTATCAAGGACGTATGGAATATGGACCCAGAGCCCTCGGGAATCGTTCGATTTTGTACGCGCCAAAAGATCCGGCGGTAAATGATTGGCTGAACAAAAGGCTGAGGCGCAGTGAATTTATGCCGTTCGCGCCGGTCACCTTGCTTGAAAAAATTCAGGAATGTTATGTGGGCATCACCAGCGATCCGGTTGCCGCCAAATATATGACGATTACCTATCAGTGCACGCCATCCATGAAACAAAGCGCTCCGGCCTGCGTACATCTTGATGGCACAGCAAGGCCGCAGACGATCAAGCGCGAGGACAACCCCTGCTATTACGACATTCTCGCTGAGTACCATAAGCTTTCCGGCATCCCCACGATCATCAACACCAGCTACAATATGCACGAAGAGCCGATTGTTTGCACTCCGGAAGACGCGGTGCGCGCGTTTGCGGATTCGGGCATTGATTATCTGGTCATGGAAAATTATTTGCTAGCAATCAGCGAAAATGAAAATTTGCGTAGTCGCTTATAAATTTGGCACGGAAAAGGAGATCGGCGAGCATCTTGGCACCTATCATTATTTTATCGAGAAGATGCGCCGGCTAGTCCTGCTTGGCCACGAGGTTTATGTGATCGCGCCCTGGCTGTCTTTTTCAAATAAAGGAAGCAAAAATGTTGACGGCGTAAAAGTGCTGCGCTATTATCCGCCATTTTTTAATCGCCCGAAACTGTTTTTCATAAACAAACTTTTACGCATCTTATATATCAGTGCCACACAAAGACAAGTATTGAATCTGGATCGCAAACTTGATCTCGACGTGGTCTATGTCTGGCAGGCCAGAGAAACAGGCTATGCAGTGGCACAAATCGCGTACCTGCTGCGCGCGCCTTTTATTTTCCGGCAAATCACTGCATGGCGCTGGCATTTCGAGCGCCCGATGCTTGATAAAAAATCTCAAGAAAAATTTGCCAAAACCATTTATGAAAAGGCAAAGCAGGTGGTGTTTGTAAGCCATGCGGCGGCGCAGGAGGGGCTTGATATGGGATTGCCGCCGGAAAAAATCGCCGTAATTGGCGTCGGTATTGAAACGGATTTGTTTAAACCTGAGGATCTCGAGAAGAAATACGATCTGCTATTTATCGGAAGAATAAATTTTGACGAAAAAGGCATCGGCTATTTGCTGGAAGCAATGCCAGAAATCATTAAATCTGTTCCAGATGTAAAGCTGGGGATCATCGGCGGTGGCCGGGAAAGCCAGCGAATGCTGCAGCTCATAGAAAAACTCGGGATCAAAAATCATGTGGTTTTGCTTGGTAAACAGCCGCTGACCGAGCTGCCGAGGTACCTCAATCAATCGAAAATATTTGTAATGCCTTCGGTTTGGATCGAGCATTTCGGCCAGGTGACGATTGAGGCCATGGCTTGCGGCATACCAATCGTCGGCACGAACATTGGAGGAACGCCTGAGATCAGCCTCGATGGCCAGACCGGCATCAATGTTCCGCCAAAAGATTCAAAATTACTCGCAAGCGCTGTAATAAAACTGCTTGGGGACGATGAATTGCGACAAAGGTTCGGCCGAGCTGCAAGACAAAGAGTTGAAGAGAATTATACTTATGAAATATTAGTTAATAAACTTTTAGAAACAGTAAGAAATGTCCAATAAAGCTGTCTTTATTTCTGGGAGCTCGCGCGGCATTGGCAGAAGTACGGCTTTGCGGTTTGCTAGAGCGGGGTACTGTTTGGTTATTACTTATCAAAATTCCGAGTCTGAAGCAGAGATGGTGGCAAGAGAAAGCAGGCAGCTTGGAGCACCGGAAACTTTGGTTCTGAGGTTGGATGTCAGCAGTAACGAAAGCATAATGAGCGCGGCAAAACAAACTAGAGAAAAATTTGGAAATATAGACATACTCGTAAATAATGCCGGTATATTTAAGAAGCAGCCCCTGGCGGAACAGCCATTTTCTGACATTAGCGGCCAGATTGCGGTTAATCTGGAAGGACCGATTAAGCTTACCCGTGAATTTTTGCCACTGATTAAAAAATCGGTTATTAACGTCGGCAGTGGTATTGGATTTGTCGGAAAAAAGCACGCCGCTGCGTATGCGGCGACAAAATGGGGTATCAGAGGGTTCACCAAATCACTCGCTGCCGAAATGCCGAATTTGCGGGCGCTAGCCGTGCACCCCGGGTTGACTGCGACGAGCATGGGCAATGCAGGGGGAATGGCGCCGGAAAAAGTCGCCGAGATTATTTTCAATGCGGCAGAAGGTAATTATGGCATTAAAAACGGCAGTGATATTGATGTTAGGTATTACGCAGCCGGTTACGCCGGTAAATTTTTATATTTGGTCAAATCATACGTGAAGAAATTTATTTCATGAAAATCGTTTACCTTGACAGCGGGCGAATGCCAACCGAAAAAGCGCACGGTTATCAGATCATGAAAATGTGCGAATCCATGGCCAGCCTCGGCCATGAGGTCACTCTGGTCGTCTCGAGCCGCCGCAATCCGATTAAAACTGACCCGTTTGAATTTTACGGGCTTGAGAAAAATTTTGCATTCAGGAGGTTGCCGTCGATTGATATCGTCAATATTTTTCCCAAATTTGGCACCTGGCTGTCGCGGTTGAGCTTCCTTGTTTCTGCCAAAATTTATTTGATGCTTAAGAAATATGATCTGCTTTATTTGCGTGAGCACATGAGCGGCCTGTTTTTTAACGATTTTTTAATTGAGACGCACAGCCTCCCAAAATCGATTGGCCGGCGAGATTTTCGTGTCTGGCAGCGCGCAAAAAAAATCGCGGTCACGACCCCGTTCATCAAAGAGAAGCTCGAGCATGCTGGAATCGAGGTGCGCAAAATCATTGTCGCTCCGGACGCGGTGGATAGTAAGGTTTTCGGGATCGAGCTTTCCAAAGAAGAGGCTCGCAAGCAGCTTGGCTTACCAATCAACCAAACACTTTTGGGATATACCGGGAGCCTGAAGACCAAGGAAATGGAAAAAGGCATAGCAGATGTTTTGCGAGCGCTCAAGAATTTGCCAGAGAACATGCGTTTCATTGCGGTGGGCGGCCTAGAGCGCCACATTCGCGAATACAAAACATTGGCGCAAAATCTTGGTGTCTGGAAAAAAGCTCAGTTCATCCACCGCGTGCCTCCGGACAAGCTCGCGGTTTATCAGCAAGCGTTTGATTGTCTCCTCTTACCTTTCCCCAACAAAGAACATTACGCTTATTTTGCTTCGCCGCTCAAGATGTTTGAATACATGGCCTCCGGCCGGCCCATTGTCTCGACTGATCTGCCGTCGATTCGTGAAGTATTAAACGATAAAAACGCTGTGCTCGTGCAACCCGACAGTCCATCTGATTTAGCCAGAGGCATCAACACAGTACTAACGGACGCAAAACTGGCCGACAGAATCGCGTCTCAGGCCAAAAAGGACGCCGGATTGTTTACGTGGGAAAATCGTGCTAAAATCATACTCCAATGAAATTCCCAGCGATTTATTACCGTATCATAAAAGATAGAAATATTAGAATTGCGGTAGCCATAATCATCGGTATGATTTTGACAGTTTTTTTATGGGCGTGGTTCACGGTTGGCGACCTGACAACGCCGCAGGCCAGAGCAGCTTTTTTGCGCGAGCATCCGGCTGTCACACGGGTACTCCCGATCTATTGGCAAATCAGGAAACTCACAGACGTTACATATCTTGCGTACGCTTTCAAGAGCGACAGTGTTCCAAACTATCAGCTTGAGATTTCTGACAACAATGTGCGCGAGATGGACGCGAGCCTGCCAGAAGGATTTATGGGCGTGGTTTACACTAACAAAATCTCCGTGCCGGCCAGGTTCACGGCTGGCAATCAATCCTTTGATGTTGACGCTCGCTACCGCGGTGACAATGCCGTGCACTGGAACGCTGCCAAAAAATCTTACCAGGTGAGGTTGCAGGGCAAAGATTCCTTTCAGGGACTGACGGAAATGAATTTTATCATTCCTGATGATCGGTATTTTGCTATCGAGCATTTCAATAATTACCGCGCTGGCAAGCTTGGTCTAAACCATCCGGTTAGCGGTTTCGCGAACCTCTCAGTCAATGGTACCGAAGGTCTGTATTTCATGATCGAAGGCTGGTCAAAAGAAATGCTTTCTAAATGGGGAGTCCCCGATGACAGTCTTTTTTATGGCGAGAAAGATCTGGAGGCCACTGGCGGCGACCTGTGGAAAGATCTCTCCAATTGGCAAACAGTGGTTGGCAACGACGCGCCGGAAAAATTTGCGCCCCTCTCTGAGCTGCTGCGGCTTTTGAACAAGGCCGGGGATAGCGAGTTTAACGCGAAAATATTCGAGCTCGTAGACAAAGACAATTTTTATGCCTGGCAAATACACCAGGAACTGGCCAACTCCACCCACCAGGCAATAGGCAATGTCCGTCTCTATTTTGACAAATCCAAGAATAAATTTTTCTTTGTGCCGTGGGACGTGGAAATCGAAGATCCGCGTGCCCGTGACAACTTTGAATATTATGGACCCCTAGCAAAACGCATTTTCTCCAATCCGGAATTTCTAGAAGAAAAGCGGAAGAGGTTATATGGATACGTTTCCGACGAGAAGAACCTTGAGGATGATCTGGCGTTTTACGATAGAACGTACGAAAGTTTCAAGATTTCGCTATACCGCGACCGGACAAAAATCTATACTAATCGCTTCGCAGATTCGGTTTATGAGCAGCGTCGGCAGATGATTGTGGATATTTTTCGCCAGCTGAAAGAGCATCTGGAATCGTTGACACAACGCTTAAATCGCGCTAAATTTATCCAGCACCTTCCAGAATACCCGCAGCTTGCTGCGGGGATGAATGGCTTAATCAATCTTGCGAGGTGCAATACCCCAACAGAAAGGTGCTGGATTTATCTATGGCAAAACCAACCCTGCATTTTCAGCGATTCGAATTTAAGTATTTTTTGCCGAAATCGCAGGCCCGTCCTTTGGTTGCCGCGCTCCTTCCATATATGAACTGGGATCCTTATGCGCGCGAGACTGGAAAAGGTTATTATCGGGTAAACAGTTTGTATTTTGACACCGCAGATTATGCCTGTTTTTGGGACAAAGAAGCCGGCGTTGCGGACCGTAAAAAACTGCGTTTGCGCTACTATGGAGACGCTTTGCAAAATGACTCCGTTGTTTACGCGGAGATCAAACGCAAAAAAGACGCGCTCGTTATCAAGGACCGGCTCACGGTCAAACCCACGGAGGCCGCGCCGCAAAATTTCCGCCGCAAGCTGCATGAACTTTACAAAGCCGAGCCTGGACGCGAGTTTCACCGGGAGATTTACTGGTTTTTGCAGAGAAACAACCTCAGGCCAAAATTGTTTGTGTCTTACGCCCGCACGGCGCTGCTTGCGAAGCGCAACAAAGAGTTTCGCGTCACTGTTGACGAGGACATCGTCGCCAGCCTGCAGCGCGACCTTGGCAAACACGCCACCAGGGTTGCCAAGATTTATCCGGACGGGGTAGTGCTCGAGGTCAAATACCAAAATGTCCTGCCAGCCTGGTTTCATGGAGTTTTGCAGAAATTCAATCTGGAGCGCCTCGCGTTTTCCAAATACGGCAACGCAGTCCGCCGCCTCATCCCTGATTTTGACGACAATAATTATAAACCAATTTAATCACAACAATGCCCACACAACTTGCCGCCATTAATTATAGTATCGAAAACATTCTCCTGAACATTGCCTGCGCATTTATTTTGTCGTTTCTAGCCGCGCTGGTTTACCGCGCCACTCACCGCGGCTTGTCCTATTCGCAGAGTTTTACGATTAGCCTCACAATGATCGGCTTTTTGATCGCGGCCATGGTCATGGTTATCGGCGGCAGTCTGTCGTTGGCGTTTGCCGGGCTTGGCGCTATGTCGCTTATCCGTTTTCGTACGGCGATCAAAGATGTCCGCGACGTCGTGTTTGTGCTTTTGGTGGTAGTGATTGGCTTTGCTTCAGGTACCGGCAACTACATGCTTGCCGCGATCACAGCGGGCGCGGCCATGCTGGTTTCGTTTGCTCTTTATAAAACAAATTTTGGTTCAATTCGCAAATATGACTATGTCTTGAGCTTTTCTGCGGAAAGCGCCAGATTTTCCGGCGAGCAGCTTCGTGAAATATTCAAAGAGTTTTTGAAATATGACAATCTCCTAAACATGGTGGCTCGCGACAACGGCCGCGTTCTCGATCACAGCTTCAATATCAAATTTATCAACCCATCGGAAATCGAAAAATTTGCCAAACGGCTCGCCGAGCTGTCGGGCGTTTCCGAGATCGACATCATCAGCGCCAAAAACGACATCGAATATTAGTCTTCATGGAAGTTTATTGTTGGTAAGCTGTGGATAAATAGTTGACGGAAAATTGTCCTGATTCCATAATAAAATCACTTATTCATTAAGAAATAAAAATAAGGAGCAAAATTTAAATGAAAGAAAAATGGCTATTAGTGCCTGTTGTGGCTGTATTTGCGGTTTTGTTGTCAGTGTCCGTGGTTCATGCGGCACTAACTTTTACCTCAACTGCTGTCACGAGTGATGGTGCAATCACTCTTACCACGGGCGCGGTTTCTACTGCTGTAACGGTAACTTATGGTATTAATGCCAATGCGGCGACAACTACGGATTCGCTGTATGTCGGCGGGGTTCTTCAACACACGGGTGGAACCGCTTCGGGTACTGCCTTGGTTATCGGCGGTGATGTGCCGGTATTCCGCAGCGCAGCCAACACGCTTAAGGTTCAGGGGACCATCGCTCTGCAAAACAGCGAAACTATTGGTAACTCCACAAACAATGTGGTATTTGTAAACTCGACCTCTGTCGTTGCGGCGACCAGTTCGGCGACCACGACGCCTGGGTTATGGGTTTCAAAACAAGCGGGAACCGCGAGTACGACCACCTTGCAGATCGGCGGTATGGATGAAAATGGGGAAACGCATTCTGGCAAAAGCTGCATTCAGATGTGGCGCGGCAACCGGCCAAGCAAGGTTTATCTTGATGCTGCCGGAACGGCTTTGGTTGTAGCTGTCGGTACTTGCAGTGATACATAGTTCTTGGAGCAACTCTAAAAATCCAATTATGGCTCATCTAAAATCTTATTTTGCTCTGTTCGTTTTGGTCATTCTGGTTTTTCCAGTTTGGGTATCCGCGGCTGACCTGACTTACAATGCTGATACTACAGTCGATTTGAGCAGCCCGGATGTCGATGTCACTATTCTCAGTGGTTCCGAGGCAACCTCGGTAGTGGTTGGAACAGGCAGCGTGAAAGCTACAGTTCCGGCAAGCAGCAAATTTTACCTGCAATCCGGGAGCCGTGGACTCTCCGCTATTGATACCTCAACTGGGGCTGCTTCCACGATGACAGTTATCAATTGTGTTGATGGGACGGCTACAGCCACGATCACGGCTACTGCAGCAACCACAGTAGAAATTTTCCCGACTGCCTTGCAATGTGCCTCAGGCGGCGGCGGAGGGGGAGGATCTTCACCGAGCCCTGCGCCCACTCCGCCAGCTGGCGGACCGACTCCCACGCCTGCCCCGGCTCCTACACCGCCACCGTCTGGTCCGACTCCAGCTCCAGCGGGAGCTCATCCGAACGGCACGCTTATCAATGACAACGGCACGATTTATCTGGTGGTGAACGGCAAGAAACGCGGTTTCCGCAATCCAGAGGAATACATGTCGCACGGCTACAAATTTTCCCAGGCCGTGACAGCCAACAGTACTGATCGTGCGCTACCGAGCGAAGCGCAAGCTATAGAAAAAGCTCTTGATGGCACATTGGCTCTGGATAAAACTGACAATCGCACGATTTACATGATCGCGAACGGCCAAAAGCGTGGTTTCACCTCTGCGGCGGTGTTTCAAGGGCTTGGTTATCGATTCGACCAAGCAGTTGCGATAAACCTCGCTGATTATCCAGCCGGCCCAGTTATTGATTCAGTAGCGCCCGCTCATCCTGACGGCGCGCTGGTACTCGACAAGAATGACAAGCGCACCGTGTGGTGGATCCTGGGGGGTCAGCGCAAGGGCTTCCAGTCGATCGAGGTTTTTAATACTTATGGCTTCGACCTGGGAAAAATTGTCCCGGCTAATGATTCAGACATGGCGCTGCCAACAGGCGACCTCGTGAAGTTTCGCGATGGCACGCTCGTAAATGATGCTGGTGTGTATCACCTCATCTCCGACGGCGCAAAGAAGCGTTTCCCGCACATTGATATTCTAAAGCTCAAAGGCTACAAGCCAGAGAATGCGATCAATGCGAGTCTTAGCGCTTACGCTGATGGCGGCACAGTAGAGTAATCCAAAATAGTTTACATTCAGCAGCGGTCATTGACCGCTGTTGTTTTTTGCGTTATTTAAGCCATTTTTTACGGCTCAACAGTGATTGAGCCGTTGGCGATTTGACCTTGTTTGACACCTTTTGACCCTTTTTGGTATGATTTGATCAGCCCCAATAGAAATCTTGTGCAATTTTTTTATCGGGGAACCGGCAGGTATCTCAACTATTTTTCTGAGATTTCTAACGGGGTAAAGTTTATTGTGCATTTTATGCTCTTTTGGAAAAATGAAAAAGATTATTGCTTGAGCTTGCTAGATTCACGAAATCGGCAAGCTCGGGGAATATTTTTTAACCAGAGAGATGCAAACTAAAAACGGCAAAAAAGTTCTCATACTGGGCGGGGCTGGATTTATCCAGCACCACCTTGAAACAATCAGGTTTGGGAGGGGAATGTTTTATGTCTAAAATTTTAATTTTAGGTGGTGCTGGATTTATCGGCTCTATCCTTTCGCAGACGCTTCACGAGCAAGGTGATGAGGTGACCATCTTTGATACGCTTTTTTTTGAACCGAAGGCGCGCGATTTTTCTCCCTTCCGCTTGGTGCAAGACGATATTCGCAAAAAGGAAGAACTGGAACCGGAAATAAAACGGGCTGACGCAGTGGTCAACCTTGCGGCTCTTTCCAATGATCCGGTCTCTGACCTCGATCCACAACTGACCTGGGATATCAATCACGCGGCCAACTCGGTCATCGCTGAGCTTTGCGCCAAATACGGCAAACGAATCGTGTTTGCGTCTTCTTGTTCGGTTTATGGATTTGGGCAGGAGACATTTCACGAGGAAAGCGAGACTAATCCTCTATCGCTTTATGCCAAAACCAAAGTCCTGTCAGAAAAAATTTATGAGGACAAGGCAACAGACGTGGTTTCACTACGGTTTGCCACAGCTTATGGTTATACGGCCAAGCCGCGCTTTGATCTCGTAGTCAACAGCATGGTTGGAACCGCGCATTTTCAGGGCCGGCTTGTGGTGCATGGCGGCAGCCAGTGGCGCCCGCTCGTTCACGTCAAAGATATAGCCAGAGCCATTCATTTGGCCATTCATGCGCCAACCCTCCCAGGACGGGTTTACAACATCGGCTCCAATGAGCAGAACTATCAGATCATTGACCTGGCAAGCCACATTATCGAGTTTTTTCCCGACGCCAAGCTTGGCCGGGAAGAAGAAAATTTTGATCCGCGCAGTTATCGGGTAGATTTCAGCAAAGCGGAGCAGGAGCTGGGTTTTCGAGCAAAACATACCATCGCAGAAGCTGTGCAGGAGTTCCAGGAAGCCTTTCGTGCAGGCAAGATCCCAAGCATGAACGTTGATGAGTATTACCGCGTCAAATATCTAAAAAATAACTTTGTCCCCTCACTAAAATGAAAATCAACCTCACCAAACCAAATATTGATCAAAAAGAGCTTACGGCAGCCGCTCGCGTCCTGAAAAGCGGCTGGCTAATTCGCGGCCAGAACGTCAAGCTTCTCGAGGAAGAGTTCGCGGCGTTCATGGGCGCCAAATACGCGATTGCGACCAATGGCTGCACTATGGCTCTGTATCTGGTGCTTAAGCGCATGAATCTCAAACCCACTGACGAGGTTATCGTGCCCTCGCTGACCTGGTCTGCCACGGCCGCGGCAGTGATCAACGCTGGCGCGACGCCGGTTTTTGCTGATGTGCGGAAAGATAACTGGTGTCTCGACCCGCGGGATGTAAAACGCAAAATCACTAAAAAAACTAAACTTGTTATACCAGTGCATTTTGCTGCCCGCTTTGCAAAGGGTTTTGAAAAATTTCCTGTGCCGGTAATGTTTGACAGCGCACACCGCGTGGAGAAAAATGATTTTCAAGGGCGAGTGAGCTGTTATTCTTTTTACGCGGTAAAGAACATGACCACGGTGCGCGGCGGCATGATCCTCACGGACGACAAGGATGACGCTAAATGGTATATGATGGCGGTGCACGGCGGACTGTCAAAAGACACTTTATCCCGCTACCAAGGGCAGAAAAAACAAAACGATGCTTCGGGTTTTTACTACGAAGTGGTCTGGCCAGGGTGGAATTTCGACATGACTGATCTCGAGGCCGCGATCGGCCGCGAGCAGCTGCGCAAGCTGCCGCGCGCTAACAAACTTCGCAATGCGATAGTTGCGAAATACAATAAAGCGTTTGGTTTGAAAAACACAGGCAATCATCTCTATCCGATTCTGGTAGAGAACCGGGACGAATTTTTGGTAAATATGAAAAATGCCGGCATCCACTGCGGAGTGCATT